>JAPLFE010000014.1 GCA_026390855.1 Chlorobiales bacterium | reverse complement strand
TCACTGAACTGACCGGAACCATTTCACCACCATTATTTTTCACAAAAATCCCCTTCATGGATGCTGGCTCAGCACGGTCAATGGATTCCGACTGCATGACAACACGGTAGTACTTACCAAAACGATTAAAATCCGATGCCTGCAGACTTCCATAGTAAGCCTGCATTACTGTCAGAAGATCACTGACGTTGACCCCAAGTTGTGCGGCCTTGACGTTGTCAACCTCAAGTTCATACTGGGGAAATGTTGCCTTAAACGATGTGAAAGCAAACCCTATTTCCGGACGCTTCATCAGTTCGCTGATAAAACCATCCGCAACATTACCTAACTTGTCAAGACGCCCTCCGGTTCGATCCTGCAGTACAAATTCGAGACCTCCAACAGCACTGAAACCCGGAACGGTCGGCTGTGCAAGAGCAAAAAAAGATCCTTCCCTGTTACTCAGCTTCTTTGTAATTGTGGTAAGGATAGTCTTAATATCACCATCAGGTCCACGATCCTTTTGGTCTTTAAGCTGAATAAAAAGCAGGCCCGAAGATGGCGAGGAGCTTCGAGAAAGAATGTTAATACCCGCAACCGATATCACTTTTTCCAATGCAGGCATAGTGTTGCGCAGGGTTACTTCTGCACGATCCATGGTGGCCTTGGTACGGGCAAAAGAAGCGCCAGGTGGCAATGTGACAGAAACAATCACAAAACCGTTATCCTCATCAGGTATAAATCCCGTCGGCAAAGTTTTAAATAACCAGAATGAAAGCCCGATCATCACAGCAAGCAGAGTAAAAGTAAGATTTTTGTTGCGAATCAATACAACCAGACTGCTAAGGTATTTTTTTTTCAACGCATCAAATCCTGTATTGAACGCTAAAAAAAAACGATGACCAAATGAGCCGAATTTTTTCAGCTTTTCGTGATTTTCTGCACTGCCTTCTTGATGAAGATCATGAAGAAAAAGGGCACAAAGAGCCGGACTAAGCGTCAGTGCATTAACTGCTGAAATTAGAATTGCGATAGCAAGGGTAAACGCAAACTGCCGGTAGAAAACCCCGGTAGAACCTTGTAGAAAACCAACAGGCAAAAAAACCGATGACATCACCAGCGTAATGGTAATAATGGCTTTTGTAATCTCCCTCATAGCCGAAACAGTAGCGACTTTTGCCGGATAGTGTTTTTGCTCCATTTTGGCGTGCACCGCCTCGACAACAACAATGGCATCATCGACAACAATGCCGATAGCCAGCACAAGCCCAAAAAGGGTCAGCACATTAATGGAAAACCCGAACAGGTTCATAAAAAAGAAGGTACCAAGAATCGCAACCGGAACGGCTATAGCAGGAATAAGGGTTGAACGCAAATCCTGCAGGAAAAGAAATACTACAAGAAAAACCAGAAGAAATGCTTCGATAAGGGTATGTTGAACCTGCTCAATCGATTGGTCAACAACCTTTTTGGAACTGAAAGGAATGGAGTATTTGACCCCTGTCGGAAATGATGCTGATGCTTTTTCAAGAACCTTGCGAAGACCAGTTTCAACCTCATTGGCATTCGATCCGGGTGATTGATAAACAGCAAGAACCACAGCATCCTGAGCGTTTGCCTTAGTATCTACTGTATAACGGTAAGCGCCAAACTCAACTCGGGCGATATCACCGAGTTTAAGAAGTGTACCATCGGGATTGGCCCGAATCACGATCTGTTCATAATCGCCAGGGTAGGGATTTTTCCCTTTATATTTCATGACGTACTGCATAGCCTCAGAACTGTTCTCACCAAACGACCCGGGAGCAGACTCAAGGTTCTGGTTCCGAATAGCGGCAGACACTTCCTGAGGTGTTACCTTATAAGCCGCCATCTGCTGTGGCCGTA
>JAPLFE010000058.1 GCA_026390855.1 Chlorobiales bacterium | reverse complement strand
ACTGGCTGGAGTAACAAAGGAGCAGTGCCTTTCCGCTGCATGAACAGGTCAGGATACTAACTTAAACTCGGCCCCTTTTTGTCTCGTGGTTGGGGTCCACTTCACATGCCCCAAGGTGGTAAACTGGTAGTTGCTACGAAGATTGCAAATGTTACTATAGAGTCTGGACTTACGCTTCCACCTGGCGATTATGTTCATATTAGCTTTAGTGATACTGGTATAGGCATCCCGATTAAGAACCTCCCGAAAATATTCGATCCCTATTTCACCACTAAGAATATGGACTTCAACAAGGGGCAGGGTCTTGGATTAAGCGTTTGCTACGCAATAATTCGTAAACATGGAGGCATGATTAGCGCTAATAATGTTTCAGGCGCTGGGTCTATATTAAATATTTGGCTGCCGGTCTATGAAAAAACGATGTGAACTTTTCTCTGTTTCAGTAGTTTGTCTGCCGAGCAGATAGCTTCTCCGTAAACTTGTCAATTCGCAGTTTTAGTTAAAGGAACCAATTAGTTTCTCATCTCGCAGACCAATTTCCTATCGCGGTAGGAACACTCATTACTGAGAGCCCCCCGCACAGATCCCGGCGAGCGTGATTCACGCACCGGGCTCCCACCTTGGGTATTTGGCGGCAAAACGAGTTCCTGGCCATGGATGAAGGACACGGGATTGTGGCAACCATGCATCCGCAATACGTGCAATCCTATCCCAGCGTGTACGATCTTTTTGGCTGCGGTAGCGAAGCGTCCGACGCCATAGGTTCACTACGTGGTGTCGAAAAGCGTTAATGCTTTTGCTGTTGGTAGGCACTGCGTGATTTCCGTTTAAGCTGGAACCCGCCTTGGTGGTTTTGGCCACAGATGTGGGTGAATCCGAGGAAATTAAAGGTCTCCGGTTTTCTCGCTCCGCGTTGGGAGCGATTGACCGCCGCAAAGCGGCCAAACTCAAGCAATCGAGTCTTTTCCGGGTGAAGTGAAAGTGAGAATTGCTCCATTCGTTTGTGTAGTGCTGTCTGAAAGTGTTTGGCATCATTAGCGTTATCAAAACCGACAACGATATCATCGACGAATCGAATCAGGATTATGTGTCCGAGGGCATGGCGTTTCCGCCATTGATTTGCCCACAAATCAAAGATGTAGTGGAGGTAAATATTGGCCAGCAACGGTGAAATGACCGCACCTTGCGGCGTGCCTTCCTCCGCAGCCGTTACCACCCCGTCTTCCATGAACCCCGCCTTGAGCCATTTACTGATCAGGCGAATTACACGTGAGTCGCCAATACGATGTTCGAGGAAACGAATCAACCATTCGTGGCTAACCGTGTCAAAGAACCTGCTAATATCGGCGTCCAGAATCCAGTTCACCTTTGTGCGAGTGATCCCGACCGCCAGTGCATCCAGCGCGTCGTGTTGCCCACGCTTTGGTCGAAATCCGTACGAGAAACCCATAAAGTCCTGTTCGTAAACCGCATTGAGTACTTCCACAAGTGCGCGCTGAACTATTTTATCTTCCAGCGCAGCAATACCCAACGGACGTTGTCGGCCATCCGGTTTAGGGATGTACTGCCTTCGTGACGGCTTTGCCCGATAGGAGTTGCTGTGAATGCGTTGATGCAAATCTTCGAGGTTAGACTCCAGATTGTGCTCCTAGTCCGCCCATGTCATACCATCCACTCCTGCCGCTACACTTCGTTTCAGCCATAAGTACGCGCATAGTAGCAGGTCAGTATCCACATGGTGCAGTAACGCTGTGAACCGTTCCTTCTTCTTGAGCCTTGCTGCTTGCCGCACACGGTCAAGCCGCTGGGACACGCTTTCCCGGCACTGAGTCCGGCGCATGCGCAGCCATTCCGTGGTCCCCTTGGCCTCCCCCCTTGGCTCCATCAACTCCGCCCCCGCTTTCACAGGTTTGTTCGCCGACTTCATAGCTACTATGGAAGAGTCTGACTTCTCCTGCCCGTACATCATCAGCTTCGGCTCCTCGCCTTCCTGATGCGGGCCATCGGCAGATATTGCCACCGACGGTCAAGCAGGAGATCTCCCGGTTCCCAAACAAGGAGTGTACGGACATGCCAGGGTCTTAGACCACGCAGGGCCATTGACATCGCCATCCGCCTCGCCTCATATCAGGCCCAATGGATAAGGCAACATCGATGGCATCCAACCCAAGTCATCGAAGAACATGAAAATGGAGCATTGACTCTGAAAATGAAGGTCGGGGCGCTGGATGCTATCAAGCGATTGGTCATAGGCTTTGGCAGCGAGGCGCAGGTGATCGAACCTCAGGGACTCGGAAGATGTAAGTCTCCAGAACAATAAAGAATCCTCGCAGCAGAGCTACGAGGTATTAATTCAAAGAAGATCGATTCATTCACGAAGCAAGCTTCGGGGAATTTACCCATAGAGATTAAAAAAAGATATGAATCGTCAATGAAGAAGACGACGTTGAATCGTGAGATTAAATCTGTATATTCCCGCCAGATTGAATGACAAATATGAATAACCTGCATTCTTTCTTCCAAATACGACCATCAGGATCAGGCGTTAACAAGACACCTCTTTGTCGATGCAGGTCTTTTCAGTTTCAATAATCAATGCCGGGTTTCGTCAACGTCCAACCCAACGGATATGGATTTTTTTTCTCTCCTCTACTTCCGGTTTAAAAAAGCCTGGAAAGCCGTTCGCGTTTACCTGGTTATTGCAGGTCCTGGCCTTGTTGTAATGATTGCCGACAATGATGCCGGTGGCATTACCACCTATGCAGCTACAGGAGCCAAATACGGTTATCACCTGATATGGTTCCTTCTTCTTCTTATCCCTGTAGCTTATGACGTCCAAGAAATGACCGTTCGGCTTGGTGCGGTTACCAAACGAGGGCATGCTGAGGCTATTTTTGAGAGTTTTGGTGCATTCTGGGGATGGTTCTCACTCATTGATCTCATGTTCGTTGATTGGTTGACACTGGTCACTGAATTTGTTGGTATGACGGCCGCATTAAGCATCTTCGGTATCCCGGCATGGATAACCGTAATTCTGGTTGTACTCCTTATGAGCATTATTGTTCTCAATGGCCGATACTGGACTTGGGAAAAGATTGCCTTGGGCTTTTGCCTGCTGAACCTGATTTATATTCCAGCAGCCTTCATGGTCAACCCTTCAGTATCAAGCATTTTAGGTCAGGGATTGATTCCCAATCTACCTGGTGGATTCAATAATGAGCTGTTTTTTTTACTGATGGCTAATATTGGTACCACCATTGCTCCGTGGATGCTGTTTTTTCAGCAGAGCTCAGTTGTTGATAAAGGATTACAGGAAAAGGATATCAACATGGGCAAACTTGATACCTTTATCGGCTCCATCATTACTGTTGTCGTTGCCATTTTCATCGTGATAGTAACCGGGACACTCCTGAATGGAGCTCCAATCGATGACGCTGCCACCGCAGCCAGAATGCTGATGAAAACTAACCATTATGTTGGCGCATTCATGGCTATTGGATTGTTTGATGCCGGTCTTTTGGGAGCAATCTGCATATCGTTGGCAAGTTCCTGGGCCTTTGGTGAAATCTTTGGATGGGCACACTCGCTTAACACGAAGGTAAAGGAAGCGCCCTGGTTCTATATTTCATTTTTTCTTACGCTTGCGACTGCAGGTGTTGTTCCTCTTATACCTGGCGCTCCTCTCGTGCTCATTACTCTGTTTGTTCAGGTTGTTGCAGTGACTCTGCTGCCTGCTGCACTGGTTTTTTTGATATTGCTGCTCAACGATAAAAAGACAATGGGTGAGTATGCCAATACCCCGTTGCAGAATACTGTCAGTGTCATCATTGTTGTTTTAATTATCATACTCTCGACGTTGTACGGCGTCAGTGCACTTTTTCCTAATATTTTCCAGTAATCCGAGAGGGACCAGCGGAATGAAGATGCTCAAACAGTTTAGAAGCAAGATCAGGGAGATCAACCAGCGCTATGCCAAACCAAAGATTGAAATGTCAAAAGGCGTCAAATTCTCTCTTGCGGTTCTCAGGATATACCTCTTTGTTCTGGTGCTTTTGATGATCTACAAATTCATCACGGTTTTATAAAAACCCCAAACACGACAACATGGTCACTCTACTGGATCGTGAATTTTATCTAACAGAGATTGTTGGACGCCGAGTCTATCTGAAAACCCGCTCAATCGGCAAGCTTAAAGATTTCGTTATACAGGAAAACGCTGGTAAAGTCCCGGAAGTTACCCACCTGCTGGTCCACCAGCCGTATGGGGATCCCCTCCTGCTGCTGCCATGGGATAAAATCACCCTGATCTCAAACACGGAGATTGTTTCGGAAATCACCAGTGCTGATGGGTATGAACTGAATCCCCTTGACAACCATATTTTTCTGAAAGACTATATCCTTGACAAGAAGATACTTGATATGGATGGCCATGAGGTTGAAGTGGTGTATGATGTCAAGCTTCTGTTTCAGAATGAACGGCTTTTTGTCACTGATGTTGATTTCAACCGGTTTCGTATACTCCGCCGGATGGGCTTTAAAAATCTTGCAAACTATCTGGCACGATATAAAGAGGGTGGAAGCATTTCATGGCTTTATGTGCAACCATTACCAGACACTATTGGTAGCTTTGAAGGCAATGTCAAGCTCAATGTCCTCAAAGAAAACATCAACGACATCCATCCTGTCGATCTGGCTGATATTCTCGAGGAGCTGGAAGGCAGCCAGCGTATGGCAGTATTCAACCAAATCGAGCCAGAACTGGCTTCAGACACCCTTGAAGAGGTTGAGCCGAGAGTGCAGCGTGAACTTATCCGGTCAATGGAAAAAGAGCGGGCTGCCGAATTAATCAATGAAATGAGTCCTGCGCAGGTTGCCGATATTCTTTCGGCATTGCCCGCTTCTGAAGCTGATGAGATTATCGAGTTTGTTGACGTTGAAAACAAGCAGCGGGTACAGCAGATGATTGATCAGCACGATGAAAACATCATGCTCTATTCCACCCAGCTGGTTATCAAGCGGCCGCATGATACCATAGTCCGTAATGTTATCAACAATTATCGTGACGTTGCCGGTGACATGGATGTGATCATGTATGTCTATGTTGTCAATGAAGAAAATATCCTTCAGGGAGTTGTTGATTTAAGGGAGCTTATTGCCGCTGAACCGGAGCAGACGCTTGGCGAGATTATGACCGATAACCTCATCACCCTCAGTGCGGATGAAACCCTTCACGATGGGCTTGATATGTTTGAGCGTTATTCCTTTCGAGCTATCCCCATAACCGATGAGAGTGATCACCTGCTTGGTGTTGTTTCGTTCCATGATATCAAGGGAATCAAACCTCGATTGGATTAATAATGTTCAGAAAAGCCGCGCTTATAATATCGGGCTTGCTGTTGTGCTCACTTCAGGTTTATGCAGTTGCCCCATTGATTACCGATGACACCGGAACTCAGGGAAAAGACAAATACCAGCTTGAGGTTGACTATGCAGGAGGAGTTACGCGGCAGTATCCCGGCCAGCAGATTACCACTACACTAACCTATGGAGTTGTCGGTACTGTTGATGTGATTCTCTCCCTGCCTTATAATTGGCATACCATTCTATGGGAAGGAAGTCCGTTTAACTCTTATGATGGGTTCAATGATACGACGCTCCAAGTCAAGTGGAGAGTTTTCGAATCGAAACCTGCCGGATTAAGCTTTGCTCTGAAACCCAGCATTACTTTTCCATCCGGGAATGAGGCGAACGGTTTTGGAACAGGCAAGATTTGTGAAGGAGTGATGCTTCTCGCCACCGAAAAGTGGGAGCATGGTGCTTGTCATTGTAATGTTGGTTACTATCACAATGCATTCAATATGGAGCAGGATAACGAAACCCTGCAACACAATCTTTGGCATGCATCGATTGCAACGGAGGTCAACATGACGAAAAACCTCAAGTCTGCTGCTGATATTGGAATAGATACCAATGCGGTAAACGCATACACAGCAAATCCCGTTTATATTCTTGGTGGCTTGAGTTACAGCGTGACGGATAACCTGGATCTTGATATAGGAGTAAAAGGGCGTCTGAACAACGTAGCCACTCCTACTACATTTCTTGCTGGTCTTACCTCTAGATTTTAAGGTAAACAAGAAAAGCCTCTTCTCATGGACGAGCTTCTTTTGTTACTAATGCTGATACCCTCATTGGAGTGATGAGACATCTCATTATCCCTGGTCTTTCTTGAAAAACACATGAAACTATTTAATTGCAAAGTAGATTATGACTAAATATAGTTTAGCTCGTATCTGCTTACAAAGACAATGGAAGGGCTTGCTCATTCGCATTTCAAACCACCAAAGAAAATAACCATGTCAGCCGAAGCAAATTGTCCATTCTCGGGCGATGTCCGTACAGGCTCAATCGCTGGAATCCAGTCGAACAGAGAGTGGTGGCCCAATCAACTGAAGCTGAACATATTGCACCAGCACTCCTCACTTTCCGACCCCATGGGTGAGGAGTTCAATTATGCTGAGGAGTTCGAGAGTCTTGACCTCAATGCCGTGAAGAAGGATCTCCTGGCGCTGATGACTAACACACAGGACTGGTGGCCGGCGGACTTCGGCCACTACGGGCCTTTGTTTGTTCGCATGGCATGGCACAGCGCGGGTACGTACCGTATAGCCGACGGTCGCGGCGGTGCCGGGAGAGGCAACCAACGCTTTGCACCCCTCAACAGTTGGCCCGACAATGTCAACCTCGACAAGGCGCGCAGGCTGATTTGGCCGATCAAGCAGAAGTATGGCCGGAAAATCTCCTGGGCTGATCTTATGATCCTTACTGGCAATGTCGCTCTGGAATCGATGGGACTCAAGACCTTCGGTTTCGCCGGCGGACGTGAGGACATCTGGGAACCGGAAGAATACGTTTACTGGGGGTCGGAGAGCAAGTGGCTGGCAGACGAGCGGCATAGCGCCGAACGTAAACTTGATAATCCTCTTGCTGCAGTGCAAATGGGCCTGATTTACGTGAACCCTGAAGGCCCGAACGGTAAACCTGATCCGCTTGCTGCTGCCGGGGATATCCGCGAGACCTTCGCTCGCATGGCGATGAACGACGAAGAGACGGTTGCGCTCATCGCTGGCGGTCACACCTTCGGCAAAACTCACGGTGCCGGCGATCCGGCATTTGTGGGTCCTGTGCCGGAAGCTGCCGGCATTGAGGAACAGGGCCTTGGCTGGAAGAGCCGCTTTGGCACAGGTAAAGGTGATGACACGATCTCCAGCGGCCTGGAAGTCACTTGGAGCCCCACACCGACAAAATGGAGCAACTACTACTTCAGCAATCTGTTCAGCTACGAATGGGAGCTTACGAAGAGCCCGGCCGATGCATACCAGTGGACGCCGAAGGGCGGGGCGGGCGCCGGTACAGTGCCGGATGCCCACGACCCGTCGAAGCATCACTCCCCGGCTATGCTGACCACCGACCTCGCATTGCGACTTGATCCTGTCTACGAAAAAATTTCAAGACGGTTTTACGAGAATCCTGATCAGTTCAGAGACGCATTTGCCCGTGCCTGGTTCAAGCTGACTCACCGCGATATGGGTCCTCGCACGCGCTATCTTGGCCCGGAGGTTCCTGCCGAGGAGCTTATATGGCAAGACCCCATTCCAGCACTCAATCATGCATTGATTGATGCGAATGACATTGCCTCCCTCAAGAACAACATTCTTGCTTCAGGTCTTTCTGTTTCGGAACTGGTTTCAACCGCCTGGGCATCAGTGTCCACGTTCCGTGGCTCCGACATGCGCGGCGGTGCGAACGGTGCCCGCATTCGTCTGACCCCACAGAAGGATTGGGAAGTCAACCAGCCTGTACAGCTGGCGAAGGTGCTCAAAACACTGGAAGGCATCCAGAGCGAGTTCAACAGTGAGTCTGGCGGCAGGAAAGTAAGGAAAGTTTCGCTTGCCGACCTAATCGTTCTAGGCGGCTGCGCAGCCGTCGAGGCAGCGGCGATTAAAGCCGGCCACGACGTGACGGTTCCCTTCTCGCCTGGGCGCATGGATGCGTCACAGGAGCAGACCGATGCGAATTCATTCGCTGTACTGGAGCCATCAGCAGACGGGTTCCGGAACTACGTCCGTAAGGGACTGGAAGGATCGGTGGCTGAGCTGCTGGTTGACAAAGCGCAGTTGCTGACGCTGACCGCCCCTGAGATGACAGTGCTTATCGGAGGCCTTCGAGTACTCAATGCGAACGTTCTCCACTCCAAACACGGTGTTTTCACTAATCGCCCCGAAACATTGACCAATGATTTTTTTGTGAATCTCCTCGACATGAAGACGAAGTGGCAGAAGTCCGTTACCACTGAAGGCGTGTTGGAGGGTCTCGATCGGACGACGGGAGAGCTCAAGTGGACGGGTACCATCGTTGATCTCGTTTTCGGTTCTAACTCACAGCTCCGTGCGCTTGCAGAAGTCTATGCCTGCGCCGATTCGCAGCAGTCGTTCGTGCGTGACTTTGTGGCCGCATGGGACAAGGTTATGAACCTTGATCGCTTCGACCTTGCGTTTAACGATCAAATATAGACCAAAAGAAAGGAAAGGGGTAAGCTCCCGAGCTGAAACCTCTCATTCGGTTTTAGTGGTTTTTACCTCTGGCACATCAGCAGTTTTTTTGATTTCTTCACTAAAATCATGCTGAGCTTTTTTAAACTCCCGTAGCCCTTTTCCAAGTCCTTTCATCAGTTCAGGTAACTTTGATGGACCAAAAAATAAGAGGGCTACGCCACCAATCAGCACCAAATCCATTTCGCCAAACATTGAAGACCTCCGTTCAAGTTAGTGGTTAATAATTAACTGAATATTAAAAGGATATTTAAGTCTGTTGCACGTTCTGGCCACGAAGCGACAGTAGGAATAACAAGTGTAGCATTTTCTATCAGGATACATTCTTTTATACAAAAGCTTATCTAATCCGTTAACGCAACATTAAACGGAGAAGCCACATGATCGAAAAACCGCAAGTAATAGAGACAACCGCTCAACACGTTGCGACCATACACATCGAGACGCCATTTTCGGAGATACAGCACGTCATGGGGTCGGGCATCGCCGAGGCGATGGCTGCTGCGAAGGCGCAAGGCATCGGTCCGACAGGACCGTGGTTTGCACATCACCTGAAGAGGCCGCAAGAATCATTCGATTTTGACATCTGCGTCCCGGTGTCGGCACCCGTCACGGCCGTCGGTCGCGTGAAACCCTGGCAGCGGCCTGTGCTCAAAGTGGTGCGCACCGTCTATCACGGCCCCTACGAGGGGCTAAGCGAGGCGTGGCACGAGTTCACAGAGTGGATAGAAGCCAACGGGTACAAGACAGCAAACGATCTGTACGAATGCTATCTCGTCGGACCGGAATCTAGTCCCAATCCGGCTGATTGGCGCACCGAACTCAGCCGGTCGTTGGTCGAATAGAGGAAGCAACTAAATTCAGGCCACTATTCAGAGGCATGAAAGGAGAATCATGAGCAAGATATTCGTTAACATCGGTCTTAGCCTTGACGGCTACATGGCGCCGGAAGGGATGACCATGGAGAATCCCGGGTACAAGAACTGGGGCCGCAGGACCTATCAGATATTTGAAGCGTACTGGCCTTATCAGCCGGATGCATCCGATTGCGAAGACGTTCAATGCAGCGAAAAAGTATGTTGCTTCCCGGACGTTAACGATGCTCCACTGGAACAGCTCAAATTCTTGCTCATGCTCTTCGCTATAAGCTAGTACGCATCATCCTGCGAGATTTTCGGTCTTCCGCCTTTTCTTCCTCTCGCCCTCGCTGCAGTAAGACCTGCCTGGGTCCGTTCCTGAATCAGGCGGCGCTCAAATTGAGCCAGAGTGCCGAAAATATTGAAAATCATCTCGCCGGAAACTGTTATGGTATCGATACCGCTGTCATCGATTGATCGGAAGTCGATTTGGTGGTGTTTTTGGTTGTTGCTAGAGTTCGCGATGGCTCGCTTTGAGTGCTTTCTGTATAGCGTTTATGAATGCGTCGATTGAAAAAGGCTTTTCGATAAAGTTTATTGTTTCATCAGTGGTGTGGTGAGGTTTTATGATATCAGCGGTGTATCCTGACATATAAAGCACTTTAAGCTGCTGGGAAACGCTTTGCAGTTTTTGGTAGAGATCACTTCCGTTCATTTCGGGCATAATGACATCGGTGACGAGCAGGTCTATTTCTTTTTTATACTTCTCTGCAAGCTTTATTGCTTCTTTGGGGGTGGCTGCCGAAAGCACGGTATATCCGCTACGAACAAGCATCTGCCGGCAGAGTTGCAGAATATCCGGCTGATCTTCAACCAGAAGAATGATTCCTTTTCCGTGCGGCAATGGTGGTTCCGCTGTTTCGGTACAGAGGGCGGCATCCTGGTCCCGCTGCAAAGGCAGGTAAATTCTTATAGTTGTTCCTTTGCCCTCTGCACTCTCGACATCGATAAATCCGCTGGCCTGCTTGACAATACCGTAGACCGTTGCAAGACCCATACCTGTCCCCTGGCCAACTTCCCTTGTTGTGAAAAAAGGTTCAAAAATATGAGGTAGATGCTTTTTGTCGATGCCGTGTCCGTTGTCGGTGATTGTAAGGGTAACATAATCACCAGGTATTGTACAGGGGTGGCCGGTAGCGCTTTCGGCCTGGTCAACTTGGATTATAGCTGTTTCAATGGTGATGTTGCCGTTGCTGTCAATGGCGTCACGGGCATTGATGCAAAGGTTGGCAAGCATCTGGTCGATCTGTGAGGGGTCGAACGTAACAAGGGCATTCTTTGCCTTGGGGATCCAGATGAGGGTGATGTTTTCGCCGATTAAACTCCGCAATACGGAGAGCATCTCCTCGATCGCGGTATTCAAATTAAGAACTTTAGCCACGACAGTCTGCTTGCGGGCGAAGGCAAGGAGTTGCCGGGTCAGCTCTGCAGAGTGGGTTGCTGCTTTCTGAATCACCTTAAGATCCTCATAAGAGCTGTCCTGATGGTCAAGGGCTAATTCGGTATGGCCGAGGATGACCATCAGCATGTTGTTGAAGTCGTGCGCAATGCCTCCTGCAAGCTGACCGACCAGCTGCATTTTCTGACGCTGCTGAAGTTGCTGCTGCAGATTATCTCTCTCTTCCTCCATAACCTTGCGCTCGGTGATATCTTTCACAATACCGGATATTCTGTTCGCTTTTCCGGTATGGTCGTACTGATATCCGCCGACCGCCCAGATCCAGCGAACCTCACCATCCGTGCGCCGAATTCGGCATTCAAAATTCCACTCACTCAAGGCCTCTATTGCTGACTGGAACTTTCTGTCCACTTCGGAACGATCTTCGGGTATAACGTGATCGAGAAACATCTGGTATGTCCACTCGGGAAGAAGCGATTCATAACCGAAAATACGATCATGAAGGAGCGTACGATGTGCGGTTTGATCCTGAAGATCAAGATCCCATCCTCCCAGTTTGCTTTTTTCAAGCATGAAGGTGAATCGCGCCTGATTTTCAACCAGTTGAAGCTCTAAATTTTTCTGCCTGGTGATATCAATAATAGTCCCGATATACCTCTCTACATTGCCGTGTTCGTCATAGAGGGGCATACCTCGTGACATTAGCCAGTGAACAGAACCGTCAGTGCCAAACACACGATATTCAAATCTTAACTCTGTACTTTTTGCGGCGGCTGCTGTAACGGCTTCAATTGCCATATCCCTGTCATCAGGATGGACAGTATTTACCCAAAACTCGAACGTTGGTTTTTCGTTGCTCCGTTCCAACCCATGGAGAGGCCATATCTCTTTTGACCAGATCAGATTATTGGTTTTCACACTCCACTCCCAGACACCTGCATGTGCGGCTTCTAATGCCTGGTTAAAACGTTTCTGGTTTTCAAGCAGCTGATTCTCAGATCGCTTGCGATCGGTGATGTCGTGAATAAGAGAGTAAAGCAGGGATTTATGCTCAATGGTAATTGGACCACTGTATACTTCCACATCACGCAGTGAACCGTCAGCCCGGAGATGACGGAAGAGAAAATAACTGCGCGATTCGGCGCTTGCCAGTTGCATTTCCGACTGTATTTCTTCATCAGACAACTGGTTGATCTGCTTGATGTTCATACTGCACAGTTCGTCACGGGTCCATCCATAGTAGCTGGCAGCTGCGGGATTAGCATCAACAATGGCTCCATCATGCTGATCGATGATGAGCATCACATTGTGTTTGTTCTGAAAGAGGCTCCGGTAACGTGAATTACTCTGCCGCAGTTCTTCTTCAGTGTGTTTTTGCTCGCTGATATCAGAGGTAGTGCTGAGTGCTGAGATGCCAGCGGCGAGATGCTGGGTCTTGAGAGGCTCTTCCGCTTGAGGCCGTAGCTCTGAAGATGGAGATGAGCTATGGGTATTCAACTTTTTTGCCATGGGAGCACTCCCTAAGTTACGATGGAAAATGAAACATCATTTTACATGAAACGACTTTCAACCTGCTGTTGATGACGCAAGCGACCGACAGAGCAATACATTGCCTTTGAGGTTGTAGTTTGTGCTTAATACATACACTGCATGTAGAGAGTTCGCACATTCTTCAACTTCGAAAGTCTCGAAACGATAGTTACAGATTATCATGATGCCACATGATTATCCTTTAAAAAAGTAACTATAATTATTATAGCGAGCAAGCTGTTTTTACGCAAAAAAAAAAGTGATATTTGGTAGCATACAGAGTAATATCCCTCTTATGAAGCAAGCACATAAAGCCGACAGCAGGCGAATTATCGTTATTGACAAACCTCACGATAACTCGTTTTTAAGCATTTCCTGGACGGTTTTCGTGAATTCCGTAATGGAAAAAGGCTTTTCGATAAAGTTTACCTCCCCGTCACTCTGAAGGTGCTGAGTAATAAAATCTGTTGTGTAGCCCGACATATAGAGTACATGAAGCTTCGGACAAATCGGTTTAATTTTTTTGAAGAGAACACTGCCGTTCATCTCCGGCATAATTACATCCGTCACCAGAAGATCAATATTCTCTCTCTTTTGCTCGGCATGTTGTATCGCTTCCAGTGGACTGGAGGCTGCAAGCACAGTGTAACCTTTGTGTTCAAGAATTTTGCTGCAGAGTTGCAGAATATCAGGTTGATCTTCAACCAGCAGGATCATTCCTTTTCCTTGCGGCAACACAGGCTCCTCAATGGTTCCATCTACCGGTAGCGTCTGTTCTCGCTGCAACGGCAGGTAAATGATGAACGTGGTTCCTTTGCCTTTTTCACTTTTGACATTAATACAACCGCGGCCTTGTTTGACAATACCATAGACTGTTGCAAGACCCATGCCTGTGCCTTTACCAACATCTTTGGTTGTAAAAAATGGCTCGATAATATGAGGCAGATGCTGCGTATCAATGCCATGACCGTTATCGGTGATGCTCAGCGTTATATAATCGCCCGGTTTGGCGCAGGGGTGCCCGGCATTAATCCGAGCCTTATCAACATGGATTGCACTCGTTTCGATGGTGATGGTGCCGTTGCCCGAAATGGCATCGCGGGAATTGACACAAAGGTTGGCAAGTATCTGGTCGATCTGCGATGGATCAAGCTTGACAAGAGCATTTTGTACCTTGGGTGTCCAGATAATCGTAATGTGTTCGCCGATCAAACGCCTCAGAATAGAGAGCATCTTCTCAATTGAGTCGTTCAAGTCAAATATCTGGACCGATACCGTCTGCCTTCGGGCAAAGGCAAGGAGCTGACCTGTCAGTTCTGCTGAGTGGGTTGCTGCTTTCTCTATTACCTTAAGATCCTCATACGAGCTATCGTTACGGTAAAGCGCCAGTTCGGTGTGGCCGAGAATCACCATCAGCATGTTGTTGAAGTCGTGGGCTATGCCTCCTGCAAGTTGGCCAACCATCTGCATTTTCTGTGCTTGATGAAGCTGCACCTGCAGGCTCGCTCTCTCCTCCTCCAGGAGCTTGCGCTCGGTGATATCTGTCACAATGCCAGACATTCTATTCACTTTTCCGGCATGGTCGTGATGAAAGCCGCCAACCGCCCAAATCCAGCGAATTTCGCCATCCGTGCGACGAATCCGGCATTCAAAATTCCACTCGCTCCCGTTCTCTACTGCTGACTGGAACGATCTCTCTACTTCGTTTTGATCTTCGGGTAGAACGTGATCAATAAACATCTGGTATGTCCACTCGGGAAGAAGCGATTCATAGCCAAAGATACGATCATGAATGAGCGTATGATGTGCGGTTTTATCCTTCAGATCAAGATCCCACCCTCCCAGTTTGCTTTTTTCAAGCATGAAGCTGAATCGCGCATGACTTTCAATCAGTTGCTCCTCTAAACTTTTACGAGTGGTGATATTGATAACAGTCCCGATATAGCGTACTGCATGGCCTCCTTCGTCATAGAGAGGCATACCTCGTGACATCAGCCAATGAACAGAGTTATCAGGGTGAATGATGCGATATTCTAAATTCAATGCGATTTCGTTGTGGGAGATATTTTCAACGGTTCGGATTGTCATTTCCCGATCCTCCGGATGAATGGTACTGGCCCAGAGTTGGAAAGATGGTTGCTCATTACTTTTGTCCAGCCCATATAAATGCCAAGTCTCGTCTGACCAGCTATTCACTCCAGTCTTCAAATCCCACTCCCAAATACCGGCACGAGTGGCTTCCAATGCCTGCGTAAGCATATTCCTGCTCTCGATGAGCTCGGTTTCTATCTGTTTGCGTTCGGTAATATCAATGATCGTTCCAATATAACGGGTCACTTGGCCATTGTCGTCGCGCACGGGCATTCCTCGTGATGTGAGCCAGTGAACGGAGCCGTCCGGGTGACAGGTACGATATTCGAGAGATGCTGCGCTTCCATTGCTGAGGGCGTTACGAATGATCCAGGATGCTTTCTCCCGATCCTCGGGGAGTATGGTATCTACACAGAGCTGGTTGTTCAAGCGCGCGCTATTCACTTTCAACCCATACAATTTCCATACCTGTTCAGACCAGCTCAGTTCATCGGTTTTTGCATTCCATTCCCATATGCCGGAATGCGCGGCATCCAGTGCATAGCTGGACCTTATCTTGCTTTCCTTGAGTTCAAGCTCTATCTGTTTGCGTTCGGTGATATCTACGCCAATAAAGAGCGCGCAGGGTTTGCCATCAATGGAAATGCGGCTTGTTCGGGTCAGCAGCCATCGTGGTTCAGGGGCTCCATGAGGATGCACTTTTAGTTCTCTGCTATCTTCGATCCCGGAATCGATTGTTTCTGTGATTTTCTTTCTGAGAGTACACATTTCGTCAGGGAAAGGAAAATCGCTGGCTTGAACGTTGAGATCGTCAGTGTCCTCTCTGCGGAAAAGCATATCCTTTGCGTACTTGTTCCACACGATCATACGAAGATTGCCGTCAAAGATGATGGCTGAACATTGCATCGTATCAAGGAGTGCTGTTTTAAGCTCACGTTCTTTTTGCAGTTCCTTTTGAGTTCGTCTCTGCTCGGAAATATTCTGAATGGTTATAAACAGTTTCTGAACATCACCTTCCGCAATCCGTAATGGATTGATGGAGACTTTCCTGACATCCCTTTTATCTGCAAAAACAATTTTTTTGCCGGTGCGGAGAACTTCTTCACTCTTTTCTCTGTGATAAGCCGCAAGTTCCGGGATTTGGAGCACGTTTTCGATCAAATCATAGATATTGGCACCGATGCACTCCTGAAGCTGCTTGCCGAATTGTGCAGCAAAAAGAGTGTTGGCGTTGATGATCTCGCCTTGCGTGTCCAAAAGATAAGCCGCATCAGGTAGAAATTCAAGCAATGCGGAAACCGTATCGTCGGACCGATTGCTCCCTGAAGAAATATTTTTCTTAACCATTGGCAATGTTGAATAACTGATTATAACTCTGTAGTGACCATAAGATTTGTCAACTGCAGAGAATCAGGGATGACGAAAATGAGATGATATTTGAAATAACATTCTGATTTCATGTATCATGAATACGAAAACGCAGTATTAATTTAACAAATATAAAATCTACAACCAGAAATCAGTCCTGCTTATCAAGAGCTCAGAGTGCTTTACCAGCACTGTCCTTCTCTTGTTTTTTCAGGAAACTGAAATAAAACCTGCCGGGTTATACAGGTGCTGTGAAGGAGACTGAAGAAGTGCCCAGTGCGAAAAAAATGAGATTTTGGCAATTCGTGTGGAAGGCTTTAGGAGCACTGCTGCAATTGCAATAACAGCTCGCGAAACAAAAGATATTGCAGGCTTTATCTGTCGGGGTTCAGGAATCACCCCAACCTACGTTTGAATGGGAGGTTTTGGTTGGTGCAATACCTCCTGGCTGCATGGAGTTCCTGTTCTCTTTTCACTATATTCAAACGTTCTCAATCACCCAAAACTCATAAGGAACCTAACGCCATGGCTATGACTGTCGAAATTAAAAACGGGAAGCTTTGTATAGAGATTGATTTGGAAACACCTACCCCGTCGTCGTCAGGGAAAACGCTTGTTGTTGCGAGTACACGCGGCAATGCTGTTACCTCTGTGATGGTTGAAGGCAAACCGGTGACCATAGGCCTCAACGCATATATCAAAAAATAAATGGGGAGTGAAACCGGTAAATCTGCCCGATTGTTATGAAAAGATACCGACACCTATAAACCATTGGAAATCAAGAACTTCTATGATCTCGACAGGGAGTGAGATTCGTCTATTAAATTTCACTTTACTACATTGTATATAAGATACGAGTGCGAACTTAAGCAAGGAGAATACGATGATGAACATCCTGATTCAATGGTTAATCAATGCTCTGGCGATCTATGCTACGGCGCATATCCTTAGCGGCATTCATATAAAAAGTTTTGGTGCAGCAATTCTTGTTGCGCTGGTTCTCGGCCTTGTAAATGCTATTGTTAGACCTGTGCTGGTCTTTTTTTCAATACCGTTTATTATTGTAACACTGGGGTTGTTTCTGCTGGTTATCAACGCTCTTCTGCTTCAACTGTCTGCTTCGCTTGTCGGCGGGTTTTCCATTGACAGTTTCTGGTGGGCGGTAGCGGGATCACTGGTTATCAGTGCAATATCGTGGATGCTCAGCGCTCTTTTCAATCTTTGAGATACAAACACTCAAGAAGTAACTTGACCTATGACCATGCAAGGGGAAGCGCAGGCAATTGTCTTGCAGAAAGCCAATAAACTTAAGCTGCAATCGGCTGCATATAATGCGAGTAATCCGGGTGATGTTCTGGTTAAAACCATTGCCAGCACCATAACGCCAGGATTTGACCGCCTTCTTTTGACCAATAAGCCCGTATCAAACAGGGTGTTTCATTACCCCATCATGCCTGGCAGCGAGTCAATCGGTCAGGTTATCGCTACTGCTCCTGGGGTAAACGATCTATTTGTCGGGGATTTTGTTTATGCCTTCAAGGGTGACCGCTGGACTGGAATAGAACCCTACTTTGGTTGCCATGCGGAAATCATTCCAACATCACGCGAAAATCTTTTTTCGCTCGGCCGTCAACCTATCCACAGGGACCTTCTGACAGGGCTTTTGGCCTATGTGATCAGTGCTGTTGAAAAAGTACCCCTGCAGGCTTCATCCAGAATTCTTATTCTCGGGCTCGGTTCGGTCGGGCTTATGGTTTCAGAGTACCTTTACTCTCTCGGCATTCAAAATGTGGATGCGGTAGAAACTTTCAGTATCAGAGGTCAACTTTCCCATGCGGAACATATTGCCCTTGACATCAGCGATTTCACTCCTGACTTCAATGATACTTATGACCTCATTATTGAAACGACAGGAAGAATTCTGTTGATTGAAAAAGCCGTACGCCTGATGAAAGAACAGGTAAAAATACTGGCGATGGGGAATTATGAAATTATGGCTTATGATTACAGGCTGATACAGCAGAAAGAACCCGCTATCATTTCATCCAGCATTACCAGTTTATCGCATATTCAGAAAGCTTCCACTATGCTCAATGATGAAAAGCTGGAGAGTGAAAAGTTTTTCACCAATGTTTTCCCTGTCTCCCAGTATGAACTCGCCTACCGCATGGCCCTTGACAGCAAGGAATCTCTTAAAACCGTGCTGAGCTGGCTATAACCACTGAAAATCCACAAGTAATGGGTGTTGCCGTCCGTGTCAGCGGTATATCGAAAAGGTTCGGAAATTTTTCAGCCAACAGCAATATCTCTCTGTCAATTGAGGAAGGTACCATTCATGCGCTTGTGGGTGAAAATGGGGCTGGAAAAAGCACACTTACCAAAATTATTTACGGTATGGTGCAGCCCTCCGCCGGAGAGGTTTTTATCAAGGGTAAACCAGTCCATTTCACTTCTCCCCGTAACGCGATCAATGCTGGCATCGGTATGGTGCATCAGCATTTTATGCTGGTTCCGAACCTTTCAGTAGCTGAAAACGTCATGCTCGGCAATGAACAAGCTCGTTTATTTCAGCGATTGCCCCGGAAAAGCATAAAAGCCCGTATTCAGAAACATGCCCAGGACTTCGGACTGACTCTTGATCCTGACGCGATTGTGGAAAATCTCAGTGTGGGAGAAGAGCAACGGGTTGAAATTCTCAAACTGCTTTTCCGTAATGCGGATATCATGATTTTTGATGAACCGACCGCGGTACTTACCCCATCAGAGATTGAACAGCTTTTTGCAACTCTCCGATCCCTGCGTGACAAGGGGAAAACCATTATTCTCATTACCCATAAGCTTGATGAAGTGCTTACTGTCGCCGACACCATAAGCGTCATGAGAAAAGGAGAAATCATCGGTACTCTTCCGGCATTATCCATCACAAAACCTGAGTTGGCTAAAATGATGGTAGGACGCAGTGTGCTCTTGAGGGTGACAAACCCAATGGCTACTCCTGGTAACACGCTTCTCAATATTAACAATCTCGGATTTCGCTCATCAAAGGGAGAAGAAAAACTGCATAAGCTAAGCTTCAACATCAAAGCTGGCGAAATTTATGGAATTGCAGGAGTAGAAGGCAACGGACAAAGCGAACTGCTTCAGGCACTCTATGGACTTACACAATCAGGCTCTGTCATTTCCGGGGAGGCAACCCTTAAGGGCGATTCGCTCATCGGGAAAAACCCTGACGAAATCACCCACATGGGTGTATCCTTAACTCCGGAAGACCGATTGCGCCATGCGGTAATTGTTGACTACACGGTTTCTGAGAACCTGATTTTCGGGCGGCATCGGGAACGATCATTTCACCGGGGAATCGGTTTCGACAACCAGATATTGAATCGCTATGCAGAAGCTATGATTTCAGAATATGATATCAAGTGCTCCGCACCGGCAAGCCAACTGCTCAGCTCCCTTTCGGGGGGGAACCAGCAAAAGATTGTGCTTGCCAGAGAACTCAACCGACCAAACATATCGCTTCTCATCCTTGCGCAGCCAACCCGTGGGGTTGACATCGGTGCCATAGAGACTATCCATAACAAAATTATTGAAGCCCGTATGAAGGGCATAGCAATACTTCTGATTTCATCAGAACTGGAAGAAATTATTGCACTTTCAACTCGTATAGGCTGTCTCTATAAAGGGTCTCTTCGGCACGAATTCAGCCAGGAAGAAGTTGACCTCAAAAGAAATTCGGAATATGAGTTCAAAAAAGAGATAGGCCTTTATATCACCTGAACAACCCTCCCCCTATGACTCGAAAAACCAGTCAAATATTCATACCCATACTCTCTATACTCACGGCACTCTTTGTAAGCAGTCTGATTATTATCATCGTCGGAAGGGATCCCGTCATGATATTTCAAAAAATGTTTCACGCAACGATTGGGTCGGCGTACGGCACGGGGCAGGTCATTTTCAGAATGACAACCCTCATTCTCGTTGGCCTTGCTGTTGCGCTTCCTTTTCAGGTCAAGCTGTTCAATATCGGGGCTGAAGGCCAGCTTCAGATGGGGACTTTTGCTGCAGCATTAACAGGTGCAGTACTGCCAGCATCTCTACCAGCCATTCCTGCAATAACACTCTGTATCCTTTCAGCAATGGGAGCTGGTGCCTGTTGGGGGTTATTAGCCGGGATACTCAAGGTTCGCTTTGGAGTCAATGAGGTCATTGCAACCATCATGTTGAATTTCATTGCTCAGGGCATTACCGGTTACCTGCTTACGTACCATTTCGCAATGCCATCTACAGTACATACACAACCAATCATCAACGCCGCGACGATTCCGGCAATAAGCAGCATTACTGGATTGTTCGCAAAATCTCCAGCAAATCTCAGCGCACTCTTTTCGCCTTGTGTTGCGCTTCTTTTTTGGGTTATACTTTTTAAGTCAAGGTTCGGCTATGAAATGCGGGCTACCGGTCTGCAGCCCGATGCAGCAAAGTATGGTGGAATTAATACGGGACTGCATACCCTTGCGGCCATGAGCATTGGCGGCGCTGCTGCGGGCTTTGGTGCAGCAAATATCATGCTCGGCTACAAGCACTACTATGAAGCGGGAATGACAGGTGGAATAGGCTTTACGGGCATAGCTGTAGCTCTTCTGGCAGGTGCTCACCCTTTATGGATTCTCCTTTCGGCTTTCTTTTTTGGAATTCTGGAATATGGAGGGCTTACGGTCAATGCTTATATACCAAAAGATATTTTCATGGTGATTGAAGCAATAACCATTCTTCTTGTGATTGCCTTCAGCGCTCTCGGTAAGCGCTTATAAGCTCCGGTGAACGTCAATCGCAGCCAGCTTATACTACTGCCTTCATAGGGGTTACATGGAAAAAAATACCCTTCGAGGTTTCAAAGGTTTACAATGGAGCAGGATTATTTTTTTTCCTCATGAGAATTATATAATATTCGGTCATGTCGATGGATAAATAAAACACGAACAACAATGTCGAAAAAAACTGAAAAAGAAGAAAAAGAGAAGCCGTCAGCAAAAAAAATGAAAAAAGCTGTTATTGAGCTTACAGAGGAACAGCGTGAAGAAAAAATAAGACTTGCGGCTTATTATCGCTGGGAACAGAAAGGAAAAAGCCACGGTTCACATAGTGAAGACTGGCTTGAAGCGGAAGACGATCTTACCGACTGATTTTTCTTTGCCTTTATGAATTGCAAAAGGCCATTCTTTAAGGGATGGCCTTTTTTATAGAGTACTCAATACTGTTTATGGGAAAAAAAAGCATCAATACCTTCTGGGAGTCCCTGTCAATCCTCTTTGCCGGCCTTTGGCTGGTTATGCGCATCATTCTTGAATATTTCGGCTTTATCAGTGACGGCAACGACAGAACAACAGGTATCAAAGACCTTCGTGAGGAGTATAAAAAAGCCAACTACAAGTAACCCCCCCGCAACTACTCTGAAATAACAACAGTTAATTCGATTGGCTGGTCAGGCGAAACATAGGAGTTAACAGCAGGTTTCTGGCTGATAACTGTATTGGGAACAAGATTAGCTGAATATTCTGTTGTAACTTTTCCTAGCTGAAGTCCTGCATCAGTAATAATCTGCCTTGCCTGTTCAAGTGACATTCCAAGAACATCGGGAACGGTAATTTTTTTTGTCCCTTCTGATGATGCCTCATACTTCCCGATTATAATAGAAACCGAAGTACCCGACTTCACCATAGTCTGGGATGGAATCGACTGGCTCAGCACTAATCCATTCTGTTCAGATTTTGTGACCGTGCTTGTCTGAACATTCTGGAGTGTTATATCCATCCGAGCAGCTGTCTCGCGTGCATCCAATTCGGGCCTTCCGATAAGATCAGGCATGGGAAAACTGGGCTTTTCACGTTTGTTAACAACTAAATAGACGTTTCGGCCAGGCTTGACATCCATTCCGGCTTCAGGCACCTGTGAGAGCACAATATTTGAATCAACCCCATTGAGATACTTGACATGGTAACTTTTTATCGCCTTTAATCCGGCATTCCGTAATGCCTTTGAAGCATCCTCAAAGTTCATGTTAAGAACATCAGGGACAACTTTGACACTTCCCTGTGAAATATATAAAGGCATAATCACCTTGTCGAATATCACAACAAACCCAATAAGCAAAAGAATGATTAAACCTGCTTTTTTTTTCATATCACCGAACTCTTACAAAGGAATTAATACTGCCTATTCATAACAAAATCAACAAGTTGCAGCAACGAGGTTTTAGCTGCACTTTCAGGGAATGGTTCTATCGATGCCACAGCTTTTGCCGCAAACCTCTCAGCAACTTCAGCGGCATAATCCAGACCGCCCTTAGTTGTGACAAAAGCTATCACCTCGCTGGTTTTCACAGCTCTTTTACGCGAGCTTTTCAATATTGAGCGGATAGTTTTCTGTTCAGCTTCTGAGGAATGTAAAAGCGCATAAATCAGGGGAAGGGTTATTTTTTTATCCTTAATATCAATCCCCATCTGCTTGCCGGTTTTTTTGGAATCTCCCGTATAATCAAGCAGATCATCACGAATCTGAAAAGCAAGGCCAAGATATTCGCCATAGCTTTTCAACGCTGCTATATCACCCTCATCAGTTGTTGCACTCATAGCACCCATTGCACAGGCCGATGAAATCAGCGAAGCTGTCTTATCGGAAATAACACTCAAGTAATCTTCTTCCGAAATATCAAGACTGCGGGTTTTCTGAATCTGAAGAATCTCCCCTTCACTCATCCGGCGTACTGCTTCGGATACCATATGTAAAAAGCCATAGTCCTTGTATTCAAGCGAATACAACAGACCTTTGGAAAGAAGATAATCGCCTATAAGTACCGATATTTTGTTTTTCCACAGAGCATTAATCGATGGCAATCCCCTTCTCATCTCTGCACTGTCAACAACATCATCATGGATTAAAGTAGCCGAATGCAAAAGCTCAACCATGATGGCTCCCCGATAACTGGCTTCAGTTACCCCACCACACAGTTTTGCTGAAAGCATGACCAGGACTGGACGGATCTGTTTTCCCTGCTGTTTTAACACATAGCGAGTAACCTTGTCGACCAGAGTATTCTGAGCATGAAGCACTTGTTTGTACTTCTGCTGAAACACCTGCACTTCATCGGTTACCGCTAGAGTAACATCCTTAATATTCACCAATTTCCCAGGCTTTTACGTGATAAGCTCCCCTTCGCGAATGAGGCTCTTGAAAGTTAAACGGATACTCGCACATTGAGCTATACGAGTGAGGTACAAAAACTGCAGACATAACAACCCAATAGAAACTATCCTGAAGGGAAGATACGTAACGATGGGGTAACCTTGAAATTCTATCTGAACGGATACTCTCTTAAGAACTTGTTTCAAAATCTTGTAAGGAAATTTCGTAATACCGATATTACCGAACTGGCTAAAGAGAACTGGCAGTTATTGATCACCTTATTTCAAAAAACGCAACACATGTTTTATAACAATGAAAAAACTTCTGACGCTTGTTGTTACACTTTTTTTTACCGCCGCAGCTCCGCTTTTGGCCGAGAACTCCGCTCAAACAACGATTGATGCCAACCAGACAGGTAACATAATCGTTCATATAAAAGATCTGAGAAACCTTAACGGCATGCTTGGTGCTTCTCTTTACGCCTCCAAAAAAGGGTTCCCTGATACACCTGAATGCTCTTATGCTACACTTATTAAAAAAATCACCTGCAACGAGGATACCTTTATCTTTGAGAACGTTCCTTTCGGCACCTATGCCATTGGCGTGCTGCACGACGAAAACAGCAACGGCAAAATGGACAAAAACTTTATTGGCATGCCTAGAGAAGGATGCGGCATTTCAACTAACCCTAAAATCGGAATGGGCGGACCAAAATTCAATAATTCCGTGTTTACGCTCAACGCCAAAAAGCTTGAGCTGACCATAGACGTGAAATATCTGTTCAAGAGTACATAACAATTTTGTTGGAACCATGACGCCATTGTTCAACTGAAAGCATAAAAGCCCCCTTGCAAAACGGGGGCTTTTATGCTGATAGATTGTAGACCTCTCAAAACAAGAATACAGTGACAATACTCTCCATCAACAGGAACTCAAAAGCCCCATAATGAGTTGGTATTCTTTGTATTTATTGAGACTTGAATTTTTCAGTGTACCCTTGTTATACATGAATTGCTTCCAATAATTTAATGCAATGTGAGGGCTGAGAAATGACCAAAAAAAAAGCAGTTATACAGAAAGAAGGACTGATAAGCCGACTTCTTGTTGCTTTTAATGTCAAAGAAAACAAGAAATTAGCTGAAATACTCGATGTTAAGGAATCCACAATAACAAGCTGGAAGGACGGGGACAATATCCCGCAGTATGAAAAAATTTTGCAGAAAACCGAGTTGAAAGGTATAAACTTACACTGGCTTTTAACTGGCAACGGTGAAATGTTTGTTAAAAACATGCAGGCAAAATCACACGAAGAACGCGACTATGAGGAGTTAGGAAGAGCCGTTCATGAGGTTTATCGAAAGCTCCGGGCAATTAATGGTGATGATGAAAATATGTGGTGATTGGATTTCATAACCCCGGCAGGGGGGGCCGGGGAGTATTATCGACAAGGCGATACTCTGGGGTGTTACCATCCTTCAACAAACATTTCTTTATAAATTCTTATTTCTTTTGGCTTTTCCCGTACGACATGATTTTTTTCCAGTACTTTTTCAGATTCCCAACAGGTTCCGTGTGTTTCCTCAATGAGTTTTACAATCGCTCTCTCGGTCGAGATTTTATCAAGATCAATTTCAACATAAAACTTTTGATATCCATTATAAGCTCCATAGCTGTTTTTGGCATTTACTTCACCTTGAACGGACATCGGATCTCCTGATTTGATATGCATATGCCTGAACCGTGCTGATTCAGGGTCTTTAAGACTGTTCATGACCGCCTCTTTTGCTTTTTCAAGCATCCTTTGATCTGCTGAGGGATTCATTGAATCCTGTTCTAAAGACCTTACCATTGCACCATACGAAGACTGGACTACCATGAGCGCCAACACCAGCGCGATAAAAACCGCTTTGAATTTCATAACCCCCTGATTTAAGTTGATAAGACCGCCTATTATACTCAATTTTAAGCTTTTACCTTATTCGAGGAGGAGGAGAAAATGAAAAAAACCGGTGCGAATCAGGGCATTGATGAATCAAACAGTGCAGCGCTCGGCCATCGCTCTATCAGGGGATAAATGGCAATCTCTGCAGCAGAGGCGTATTACCAATGCCCTAACGGACGGTCAAAAGTAAATAACACCTTCCGGTATGCATTTTTAACGAACAAACAAACAGCAAATCCGGTTCTTATTGTCTGTAGTATAGAGTCTCTCTCATGAGCAAACAACTCAATCAAAGCACCATGAACCGGAAAACCTACATCGACAATTTCGGCCGAACCCTCAGAACGTGGGATAAGGATATAGCAAGGCTGGAAAAAAAAGCTGAAAAAATTACACGAACCCTTCATCAACGTATTGAAGCGTTAAAACAACAGCGCGAAAATGCTTCAGCAAAAACAACGGATCTTCTGCACAGCAGTGAGGATGCGTGGGTGGAAGTAAAATATGGAGCTGAAGTAGCCATGAACGATCTGAAGAAAGCATTCAGAAAAGCCAGAGCAAAATTCAAATAAGAGAGACTTACCCTTCCCTGTTAATCAAACCCTTTAACAAAGCTGAACATGAACTGGCATGAACTGTTACAACAACAAATAGAAGAATCATTTAATGTCGCTGAACGCCTTGTAAAGCTTCTTAACGAAAAAGATCTTTCCTGGAAGCCTTCGGAGACAAATAACTGGATGACAACGGCACAATTGCTTTTTCACCTTAGCCAGTCCTGCGGTGTGCCTATAAAAGGGTTTACTACCGGCGAGTGGGAAATGCCTGCACATAGTGATATGCATGATAAAAAAACTGAAAAAATGTTACCCCCAGCTGAAAAACTGCAGAGTGTCAAATCTCTTGACGAGGCATTTAAACGGCTCGAGACGGATAAAAAAATTGCACTGGACTCTATAAACTTGTGCAGTGAAGAAGATCTTGCCTCGAAAAAAGTTCCTGCACCATGGGATCCAACCCCGGTCAACCTTGGAAAACGCCTGGTAGAAATGCTTGAACATTTTAATCAGCATAAGGCACAGCTTTTTTATTACCTGAAATTACAGGGCAAACCAGTCAATACCATGCATCTCTACGGCAAATGTAGGCGGAAATTTGATTTCCGCAGATTTCGGCAATTAACGACCAGCAGTTTGACGTAGTTTAATCTACAAGCTTTAGTTCATACATTGAAGCCATTTAATCATAAAACGACCTCTTTTTTTAGGACGGTTCCTCCTTTA
>JAPLFE010000143.1 GCA_026390855.1 Chlorobiales bacterium | reverse complement strand
AGAAGTCCGGTCGCAAGTTGCAGCATGGGAACAGGCTCGAAACAACAAAAAATCGACGATCAAGTGGCGTTTCACAGCAGAAAAGGCGAGAATCAAACTGTTGCATCTTTATCCGTCAATTGATGCGTGATGTGACACTAGATGCTCGTGAAAAAAAAATTGCATCTGAACTGCAGCATGCGGCAAAGGTCGAGGAGGAAGCGAAAAAGAGTATGGCAGAATGGAAGCAAAAAAACGATGAATTTGAAAAAAAACGGACGGCCACTATGCTGCAGGCTGCAAAAGAGGCTGATGATAAAAAAGTCGAACTTATTAGTGAGGCTCATAAAGAATATGAAAATCTGCGTGCCAGACTGGCGGAATCGTTACACAATGAACAGATAAATCTTCAGCAGGAATTTACTGAACGTATCAGCTCCGAAGCATTCTCTATTGCGGGAAAAGTTTTGGAAGAACTTGCCGATGTTACCCTTGAGGATCGTATCGTAAAGGTCTTTTGTGAACGTTTGCGGAAAATCGAAGAAGCTGACATTAAGGAAATGACCGGGATTTTTCGTCAAAGCAACCATCTCCCGATTATCCGGAGTGTATTTACTATGACACAGGAAAACAGTGAAAAAGTAAAAAAAACTGTGATGGACGTCTTTCGTCTTGATACCGACATTGTGTTTGAAACCGATGCTGACCTGATCAGCGGGCTTGAATTGAGCATGAATGGCCATAGTATTAAATGGAATATAAAGACTTATCTGGATGAGCTTAAAGTGGCGACTGAAGTGGCTTTTGAGAAAGATAAGAAAGTGAGCGAACATGGTGATGAAACACGAGATGCTCAAAACCACCCTTGATAAAACGCTGAGTACACTCCAGAGTTCAAGGAAATCTTATAAAGCTGCCTTGAAACCTGTTGAGGCCGGTGTGATTACTACAGTCCTGAACGGAATTGCCAAGATCAGCGGCCTGCCAGGAGTTGGATTTGATGAACTGGTTCGAATGCCAGAAAATATTTATGGAATAGCCTTTAACATCGATCCTGATGAAATTGGTGTGGTATTGCTCGGCGATTACTCGAAACTGCAGGCTGGTGGCAAGGCTGAAAGAACAGGGCGGGTTATGGATGTGCCTGTTGGCGATACCCTGATAGGCCGAGTCATCGATCCTCTTGGAAGAGCACTCGATGGACATGGCCCTTTGAACAGCTCTAAGCGTCTTCCTATTGAACGGATTGCTCCTCATATTATGGATCGAGCTCCGGTAACAGAGCCACTTCAGACAGGAATAATGGTTATTGATGCCTTAATTCCTATCGGGATGGGGCAACGTGAGCTGATTCTCGGAGACCGGCAAACAGGCAAGAGTGCTGTTGCCATATCGACAATACTTAATCAACGCGGAAAGCATGTTCTCTGTGTCTACTGCGCTATCGGTCAGAGAGCTTCTGCCGTTGCAAAAGTTGTCGCAGAACTTCGTGAAAAAGGTGCTATGGAGTATACGGTTGTTCTTGTTACCGAAGGGAATGATCCATCAGGCCTCCAGTATATTGCGCCTTATGCTGCAACAAGTATGGCTGAATATTTTATGGAACAGGGAGATGATGTTCTCATTGTGTATGATGATCTGACCAATCATGCCCGTGCATATCGCGAACTTTCTCTTCTCCTGAAAAGACCTCCAGGAAGAGAGGCTTTTCCTGGAGATATCTTCTATCTCCATTCCCGTCTTCTTGAAAGATCAACTCATTTACGGGATGAACTGGGAGGTGGTTCGCTGACTGCATTGCCGATCATAGAAACCCAGGCCCAGAACATTTCAGCATACATCCCAACGAATCTGATTTCAATTACCGATGGTCAACTCTATCTTTCACCGACTCTGTTCGAACTTGGAATACTACCCGCAGTTGATATTGCTAAATCAGTTTCACGGGTAGGTGGCAAAGCACAGCTTGCAGCTTACCGTACCGTAATCAGCACTCTCAAGCTTGACTATGTGCAGTTCGAGGAGCTGGAAAATTTTTCCAGGTTCGGGACAAGGCTGGACGAAGCCAGCAGAAAAATCATCAATCATGGTGAAAGGATTCGTGAGTGCTTCAAGCAGGAAGAGTTTTTTGTGTATTCGGCTACTGAACAGATAATGGTGCTCGTTGCACTGTCTGAAGGTTATTTCGATTCCATAGCTATTAAGGATGTGCATCAAGCCATAGTTCAAGTAGTGAAGGTTGCCGGTGAGTTTACCGATGATTTCGTTTTGAGGATAACTGCAAACAAAGAGCTTGCATCTGCAGACCGCACTGTTATGCTGCAGGCTATAGATCAGGTCATGAAACAGTTCCAGGATAAAAAATGAATGAAACCATTGATGCCCTCCATCAGAAAATCGAAAAAGCCAACACACTTGGCTCGGTTGTTCGTACCATGAAAACGTTGGCGGCATCAAATATCAGGCAATATGAGGAAGCCGTAAGATCTCTGGCTGATTATTATCATACCATTGAACTGGGTCTGTCAGCCAGCCTGCGGGGAATGGAAGGCAAGTATTCACGCCTCATCAATCCCGAAAAAAAGACACTTCTGACAATAGCTGTTGTTTTTGGCTCTGATCAGGGTCTCGTTGGCTCTTTTAATGATCAGCTTACGGATATTGTAACTCATAAGCTTGAAGAGTTACCGGGCAGAAGCATGATCCTCGCTGTCGGCGAACGCATTCAGTCCCGATTAACAGATGCAGGACATGAACCTGAAGAGCTTTTTGCTGTGCCAGGTTCCGTCAATGCCATTGCGCCTCTTGTGGGTGACCTGTTGGCTGCTGTTGAAAAACTTCGTGAAAAAGAAACGTTAATCCAGCTTTACCTTTTCTATAACAGTCCTGAAAGCGGGGAGATCTATCACTCCATTTCAAAACGGTTACTTCCGCTTGATCGAGTCTGGGAGCGTGAGATACGAAGTACAGTCTGGCCGACAAAAGCTATTCCAGAGATGCTGTGTGGTTCGGATACTGTTCAATGGGCTCTTGTCAGAGAATATCTTTTTGTTTCACTCTTCAGGGCATGTGCAGAATCATTGGCAAGCGAAAATGCAAGTAGATTGTCTGCTATGCAACGTGCAGAAAAAAACATTGACGACATACTCGAAGAGCTTTCCAGACTCTACAACAGCCGACGCCAGTCAGGAATAGATGAGGAGTTGTTTGATGTGGTGTCCGGCTTCAATTCCTTGTCAAACTCGCTATAAGGTATTTTTCCCTTAAACGACCATTGAGCAGGGGAGTTGAGCGTTTGCTGCCTTATATCCGCCCGCTATTCATAAGCCGGGGCAATATCCTGTAAGTTTGCATATTGCCCCGTAGCTCTTTATTTATCCAGCAGCTTCCTGAAGCAACTGGCCTTTGTTAAATACCATCATAGGCTTCTGTAAAATGTACCTGATGATGGTCAAGCCTGTAGGGCTCAATTGTACCTTCAGCGATAAGCTCAACATTATGATCTTGACTATGAATGAATACGGTAGGGAGCTTTGAAGTGAGTACGGTAGATAGCATTTTTAGTATCAGCCTAAAATCAAGTTTTCCGGAAATTGGAGTATACGTAGGGCTAATATTTTTTATACTGCGTTTTGATGTAATTTAATCACCAGTTTACGCTGTGGATCGTTCAAGGTATTATGGTAGAATTAGTTAGGGAGTTATGGAACCGGATCGTCTTTGCTGGTAAGGCGTTAGGCGATGCGGTTTGTAGTATGGTTGGTGTAGTACTGGAAACTGAACGAGAAGTTGTGTCGGTTATTAGCGAGGTTATTGGTGCTACACACGAAACGAAGACGCAGGCAGTCCCTATGGTCTTCCTTGACTTGTTGTTCTCAGTAACCTATATGCCATTCGTAGCGGCAGTGTTTGTCATTTTGAGGTTTTTGGTGGACGATGAGAAGACAGACTACAAGCAATGGCCGCGGAGTTTCGAGCAGTTCAAGCACCTCTATGCATCAAAAATTATGTACTTGCCCCCGGTTGATGAAAAGAACAAGTACGTAATCTTCAGCGATGTGCATATGGAATCGGCGATTGATGTAAAGAGGGGGATCGGACATTTCTATAAAAACAAATCGCTATGCCTGTCTGTACTCAAGCACTATGCGGAAGATAGGGCATGGACTGTGGTATTTTTAGGTGATAGTGAGGAGTTTTGGTGCTGTAATGACCTCGATGACGAAAGGGGAGTTGTTGATAAAATCGAGCCTGTTATAGAGCAGAATCGTGATGTTTACGTCATACTTTCTGACAACTTTTACAAAAACATGAATCCGCACCGGTTCATTAAAATCCGTGGTAATCATGATGATGTCTGGAAGGAGGATGCGGCGGTAAGTAAATTGGCCGCTCAAGGCTTTCCTGGCATTCGTGTTTACGAGTTTGGTGTTATACCTCGCAATGGTAGTGAGATTTTGCTGATGCATGGTCATCAGTTTGATCCTTATAACTGCGATGCAAATAATTTTTTCGGGAAATTCGCAAGTTCCTTAGCAGGAGAAACTGCGGATAAAATGTACGGATTGATTGTCAGCTTTTTCAACTTTTTCCACCTCGAAGTGCCAAGGATATTTGGGGTTGTGCTTGCACCGTTTTTCAAAAAGAATGAATGGTATCATGAACAATTGTCGTTAGTTCAAAGTCCAGAGATGGTGGACGATTTCGTGTTTCACGAATCAATAGTCGGTATTCTGGCAAAAAGGTATGGTTGCAGCTTGATTGTCGGTCATACTCACGGACCAAAAGTGATCAAGAAACATGGCATTGCTTCGCATTTTTATATCAATTCAGGTACGTCAAGTTGTTGGGAGGACTGTGTATGGACAGTAGAAGTTACTGCTGAAGACGTGATCCTCGCGGCTTGGACCTCCGAAAGTAAAGGGAGTGCGACGTATCAGTTCAAACTAAGTGAAGCCACTGTTGAATTTTAACTTTACGAGTGTGACCCAAAATATGGTTTGAATCTTTCCCGAAAGCCGTTTTCATAATAAATCCTGAAGGCCCCATTCTTCACAAGCCAACGACGGTATTTGCCGCCCGATTTGGAAAAAAAACAGAAGTTAGTTGGTCATGATATGCTTCAAAAAGGGTTCTGAGAGGTTACATCTGTATATTCACGTTTTTTAATACGCCTTAATAAATCTTTAAGTCTTTTATTTAAATATATTCTAACACAAGCCTCATATTGAGGATAGTAATTAATTGTTTTTTTTAGTTTAATCTAAAACTGATTATTGTGTTATTTGTTCTTTTACCCTATATACCTCAAGGTTTTCACCCTTCTCTTCAACTTCTTTCACCCATTTTGGTTTAGGCCCTCTACCAACCCAATATTCATGTTCACTTTTCCTGTACTTTATTAGAGTTGGACTACTAGAGGTAAATTTAGGTGATTTTATCTTTTTCTGAAGTTCTTCAATGCTAATATTGTATGCAAATAGTTTCGATGTAATATCAGCTATTGCAGCTTGCTTTTCAATTTTAAAGACTTCTTCAGCTTCCTTTTGAAGTTCAGCTATCTGAGCTTTGATTTCTGAAAGTTTTGACATGATTATTCCTCTATTATTATTTATTTACAATCCTGATTTTTTAAAAGTAATGAATATTTTTTATATAAAACACATCAGTAATTCATGAAGTTAAAACTCTTTGTCATCCATGTGTCCGCGCTAATTTAATATCGGTCTTGTTATTTCATCTTTGATTCCAGCTTGATATTTTGCACCTGCAACCATAAAGTTATCGCATCCACGATGATGCTGTAAACGGAAATTAAGAACCAGCATATTTCGGAAAATAAGAACCGGCAGTTTGGCGTAAAATAACACCCATAGTCCTTCGTAGTTTAACGGTGCAAACCAAAACTAACCGAAAGGACTATGAGGACACCGTTAAAAC
>JAPLFE010000157.1 GCA_026390855.1 Chlorobiales bacterium | reverse complement strand
GGGATTGTTTTTGTTCTGCATTAAATATTGCCGCTTTAACATCGTCATATATGTCGAACAGCTTGAATACCTGTGTTATTTCAAAGACTTTCCTGACTTTATTGTTCATGCAGGCCAGCAGGACATCGCCACCCTGATCTCTTTGTTTACGGGCGATGCCGACTATTGCACCAAGACCGCTGCTGTCGAGAAAATCAACCTCAGAGAGATCTAGAACAAGAGAGTGAGTTGCGGCAGCGGCAGGCTTGAATGTTTTCAGTATTGAGGAAGTCGACGCATCAAGGTTTCCTTGAAGTGTAATGACTGAAATGTTGTTACAAATTTTTTCTCTGATAATCATGGTGTATTCGTTTCATGAATTCTGTTAAAGAATGCTTTTATCGTCATGGTGATATCCAGAAAGGGATTTCCGTGAACTGAAAAATAACGTTCAACTATAGCCTTGTCACCTCCGCTTACCGGCCACTCTTCTGCTTCAGCGTAACTGAAAACACCTGCATGGTACCATGATTCCACTTCGTGGAGTGTTGTATTTGAGTCAGACGCCAACTCGAGAGAACTTCCGATAACTGCAAGCCGGCCTCGGAGTACACTGAAAAGTAAGGTGAAACGGTCAAGTGATAGAGCAGCAGCAAGAGAGCTGATAAAACCCCGTCGTTCAATAGTGGTAGTCGTCAGTGTCAGGGTTTCTCCTGCGGTTCCCGTGTAATAAATGTTTTTACTTTTTTTCCATTTCCCTTGTATGGTAAGAATCGGTGAAAGGATCAGAAAAGGAATAAGCTGCAAGGTGATGAGAAGTAATGCAGCGAAGCTGTGTACAAGGAATCGCAAAAGAGATCTAACCGACCCTGATTTTTTGATGCCGGTTAACAGATGAGGGTCATCCATTGTAATACAAATACCGCCCTCTGGTTCAATCAGCATATTTCCGGCGGCTATTTTGTTTTGAACCTCAAGCTGCTCCCCGATATAAGTATTTGCCAGGACGATACTCTCGGTCACGGTACTTTTCCTGTCAATAATGACGTTGCTGCCGATAACAGACCCTGGTCCAATGATAGAGTCTTCAAGAATCTGGACGTTATTGCCGATCATGACCGGCTTTCTTATTTCAGCACTTTTGCTGATGACCACGTTTCTGCCGATATGGCAGTAAGCTTCGTTGTTATAACCGGGAAGTACGTAAGGAGAAGAAGCGAAGCCAAGAATTTCCATGCAGAGCCGGTAATAACCGTCAAGAGAGTCAAGGGCGATAAGAGATAAAGAAAGAGGAGCACTATTTTTTTGCAGTTTAGGGGGATTTCCGGTCAGGCTCAGGCTTCCTCCGTTGCAGACAAGAAGGTCTCCGTTCGGCTGCGATGCAAAAAGTGATTTGTAGTCATGCAGTTTGTCGTATTGGATAAACACCAGGCCGCTGATGATAAGGATTTTTTCTTCTGAGCAGAATCGCCGGTTTTTTTCAATGACCGCTCGTTGATCATCCATGCTCATGATACTTGAATAGCTTATGGCAGTACCCCAGAGGCTGCCGTTATCACAATATTCTTCAACATCGATGAGTGAGCCGTCGCTGACAATGCGTACAGCTTCACTTCCTGAAAGTATTGAAAAATCGATAAGAAATTCTATGAAAGGCTTGTTGCATATCGGGAACAGTAAAGGGTGAATATCCGGAAAAACAGTACGGAGCCATACGTAATCCCGCTCTCTGATAATAATTAGTGTTTTCATGGGGTACTCTTTAAATCCGGTCGACTTTTTCAGAATGACTGCAATGCACTGCCGGTATCAGTAAAAATTGAAAAGAGCTTTTTAGCCTTTGTAAGTTCAAAAACCATAGCGACTTTCGGAGAGAGATTTGCCAGCTTCAGGTCACCGTTTTTTTCGATTGCTTTTCGCAGGCATGAGACTACCGCTCCGAGTCCACTGCTGTCAATGAGGTCAAGCTTGGAGCAGTCCAGAATAATCAAGTTGGTTTGCTGTTGCCAGCGTTCGAATGATGTCAGCAGTTCACTGCTGTTTTTAGCATCAAGCCGCCCGTTTAATGCAGCAATACCAAGTTTTTTCCCGGTTGAACCGTCAACGTGAAAGATCATAGTTATCGATGTTTAATAAGCTCCTCTTCCGGTTAGCACGGCAGGAATGGTTTTTAAAAGCAGGATAATATCATTAAGAAAACTTGCACTCTGAATATACTGCATGTCGAGTCTGACCTGATCGGTAAATGGAATATCGCTGCGACCGCTGACCTGCCAGAGGCAGGTTATGCCGGGGATGATATGCAGCCGTTTCCGCTCTTCAAGAGTATATTCAGCAACTTCAGAAGGTAAAGGAGGTCTCGGTCCCACCAGGCTCATATCACCCTTCAGGACATTGATAAGTTGAGGCAGTTCATCAATACTGAATTTCCGGATTATTTTTCCAACCTTTGTAATCCTCGGGTCTTGTTTCATTTTGAAAATCACTCCGGCAGATGATTCATTGGAAGCCGCAAGTTCTTTTTTGATGTTGTCTGCATTCATGACCATGGAACGGAATTTATAAAACCTGAAATGTTTGCCGTTCAGACCTACTCGTATTTGTGTGTAAAAAACAGGTCCCGGGTTTTCAACCCAGATGGCGATGGCCGTCAGAATAAAAAGTGGCAGCAACACAATCAGCGCCAGAGTTGAGACAGCCGTGTCGAGCACTCTTTTCAAGAGGTAGGAAAACATGATTGTCGTTTCCCATACCTTGACCTTAAATCGCCTCCGATATCGGAACCGGGGATTGAGAGAATTGCTTATTGTACGGATCAGCTCTTTACGTACTGTCGGATCAAGTTCCATTGGGTTACAGCTTTATGCTAAATGGAGGATACTTGCAATAGTAACTCTTTAAAGAAACAGAGGATTCCCGATGATACACCCTGGTTAATTCTCTATGCTGATGATTTAGCCTTCAAAATCTCTTTCAGGGCTAATGGTAAAAAACGACTGTCCTGCACCAAATAACGCTTCCAGAGCCTGCCCGGATCGCTTACCAATCGCCATATCCACTCGAATCCGATTTTTTGAATCCATTTGGGAGCGCGTTTCGTTGTGCCTGCAGCAAAATCAAATGAAGCCCCAACGCATAGAATGGGCCCTACCTTAAGCCGCTCAATATGAGCATCAGCCCATTTCTCCTGTTTTGGGGCACCGACGCCGATAAAAAGGATGTCAACATTTCTGGAGTTTATATCGGTTATGATCCGCTCGTTTTCATCTGGATCATGTTCAAATCCCATTGGCGGGCACCATGTTCCGACAATATTCAGACCATTATATTGTTCACGAAGTTTCTGTGCAGCCTTTTCGGCCACACCGGGATTGCCGCCCATAAAATAAAGAGTCAGACCTGTTCCTGCGGATTTTTCACAGAGAGCTATCAGCAGGTCCGACCCTGCTACCCGTTCGGGAAGAGGGTTCTTGTTGACTAATCGGCTCAGCCAGACAATGGGCATACCATCAGCATATCGAAAAAGAGCTCCCTTATAGATTCTTCGCATGTCCGCATCATCCTGAAGCATGACAATATGGTCAACATTAGGCGTGACAACGAGTCCTTTCTGAGCGTGTCTTGCAGCATCCAGGATCTGGGATACCGCTGAAGACATTGTTGCCTGCTCAAAAGAAACGCCAAACAGTTCCGTTTTCATGACTTGCTTATAACTAAATTGAACGATTGCAAAAAAAGCTCCTGAATAGAATGCTCGTAATGTTTCACTTCGCTATACATCACTGTTCCTTTCCGGCAGATCCGACACGGATAACAATACAGGAAAGATCATCATCAAAGGTTTCCCTGCACGAAAACAGGGTAACGGCCTCTTTAATGTGTTCGATGAGTGCCTGCGGCGGCAATGCATGATTCTTGCTGATAAGCTCAACAAGCTGTTCATCACCGAACATCGTATTATCCGGTGAGCAGCACTCGGTTATCCCGTCCGAGAAAAGACAAAGAATATCATTCTCTTTGATGGGATAGGATATGGCGCGATATTCCTGATGTTCAATCAGTCCAATGGGCAGGTTGTCGCCCTTGAGAATTGAGCAGGTACCCGTATCAGCATGAAAGTGGATGACCGGCGGGTGTCCGCAGTCGACTACTGACAGTATGCCTGACTCTAGATTCAGACGAATAAAGAGAAGTGTTGCAAAGGTGCCAAGCTCCATCAGCTCATTTATGCAGAGCTCATGCACTCCAGTAACGATGTCCTGCAATGCGGGTACATCGATATGCGGATGTTTTTTTTGCGCATGTACTTTCAGAAAAAGCGATTTTATGCCGACCCCAACTAATGCAGAATGAATCCCGTGCCCCATAACATCACCGATGAGGATGTCGGCGTGATGACTGTCGAAAATAATAAAATCGGTAAAATCACCATCAAGATGACCTGAAGGAATCATCATTCTGCTTATCTCAGCTCCTTGTAAGGTTTTAGGAACAGGGCTCTGAAGCAACTTTTTTTCAATCTCCGACTCAATCTCTTTTTGCATATCCTCAAAATGCAGCTTGCTTCGTTCTGCCTCAACTCGTGCGGTGATATTGCGCGCAATGATAACAGTGTGCGGTATGTCATTAATTTGAACGCATCCTTTCGATATTTCAAGAGGGACGGAAGTGCCATCTTTTCTCAAGCCTTCAATTTGATGCACCAAGTTTTCTTCGAAATCAGGAACTCCTACGGAGGGTAGTTTACAGATATCGTTAACATCAAAATTCCGTAAGTCTGATTCTGGTGAAATGAGTTGCAGGAAATTCTGCTTGCAATATTTTTCTCGACTGAAGCCGAACAGATTTTCTGCTGCAGTGTTCCGGTATATAATTTCCCCATCATTATTAAGCATTAATACAGCGTCATGTGCCGCATCAGTCATTGATCGTAATTCATCTTCGCTCTGCTGTAATTTTTTTGTTAGGACGTTGAGTGTGTTATTTGCAGTGGTCAGTTCCTGATTTTTTATTGAAAGTGCATTAAAAAGCTTTTCTCGCTCGGTTTTCAAACAATAATATTCAATAGAATCATTGAGGATTCTTTTGAAAGCAAGAGGGTCAACTGGTTTGGGGATAAATCGGAACACTTCACCCGTATTGATTGATTCAATAATCGGATCAATATCGTGAGAGCCGCTGAGTATAAGGCGAACTATGTCAGAATTGTTTTTTTTAACTTCATTCAGTAATTCCAGGCCGTTCATTTCAGGCATACGAAGATCGGAAACAAGAATCGATATATTGTTTTTTTTAATAAGCTCAAGTGCTTTTATACCGCTATCAGCAAAAAGTTTATTGTAGGACTCTTTTCGAAGAAATCGGTTGATTGAACTGAGAATGTCGGATTCGTCATCAACAAAGAGGACGGTAATCTCACTACCCTTGAACATATTTATTTATCTTTATTGATAATTATGGGGAGGCTAATGGTAAAGACGGTGCCGCCTTCAGCTGGACAATTTACGCTTAATGTTCCATCATGTTTATGAACAATGATATCATAGGAGATACTTAGTCCAAGTCCAGTTCCTTTGCCAGGTTTTTTTGTGGTGAAAAAAGGCTCGAATATATGTTCTTGAATTTCGGGCGGAATGCCAGGTCCATCATCGGCAATGGAGCAATAGATATTGTTGTTCTCTCGCCAAGTATGGATTTGGATTTTACCGTTCGATGTTCTCAGTTGTGAAGCGATGGCGTGCGCACTGTTTATAATCAGGTTGAGAATAACCTGACTGATCTGTTCAGGGTTACACTGAACTGGCGGTAATTCCTCAAGGTTGGTTTCAAGATCCGCGCAGTAACGGTATTCGTTATGCGCAATGATAAGCGTATCAAGGATTCCTTTATTGATATCAAATTGAAACTTCGCATCAATATCATGCTTGAATGAAAAGCTCCGCATGCTGTTAATAATTGTTGTAATTCGATCAAACCCGCGTTGAGACTCGGTAAATATTTGAGGAATATCAACAAGTAGTGTATCGAGGGTAAGGTCTTTTTCTAATTGGTTGAGCTTTTGCAGATCCTCAAAAAACCATGTTTGGTTTTCTGCTTTTCTTATGACGATGCTGTACTCGTTGAGGATCGATAGAAGATCAGAAACATTTTCACGTTGGGCTGCAAAATTGAGCTTTATAAAATTAAGGGGATTATTAATTTCATGGGCGATACCAGCAGCAAGCTGACCGATAGCGGCAAGTTTTTCCTGTTGGATAATTTGCTGATGGCTTATTGCAAGATCTCTGGTACGTTCATCAACCTGTTGCTCCAGCGTCTTGTTGAGCTGCTGTAGTTTTTCCTCGATCTGTTTACGTTCGCTGATGTCAACTACAATACCTCTGATGCCGATAGGTTGGCCGTTTCGGAAAATCGGTGATGTATAGGTAAGTATCGGGAAAGAGGTGCCATCTTTTTTTAGCCCAGTGTATTCATGATATTCGTGTAGGTAATTTTGCCCTGAAGGTCTATTTCAAAAATAGGCTGAGGCAGAAGATCAGCCATATCTTGAAAACGTATTTCGCTTTCTTCAAGTTCAGCTTGTTTCTTTTTGTCTTGAGTAATATCCTGTTTGATGCCGATAAAATGAGAAATCTTATTATTGGATCCTGTGATTGGGCTAATCGTGGCATACTCCCAATAAAACTCCCCATTTTTTTTCTTATTTATGAGCTCACCCTGCCAAATATTTCCTGATGTAATAGTTTTCCAGAGTTTTTTGTATACCGTTTTAGACTGTTTTCCGGATTTTAAAATATTCATATTCAGGCCTGCTACTTCTTTTTGGTCGTAACCGGAAATAGACGTAAACGCTGGGTTAGCATATTTTATTATCCCATTAATATCTGTTATGGTAATGGAAAGCGGGTTTTGTTCAATTGCAGTGGAGAAGAGTTTGAGGTTTTGGCGGAGCTCAAATTCGGAAAGCGCATTTTTTACTGTGACCGTCAGTCTATCTTGATTGACAGGTTTTAATAAAAAGTCGTAAGCACCCATTTTAAGAGACTCAACAGCCTCTTCAATGTCACTGGAACCCGAAATCATGATGACCGGGATGGACAAATGATGGTCTCGAATATAGGAGAGGACTTCAATGCCGCTTTTTCCCGGCATATGGATGTCGAGAAGAACGAGGTCGATTTTGTGAGCGTTGATGGCTTCAATGCATTCATCACCATCCTCAGCTATTATGGGATTATATCCCAAATTTTTGATAATAGCTGACACCATAGTGCGTATAAGCGCACTGTCATCAACTACAAGGATCGTAGCGTTCTCTTCTTGATCGGGCATGTTGCTAGTTTGAGTTAGGGGGCAACTAACTAAGCGTAAGTAAAGATAACTAAATATTCATATTGATATACTATAGGGCACCTCTATTTATTAGGAAATACTATATCTTTATAAAAAGTAATAAGTTAGCATCATGAAGAAAGGGTAATATTTCGTATTATAAAGAAATACTCCTCATTACTCCCTTTTTCATGAAAAACATCAATC
>JAPLFE010000047.1 GCA_026390855.1 Chlorobiales bacterium | reverse complement strand
GGCCCCTTTTTGTCTCGTGGTTGGGGTCCACTTCAATGAGAAAAAGAGTCGAGGCTGGTTTTGATAATTTTATTGATCTACAGAATCAGCCAGAACAAGCAATAACAACGCTTTCAAGGAAAATGGCTATTGATATAGCAGTTGATTTAACAGGGTTCACAACATTCAATCGTACTGGGATATTTGCTCTTCGGGTAGCTCCCATACAGGTGAATTATTTAGGTTTTCCCTGCACGATAGGTGCTGATTATATTGATTATATCATTGCTGATTCTATGCTTATCCCTGAAATGAGTCAACAGTACTACACCGAAAAAATTGCTTATATGCCCCATACTTATATGGTAAACTCAAAACGTCAGATCTCAGACAAAGCGTTCACTCGAGAAGAACTGGGTTTGCCTCCGACAGGTTTTGTGTACTGCTGTTTTAATAATAACTATAAAATCACGCAAAACACTTTTGATGGTTGGATGCTGATTTTAAAGCAAGTACCGGGTAGCGTACTCTGGTTGCTTGAGGATAATCCAAAAGCTGCAAGCAATTTGCGATTAGAAGCGGTAAAAAGAGGGGTTAACTCAGAGCGGTTGATTTTTGCACAGCGTATGCCTCTTTCTGAACATCTTTCAAGACATCGATCTGCAGATTTGTTTCTTGACACTTTTCCTTGCAATGCCCATACTACAGCAAGTGATGCTCTTTGGGCTGGATTGCCAGTGTTGACACGAAAGGGTGAATCTTTCGCAAGTAGAGTGGCAGCAAGCTTGCTTACGGGAATTCATTTGCCTGAGCTGATCACTTCTACACAAAAAGAGTATGAAGTTCTTGCGATTGAACTGGCTATCAATCAAGAAAAAATAAGCAAGATCAAACGAAAATTGGAGAAGAACAGGCTGACAACTCCTTTGTTTGATGCTCGATTATTTACCAAAAACATAGAAGAAGCTTACATAGCGATGTATAATCGGTATCATGCAGGGTTATCGCCCGATCATATTTATATCAATCCGTAATAAACACGTAGAGTGTGTTGCGATGCATGCCTAAGCCGTTGAGAGCTGGTTTGTCTGTCACTATTAATTTCCCATTTACTTCTAAAACATTTTATCGATGAAGCTTCAGAATCAATGGCATGGATATAATTTATCAGCTATACCCAAAACCACTGAAAGCCCCGCTATACTGTCTTCTGAGGCTCTTTTCGAAATGGCATTTACTTTTCATCAACAGGGCCATTTGATGAAAGCAGAAGCTCATTACCGCGAAATATTGCTGTTGCAACCAAATCATTTCGATGCGTTGCAGCTTTTGGCTACCATTGTTGTGCAAAGAAAAAAATCAGCAGAGGCTGTTACCTTATTCGATCAAGTGCTTACAATTGATCCTCATCACTCGAGTTCACATAATAATCGTGGTCTTGCTTTAAAGGAGTTGATGCGTTATCAAGAAGCATTGCAAAGCTATGATATGGCAATAGCAGTTAAACCTGATTATGCCGAGGCGTATGCTAATCGCGGAGTTGTGTTATCGGACTTGAAAAAGTATGAAGAATCGTTGGCTAGCAGTGATAAAGCCCTAGCAATCAAACCAGACTATGCAGAAGCTTACTATAATCGTGGTAACGCGTTAAAGGAGTTGATGCGATACGAGGAGGCACTCTTGAGTTATGAGAGAGCACTAGCTTTTAAATCTGGTTTTGCTGAGGCGTATTTTGCTTGTGGAAATGTGTTGGCTGAATTGAAAAAGTACGACGTTGCGCTTTTGAATTATGATAAAGCTCTAGCATTCAGGACCAACTATGCGGAAGCCTACTATAATCGTGGTAATGCATTAAAGGAGTTGAAGCGTTATGAAGAGGCAGTGTTAAGTTATGACAAAGCTATAGTTCTCAAAGCCGACTATGCTGAGGCATACTCAAATCGTGGTACTGTTTTAGAGGAATTAACGCGTTACGAAGAGGCACTGCTGAGTTATGAAAAAGCTCTAGCAATCAAACCTGATTATGCTGAGGCATACTCAAATCGTGGTAATGTTTTACAGGAACTAACACGTTACGAAGAAGCACTGCAGAGTTATGACAAGGCTCTTGAATGTCTATCGGAATATGCGGAGGCTCATTGGAATCAAAGTTTATGCTATTTAGTAACTGGAGATTTTGATAAAGGGTTCAACAAGTATGAATGGAGATGGAAGATTAAGTCAACTTACTTTGATAAGATAAGGGATTTTAATGCACCTCTTTGGCTTGGAAATGAAGTTGTTGAAGGAAAAACAATTTTACTTCACAGTGAACAAGGCTTAGGGGACACTCTACAATTCTGTCGTTATGCCAGGCTGGTTGCAGATTTGGGGGCCAAAGTGATTTTGGAAGTTGATAAACCATTATTGAATTTACTGGCAAACGTCGATGGCGTTTTTCGAATTGTAAGTAAGGGAGATCCTTTACCCGCGTATGACTTTCACTGTCCTTTGTTGAGCTTGCCGTTAGCCTTTACAACAAAACTTGAAACTCTACCTTCATTACCTCAATATCTGGTGGCAAATAGTGATCGATTGAGTTATTGGAAAAATAGGCTTGGTGTTGAGGGGTTTAAGATCGGTATCAGTTGGCAGGGGAGTACGGGAAAAGTTGATAAAGGAAGATCTTTTCCTTTACGACAATTTAAATTGATTTCGACAATTCCCGGAGTTCGCCTTGTAAGTTTACAGAAAAATCATGGTACAGAACAATTACAATCGATGCCGTACGGGATGCAAGTTGAAATTCTCGGAGATTCTTTTGATGCTGGATCCAATGCGTTTATGGATTCTGCAGCAGTAATCAAGAATTTAGATCTTGTTATTACTTCAGATACTGCTATTGCACATTTATCGGGTGCGTTAGGTTGCCCGACCTGGGTTGCTTTGAAACATCATCCAGACTGGCGTTGGCTGTTAGATCGCTCTGATAGTCCATGGTATCCCAGTATGCGTTTGTTCCGTCAAAAGAAAACTCATGATTGGGACAGGCTGTTTAATGATGTATATGAAGAACTTATCAGTATAGTTAATAGACACTTTAGCTGAACTCTATGACAAAAAACTGGGATGAAGTTCCAATGATCCCCGTCGCATGGGGTGAAGTATTTGATAAACTGACAATCCTGCAGATCAAGGTGGAAAAACTAACTGATTTGAGCAAGCTTGCACATGTAAGGGATGAGAAGAGACATATCGAAATTGTTGTTGGTGATACCCTGCGGTTTCCCTCAGAGCTTTTGCCCCTGATAGCAGAGCTTAAGCGGATTAACGAGTGGCTGTGGGATGTCGAAAACGGTAAAAGAGATTGTGAACGAAGGAAATGCTTCGATGATAGTTTTATTAAGCTCGCAAGAGATGTGTATTTCGGCAATGATCGAAGGGCTGTTATAAAACGACAAATCAATGAGTTGCTTGGGAGTGCCATTGTAGAAGAGAAGTCGTATAGAACTTATTGAGAGAGAGTGGTACAACCCTTTTTTGAGGTCATGCAATTATTCACCAAGTGCTTGAGATACGGACTCACGAAATGAAGAATCCTGCAGAAGATGAGCTGAAGAAAAAAAAGGCTGAATCAGAGAAGCTCTTTAGCCTTTGTGCAGAAAAAGAACATGTGCTTAAGGAACTCAAATTATCAATGGCGAAGTTCCAGCAACGATATACTGTTGAAGTCAGTCAAAAACAAGCTGAACTTAACATGCTCCATGCAAAGCTTTCTGAGTTAAAGTTTAATAAATCGCATCATGTACCTCATGCAAGCCAAAACAGTTCGGGTGCTGAGACTCGCGTTGAGGGGGAAGCTGACGCATACAAAGGTTTTAATAGAGAGAATCAGTCGGAATCGGCCACTATTCGAGAATCAACAGAGGTAAAGAGGGTTTACAGAAAGATTGCCTCAGTCATTCATCCGGATAAATCAACGGAAGGAAGGGCTTGTCCTCTTCGTACAACATTGATGGCTGAATTAAATGAAGCTTATGTACGAAATGACAAATGCAAAATGCAGAGCATTCTTCTTCAATGGAAGGAAAGCCCTGAAGCAGTGGAGGGAGAGGGTACGGCTGCTGAGCTGGAGAGAACTCACAGGGCAATAGCTCAAACTAAAAGGCGGATTTTGGACATTGAGACAGAAATTGCAAAGATAATAGCTTCTGAAACGTATGGTGTTATGATAAAAGCACAAGAAGCTGGTAGCGCAGGGCGGGATATTCTTTCGGAAATGTCAAAGGCTCTTGACTCCAGGATACAAGATGCCAAAAATGTTCTCTTGTTAAGGATGTATGGGTAGATTGTTGTAATCTGGGTTTACCATGCTATCAAATGGTAAAGATCTCTTGATTCAAAAACAGTCATTTTGTTGAAATTTTTTTCTTTAAATCGTGTTGCAACTTACAAAAGTTACGTTTACGTATAACGAGGTTGAGGATCGCATTCGCATGTCGGCTGTGTTGAAGGGCGAGGGTCCTATGGTATTCTGGCTGACTCAGCGTCTCGCCAGTCGATTGGTTGGTGCGCTTACCGACCATCTTGAACGATCGGCTTCAAGATCGTCATTGATGGATAGGTCGTTACTACTTTCGTGTCAGCAACGTGATGCTGAGTGGCAGCATGCACCTTCTGAGCCTGTAGGCTCTGTAAAAGATTCGCTTCAGGTTTTGCCAGCGAAAGTTGATATGTCGTGTTCCGCAGAAAAAGTTGTTTTGTTGTTTCCTCTATTAGATGGAGAGGAGGCTCAACTGCAGATGAGTCTGCAAGAGTTAAGGCAATGGCTGGGTATTGTGTATCGGCAGTTTAAAAACGCCGGTTGGCCTTTGGCGGTGTGGCCAGAGTGGTTTACGCAGGCTGAACCGGGCAGGAATTAGGGGAAAGGATGCGTATTCTTTTTGTTCACCAGAATTTTCCTGGTCAGTTCAAGTTTCTGGCTCCAACCTTGGTGCAGAAAGGGCATGATGTTACGGCTTTTACCATGCAGCAGTCTGCTCCTGCCAGGTGGAACGGTGTAAGGATGATTTCCTATAGTGTTCATCGTGGTACAACACCGGGTGTGCATCCGTGGATCAGTGATTTTGAAACGAAAACAATCAGAGGCGAGGCGTGTTTTCGAGCAGCTTTACGGATAAAGGCTGAAGGGTATGAGCCTGAAGTTATTGTTGCTCATCCCGGATGGGGTGAGAGCTTGTTTCTGAAAGATGTGTGGCCTAGAGCGAAACTTGGGGCTTATTGCGAATTTTACTATCACCATAAAGGGGCAGATGTAGGCTTTGACCCGGAATTTCCTTCAAGGGATGAGGGGGAAGTTTGTCGAATGCGGCTTAAAAATGTGAATAACTTACTGCATTTTGACTTGGCCGATGCGGGCATATCTCCAACATTTTGGCAGGCAAGCACTTTTCCAGAGCCGTTTCGTTCCAGAATTACTGTAGTACATGATGGCATTGATACCGAGGCTATCGCTCCGGACTCGAAGGTGAGTTTTATGCTTAATGGCAATGTGTTGCTGACAAAGAAGCATGAAGTTATTACTTTTGTAAACCGCAATTTGGAGCCGTGCCGGGGGTATCATATTTTTATGCGTGCACTTCCTGAACTTTTGAGGCTGAGGCCTGAAGCTCATGTGCTGATTGTTGGTGGGGACGATGTGAGCTATGGAGCGCGACCTGAAGGAGGTAGGACGTGGAAAGAGATTTTTTTAGGTGAGGTTCGTCCTTTGATCAGTGCTGCTGACTGGGCAAGAGTGTTTTTTTTAGGGAACATCCCATACAACCATTTTATTCCTCTTCTGCAGCTCTCGACGGTTCATGTTTATTTTACCTATCCATTTGTGCTCTCATGGAGCTTATTGGAAGCTATGAGCGCAGGGTCTGCCATTGTGGCAAGTAATACTCAGCCACTTCATGAGACTATAACACATAATGAAAACGGGCGTTTAGTTAATTTTTTTGATGTGAAGGAACTCATCACTGAGGTTTGCAGTCTTTTGGATTACCCGCAAGAAAGGGTCCGGTTGGGCGCAAATGCACGGACCTTTGCTCAAACTTACTATGACCTGAAAAGTGTTTGTTTGCCGAAACAGGTTCAGTGGGTTGGGGAATTGGCAGGGTGATCGTTTGAATGGGAGAAGGAAAGTAGTGAGGTTAGGGACGGTTTTTATACCGTTTTTTTATAGGTAATTGTAGCATCTCCTTTTCTTTAAGGCAGTTATTCGCTTTCCACCGGTCTGCTCTGGAGATCTTTTGCAGGCTTATCGGCTTCCTTGAGCGGTTGGTTTGCGCCTGATCCTTGTGGATATGGGGTTCTGGCTTTCCTGAGTGGTTTACGTTAGATGAGTTTGATTGATGCTAAAAAAAAAGAAAAAGTGTAAAAATTCACTTTTAAGTTAAGTTAAAGTATTGTAACTTATTGCAGTTGGTTTTTAATCAAAGTGCATGCAGTGAGAGAGTCATTTGGATATTTACATATAATATTATAAAATGAAGGCCCTTATAAATTTATTAAACTGACGAAAAAAAAGTATAACTATGGCTAAAACGAAGATCGAAGAACCCACACTCACACATAACGGCACAACGTATAAAGTTACGGAACTTTCGGAAGAGGCTCAGAAACAATTGATTAATGTTAAAGTTGCTGAAGGAGAGATAAGGCGTCTTCAGATGCAGTTAGCAATTGCCCAAACTGCTCACAGTGCCTATGAACAGGCTTTAGTAGCTGCGCTTCCTCTTTAATTCTGAGGAAAATGAGCATCATTTATGGGTTTCTTCTGGCTTAATATGATTGTGAGACAAAATATATAATAATGCTCTCGAAGAAGATGATTAATGATTATGAATGTAAGCGTTTTAGCTTGTGAAAGGTATTAAAGAAAGTTCTCCGTTGCGCGAAGCTCTTGCGGCTTTGTTCCCCTCTCTCAAACAGGCTTTTTTTTTCAGTTTGTTTGTTAATGTATTGGTACTGGCACCAAGTGCTTATATGATGGAGGTTTACGATCGTGTGGTCAATAGCCGTAATCATATGACATTGCTGATGCTTACGCTTCTGGTGGTTGGTGTTTATGCGCTTCTTGAAGCTTTGGAGTGGGTGCGCCGTCAGGTGATGCATGATGCAGGTATGAAACTCGATAAGCAGCTGCGCTCGCAAGTGTTTGGTGCGATATTTTCGGCTCGACGTTTGAGCATACCTATAGGGGGGGCGCAGGCTTTGCGTGACCTTAAAACCATTCGTGAGTTTCTTCCTTCCCAGGCACTGCTGGCTTTTGTGGATGCACCTATGGCGCTTCTGATTCTGATTATCATTTTTATGATGAGTCCTGTGCTTGGATGGTTTGCTGTGGCTGGTGCTCTTGCGCAATTTGCGATAGGTGTGCTTAATGAGCGTCGTATACGGGAGCCTCTTTTGGCCGCAAATCGCAGCGCAATAAGTGCTCAGAGCTATGCTGATGGAGTGATCCGCAATGCGCAGGTGATTGAGTCGATGGGGATGCTTGGAGACATTCATAAGCGTTGGGTAGGACGTCAGCAGGAATTTCTTGTTCAGCAAGCAGTTGCTTCGGACCATGCCGGGACTAATTCTGCCCTCTCCAAACTCGTTCAGAGTCTTCTGGCTTCACTGTTGCTTGGTATGGGTTGCTGGCTTACGCTGAAGGGAGAATTGCATGGTTCCGGGATGATTGTTGCTTCCATACTTGGTGGCCGGGTGCTCGCACCGCTTGTGCAGATTATCGGGAGCTGGCGCCAAGTTGAGGGCACTCTTGAGTCGTTCAACCGCCTTGAAGCCTTGCTCAAGGAGTTTCCTGTGCCTGGGAAGTCTATGGCTTTGCCCGCGCCAACCGGTTTTCTTTCGGTTGAGGGGGTTATTGCCGGGGCTCCGAGAAGCCCTGTTCAGATTATCAGAGGAGTCAGTTTCAGGGTTGCATCGGGAGGTTCTTTGGCGATAGTAGGTCCTTCTGCCTCTGGTAAAACCACACTAGCGAGGCTTTTAGTTGGTATATGGCCAGCGATGCAGGGGAAAGTGAGGCTTGATGGGAATGATATTTATCAGTGGGACAAAGAGGAACTCGGTCAATATATAGGGTATCTTCCTCAAAATGTTGAGTTGTTTGAGGGGTCTATTGCTGAAAATATTGCACGTTTTGGTGAGCCTGATGCTCTGAAAGTGAGCGAGGCTTGCCGTATGGTAGGACTTGATGGCTTTATTGAGCAGCTTCCAAAGGGGTATGATACTCAGGTTGGGGAAGATGGTTCTTTTCTTTCGGGTGGGGAGCGGCAGCGTGTTGCACTAGCTCGGGCGGTTTACGGCGTGCCTAAGTTTGTCGTGCTTGATGAGCCGAATGCAAGCCTTGATGAGGCTGGTGATAAGGCTTTGCTCAATACAATAATGATGTTGAGATCGAAAGGCACAACTGTAATTGTTATGACTCATCGCTCAAATATTCTGGGGGCGATAGAGCATATGCTTGTGCTGGTTGACGGGCAGGTTCAGCGTTTTGGCACCTGTCAGGAGGTACTTGCGGCTCTTCAGGCGCCTCAGGCTACGTCACCTTCTTCAAACCAACAGTCACAGAGCTAACTCTTATTTGAAAGTAGATCATTCATGAAACCTGATTTTTTTGATCGTAGTGCTTTATCTCGTCAGCTCTGGACTTTTCGTAGAGAGTTTTTTTGGGTAGGCATTTTCAGCTTGATTGCCAATGTGCTGATGCTCACGCCGACAATATACATGCTCCAGGTCTATGGTCGTGTTATGAAAAGCGGCAGTGAGCTTACACTGCTTATGGTGACATTTTTTCTGATATTTTTTTATGGGATTATGGCTTTTGCAGAATGGCTTCGTTCTCGCCTTTTGGTGCGGACGGGAGTCAGGCTTGATGAAGCGCTGAACTCTCTGGTGTTTAACTCAAGTTTCGAGGCTTATTTGAATTCCGCAAGGCATAATGTTGTGCAGGCCTTTTCTGATTTGACTAATATTCGTCAGTTCCTGACGGCTAATGGTATGATCGCGTTTTTTGATACCCCCTGGACGCCTATTTATATTGCTGTTATTTTTTTACTCAGCCCTTTTCTGGGTTGGCTTTCAATTTTCTTTGCTGTTATCCAGCTTGGTTTGACGTGGCAAAGCCACCGGCTTTCCACCAAAGAGATCGAAAATGCAGCCGATGCAGGCAATGACAGCTATCGTTTTGTGCAGAGCAAGCTCCGTAATATAGAACCAGTGCATGCGATGGGTATGGCAGGGAGTCTTCAACAGCGATGGTTTATGCTGCATGATGCTTCACTTGCTAAAGCTGATTCTTCTCTTGACAGACAGCATCGCCAGCAGGCGGTTGCGAAGTTTGTCCGCTACAGTATGCAATCGCTTACGCTTGGTGCTGGTGCGTTAATGGTTATTGAAGGTAAGATGTCGGCAGGTTCGATGATTGCTGCTAATGTGCTTATGTCGAGGGCTTTGCAGCCACTGGATCTTGTTATATCTACCTGGAAGCCTTTTGTTCAGTCGCGTACAGCGTTCCTTCGTCTGGAGAAGCTTCTGGAGGAATTTCCAGAGCGTAAGCCGGGATCGAAGCATCAGGATCCTTTAGGTGAGATTCGTCTTGAAGGTCTTACTGCGACTGCTGAAGGACGAGAGATTCCGATTTTGGATGATCTGTGTGTGGTGTTTCCTGCTGGTAAGGTAGCTGTAGTAATTGGACCTTCGGGATCTGGAAAGTCAACACTTGCGCGCTGTATAGTGGGTGTTTGGCCAGATCGGAAGGGAGATGTTTTTATTGACGGTGAGCCGATTGAGAGTTGGGACAGGTTGGAACTTGGGCCGCATATTGGTTATCTGCCTCAGGATATTGAACTGTTCGATGGTTCGATTGCTGAAAATATTGCCCGTTTTGCTGAGGTTGATTCTTCGAAAGTGATTGAGGCCGCAAAGCGTACCGGAATTCATGAGATGATTTTACGTTTTCCTCATGGCTATAATACGCAGATCGGCGAGGCGGGGGGAATGCTTTCGGGAGGTCAGCGCCAGCGGCTCGGTCTGGCGCGTGCCATGTATGGCAATCCTGCTATTCTTGTACTTGATGAGCCGAATGCTAACCTTGATGAGGCTGGTGATCGGTCATTACTTGAAGCGGTAGTCGATTTACGCAAGGCAGGTAAAACAGTAATTCTTATTACGCATCGTCCCAATATACTTGGGGTTGCGGATCTTTTGGTTGTAATGCAGGCTGGAAAGATTATCCGTTGTGGACCACGCGATGAGGTTTTGCTGGCTTTGCGTCCGGCGAGTGTTAAGCCTGAGCTTTCTGAAGCATGATTAAATTTTGAGAATTGTATAAAGGATAGCAATGAGTATTCGTGATGTTGTGGTAGTGAAAAAGACTGTTCCAGAGCAGGTAAATGGCAGTGAATATCGTGATACACGTAGTCCGATCAGACTTGGTATATGGGTATTACTTGTCGGATTTGGGAGTTTTTTGCTTTGGGCTGGTTTTGCTCCACTTGATGAGGGGGTGCCAGCTCAAGGAATGGTGAGTATTGCGACAAAACGCAAGGTAGTAGAAAATCTTCATGGTGGCAGAATCGAGAAGGTTTATGTGAAGGAGGGTCAGATGGTTCGGGAGGGGGATGTGTTGATGAAGCTTGACACTCAGACAGCTAAAGCCCGCTATGATGAAGTTCATCAGCACTATCTTGGTATGCGAGCTACGGCGGATCGTCTTGTTGCAGAGATGAAAGGAGCAGGTTCGATTACCTTTCACAAGGATCTGCTGAATGATCATGATCGCGCTTTAGCTGAACAGAATATGCAGAATCAGAAGCAGCTTTTTTTGTCGCGACGTTTGTCGCTGCAGATTATCAATGATCAGTTGGATGGGATGAAAGAGCTGGTTAAGGAGGGTTTTGCTCCATTGAGCCAGCAGCGCGAACTGGAGTTGAAAATTGCGGATTTCAGGACCAATACTGCTTCTCAGCTTGCTCAGGTTCAGCTTGAAGTTGGGGCTGATGCTGAAAAAACAAGAGCGCTTGCTGAGGAGCTTGCTGATACCGAAGTTCGATCTACTGCTTCAGGGCAGGTGATTGGCCTTCAGGTGCAGTCGGTAGGTGCGGTGCTTCAGCCGGGACAAAAAATCATGGATATTGTGCCGGTTCATGAGGGCCTTTTAATTGATGCAAAGGTTTCGCCGCAGTTGATTGACAGTATTCATAAGGGGCTACCTGTTGACGTGAGCTTTTTTTCTTTTTCACATTCGCCGCAGCTTGTTGTTAAGGGAGAAGTTGAGTCTGTCTCGAAAGATATTGTAACAGACCCTGGAGTTAACCCGATGCAACCCGGTGCTTCATATTATCTTGCGCGTGTTTTTGTGACTCCTGCGGGTATGAAAACCCTTGGAAAGCGTCAGATGCAACCGGGTATGCCGGTGCAGGTTGTGATAAAGACAGGTGAACGCTCGCTTTTGACCTATCTTCTTGATCCGTTGTTCAAGCGTATTACGGTTTCAATGAAAGAGGAATAGGGTTGTGCAAGTTTGCAGGGTTTCAGGTGATATTGCCGACAGTTTGGTGTGCATAACTAAAAGTGATGGGTGAGTAGGATATGAAACTATTAATGCGTTTGATTGTTGTTGCTTGTTTGTTGTTTACTGCACTGCCGGTCTATGCCGAGCCGTTCGATTTGTCTTCGGCTTATCATAAAGCATTTGACTATGATGCTCAGGTTCGTGCAGCAAAGGCTGATAATCTTGTGTCGAAGGAGGAGATTGCCAAGGCTAGGGCTGAATTTCGTCCGAAAATCAGCGCGAATGCTCAACGGGGAAGGAACGAAACATATAGCATAACTCCTGCTTATTATGGTGGTTATACTCGCAATAACCAGTTTTACAATTCTAAAACTTACGGCCTGTCCTTGCAACAGCCGCTGTTTAATTTGTCAAGTTTTGCCGATTATCAACAGGCAAAAGCCGCAGCTGCAAAAGGGGATGCTCTCCTTGAGAATGAAGAGTCTCATTTAATTGTAAGAATTACTGAGGCCTATTGTAATGCTTTGTATTCGGAGGATAACGTTGAGCTAAGCCAGACTCATATAAAGGCTTCACAGGAGCAGCTTCAACAGACGAAAAGACGTTTTGAAAAAGGGTTCGGGACAATTACTGAAATAAGCGAGGCTCAGGCTGCATATGATATGGCACTCGCGGATGGAGTGGAAGTTGTTAACGGCCTTGAGTTCAGCCGAAGAGAGTTAGAGCATTTTACAGGGGTTTATCCTAATGAGCTTTGTAAACTTGTGCCTGGGAAAATGATGTTGGAAAAGCCGGTACCGGGTAACGTTGAGTCGTGGGTTGAGCTTGCTCGTTCAGATAATCATGAAATTGCTGCTGCCCGGCATGAAATGCAGATAGCCAAGAAGGAGATAGACAGGCAGCGCGCTGCTCGTTACCCAATGTTAAACCTTGTAGCAGGACAAAACTATAGTTTGAGTGATAACAACTATATTATCGGGTCATCCTACAATACTTATTCGGTTGCTTTACAAATGAGTATGCCGATTTATAGTGGTGGTTATGTGAGCGCATCAGTCCGCCAAGCTCATGCAAAACGGTTAAAAGCTCAGGAGCAATTCAGTTGGCAGGAACGAGGAACAGAGTCGGATGTGCGGAAATATTATAATGGTGTTGTTACGACCATAGCGCAAATTCATGCTTATGAACAGGCGGTAAAATCAGGTGAAATTGCCTTGAAGGGTACAAAAAAAGGTTTTGAGTTGGGGTTACGCACCAACATGGAGGTGCTTGATGCAGAACAGAAGCTTTTGTCAAACAAACGGAATCTTGCGAAGTCGCGCTATCAGTATATTCTGAATAGATTGCAGCTTAAGGATTCAAGCGGTAGTTTGTCAGATAGTGATATTGATGAGGTGAATGGATGGCTTACGGTTGCTAAGAAATAAGGAAAAGACGAGTACAGCACAATATAGTTTTGGTTTGTGTTTAGCTTTTTTTCTACCAGGAAAGCATTTTACCGATTGAATCTCTACGGGTCATATTCCCCGCCGCTTGCGGCTGGGAGTATCATTAGAGTTCGGTAGGATGCTTTTTGCGTTATATCAGGATTATTTTCATAGTTCGTTTTAGTGGGGCCTCGGATGCTTTCTTATATTTTAAGCTGACATTTACGGCCTTGATGGTTTTGAAAATTTTTTAATGGGATGACTTCTATCGATATTAGCTGTCTTTTTCCCTTATGTTGATTTATCAACTGGTATACGTTGTTCGAATGACAGGGTTCGGTATGAGTCAGGTTGCATGCTTCCGAAGGGAGTGGAGAAACCTGTATATTGATTTTTCCAACAAGGAGTTCTAGGATAAGTGCTTAAATATGTTGGAGTTGCACACGTATTCTCTCTCCAATCAAGAGTCTGTTATCATCACTATGCCAAAAAACCCAAAACGCTATGTTGTCGTAATCCCTGTATTTAATCAGTTCTATTATACGTCAAAGTGCGTGGAAAGCCTTCTTAAACAAAATGTCACACTGAAAGAAATTCTGATTATCGACAATGCCAGCAGTGATGAAACTCCGCTGTGGTTAGCGAAACATCCCGAATTGAAGTACCGACGCAATAACGTTAATCTCGGTTGTGGTTGTGCCTGGGTTCAGGGAGTAGTGCTCTGTCCTGATGCCGAATGGGTTGTGCTTTTGAATAATGATGTGCTTGCTGGGCCTGATGCAATCGGCGCACTGCTTGATGCGGCTGAACGCGAGAAGCTCAGCGTTGTGAGCCCAGCGCTGCTGGAGGGGCCGAATGATTATGGGTTCGAGAAGTTCGCAGTGGGCTTTAAGCAAAAAATGTCGGGTATGATTCGCCGTGGGCGGTTTCATGGGGTGTGTTTCGCTGTGCATCGGAGCGTTTTCGAAAAGGTCGGCTTTCCGGACTCAGATCGGCGTCTGGGAGGTTATGAAGATGCCGAATTTCTTTTTCGATGCAGGCGGGCGAACATTCCTGTAGGTATTGTCGGCGATTCGGTTTTTCACCACTTTGGATCGATTACCCAAAAAGCTGTTGCAGAAAAAACGAAGCAAAAATCCCTCGGGGATCGCAAATATTTTCGTATCCGAGTTGGTTCTAAATGGTGGGCAAGAAAGATGGAAAAATTCTTATTTTGGTTCGAATTCAGGAAATGGAGAGAAGAAGAGCTTGGTAAATCAGGCTTTACGCTTCATATGGTCAGCAAGAGCGGGACTTGGGAGATGCATTGATATCAGTTGATGAAGAGCATGTTTTTTACAACTAAAACGATAAAGTATATCAATACAGATGTATAACGGTCTGAGCGACACCAGTATGCTGGTGACCTTCTTTCTTATTACCTATAATCAGGAACGGTATGTTCGTGAGGCAATAGAGGGAGCTTTCAGCCAAACCTACTCCCCACTTGAGATAGTCATTTCCGACGACTGTTCGATGGACGGGACGTTCCAGATAATCGAGGAGATGACAGAAAAATATGTTGGACCGCACAAACTTGTTGTTAACAGGAACCAGGAGAATCTGGGGCTTATCGGGCATATGAACAGGATAACCTCTCTTTCATCCGGGGAACTGATCGTCTATGCGGCGGGCGATGATATTTCGCTTCCACACCGGACGGAAAAGCTAGTGGAACGATACCTTGCTTCCGGCCGCAGAGTGTCGTTGATTCATTCATCGGTCTATTTGATAGATATTTCCGGGAACCGGGTCGGCACGAGGCTTCCACCGCTTATATCTGGTCGTATGGACATTGAAGAAATGGCTGTTAGTGGCGCGTTGATTATAGGTGCTACTGCCTCATTTACCAGGAAAATCGAAGAGACGTTCGGTCCGATAAAATTCAGTAAGTGCATCGAGGATCTGGTTATGGGGTTCAGGAGTGCTTTGACTGGTGGCCTCGAATACATTCCCGAGCCGTTGATTCTTTACAGGCACGAATCCGGCATGACGGCCAGAACCGATATACGGAACCTGACCTATGACCAGTGGACGCAAAGAAAAATCCGCAATAAGGAAAATTATCTGGCAGTGCTGGCCCAGAGAATCGAAGATCTCACAAGAATAGGCAATGTCGATTTCCTTTTTTTATTAAAAAGAAAACGATCCGAGGAGCTTTTAATGAGGAAAGTTTGGACACGTAACTATGGTTTCTTAAAGCTGTTCTCTTATTCTATAAAGAGAGGCCCTTTAAGGGTGTTTGTCCAGTCTTTGCTCAGCGAAAAAAAATGGCAATTCTTTTTTCCTGTAAAGAGATTTATGCATAAAATGGCATCTTGATGCATTAGTCGGATCACTCTTTCTGATGGGTTCAAACCGTTACAGATTAAGGGGTCCAGATTCCTATTAAGCCGAGAAAACGTTTTTTCTTAAAGTGTTCATGTGCTATAACATTGAATTCTGGAATCAATATCAGGATGAAAGCCCAAAAAAATTCAAGTGACTATAACGCGGAAAGGTTCATCATCAAATGAGCAAACGTACAACGCGTCGTATACTGGTTATAGTACAACGTTCCAATGGTGACGTCTTTTTGAGTTCACCACTTATTGAGGCGCTCTTTAAGGCCTATGATCGTCCATGCATTGATCTTCTTATTAACAGTGACACTCTTGCTCTAGCCAAGACTCTTCCGCATATCAACGAAATACATCTTTTCACCTATAATGATGCAGGTAAGGGGCGGGGGGTCCAGACCTTTGGTCTCCTTAAAAAGATTGCACGCCGTTATGACCTCAGCGTCAATCTTACGACAAGCGATCGCTCAGTGCTGTTTGCTCTGGTTTCCGGACGTACCTCTATCAGCGTAGTAGAGGCTGACAGAAAAAAATCCTGGTGGAAGCGTTTACTTCTTACGGATCATTATGATTTCGATTCCAGTCGGCACATCATCGAGAACAACACCGCTGCTCTCGACCTGATTGGGGGCATTGCCTTCGGTAAGCCCACTGTCGGTGCCTACTCTACACCTCAGGCCACTGAAAGCATTGATAAAATGCTGGTTATGCATGGCATTTCCGAATTTATTATTTTTCATCCTGGCGCGCAGTACGAATACAAAGTTTACCCCGAGATACTCCGAAATGCTCTCCTTGAACGCCTGAACTCTCTTGGTTTGCCGATTATCGTCACCGGGTCGTTGAGTGCCCTCGATCTTGAGATTAAGAAAACACTGCCAAAACTCGAGAATGTGCATGATTTCATTGGCAGGACAAGTATGGATGAGTTGATTGCGTTGAGTGATCGATCCTTGGCTTATATTGGAGCTGACACCCTGAACATGCATATCGCCGCTTCGCAGAATAAGCGCATTTTTGCCATTTTTGGACCGACCATTCTCAGCGCATGGTCGCCGTGGTGCAATGAGCTTCGTACTGGAACCCGGACGAACAGACCATTGCAGACTTATGGCAACGTCACTCTCTTTCAGGCAGAGATGCCCTGTGTAGCCTGCGGCAAGGCTGGATGCGATGATCATCATGGTGTCAGCGAATGCCTTAACCATATTGAACCCTCTCTCATTTTTAATGAAATCGACCATTGGCTAACAACATTTCGGTAACGATCATAACCAAAAATTCCTCTCTCTATCTCGTTGAGTGCCTAGGTGCCCTTGAAGTGTTTTCTGAGGTGGTGATTGTAGACAACGGGTCGACCGACGATACGATATCCATCGCTTCAGGTTTCAGGAATGTGACCCTTTACAAGCACCCATTCATCGGGTTTGGCCCGCTGAAGAACATAGCCATAGATAAAGCCTCCAACGATTGGATACTCTCAGTTGACAGTGATGAAATTGTTACACCGGAACTGGCCAATGAGATACTGGGACTTGAGCTGGATAGCTGTCGCATCTATGCCGTTCGGCGAGATAACCATTACCATCGCAGGCTTATCCAAGGTTGCAGTTGGCAGAACGATCAGGTACAACGTCTGTTCAACAGGAAGAGTACCCGCTACAACGAGAAGCTGGTTCATGAAGGTTTAAAAATGAACACAAACCTGAAAACGGAGCTTTTGCAAGGCAAAATGAAGCATTATCCTTACGATAATGCATCGCAGCTCATCCAGAAAATGCAGCATTACTCCACGCTTTGGGCAAAGGAGCGTCTGGGTCGAAAAAAAGCTTCCCCCATTCAAGCTCTGTTCTACGGAATGCTCACCTTTTTCAAGTCCTATGTATTAAAGCACGGATGGGTTTACGGTTACGAGGGATTGCTGATTTCGATTTCTAATGCGAATGTAGTTTTTTACAAATACATTAAGCTCTATGAAGCTGAGAGATTTGATAGCCTGTATACTTCGCAAAATAACAAATCATGAGAATCAGCGCGTTTACTTTTATCAGAAACGGAACGATCTTTGGCTTTCCATACATTGAATCGATTCGTTCAGTGCTGCCTATCGTTGATGAATTCGTTGTCAATGTAGGTGCCAGCGATGATGACACCCTTGAAAAAATCATAAAGATTGATGATCCAAAGATACGGATCATCCAGTCGCAATGGAGCGATAAGATGAAGGTAGGTGGTTATGTGTATGGTCAGCAGAAAATGATTGCACAGTTCAACTGTACCGGTGATTGGGCGTTCTATCTTGAGGGAGATGAAATTATTCATGAAAATGACTTAACAAAAATAGTTGATGCTTGCCGAGTCTATAAGGATGATGAGCGAGTCGAGGCACTCACCTTCGATTACTATCATTTTTATGGTAATTCGAATAGTTATCTTGATTCACCCGGCTGGTATCGCCGAGCGGCACGGATTATAAGAAGTTCTGTAAGATCTTATGCGCCCGATGGACTTTATTGGCATGTGCTTACCAGCAAAAGTAAAGTTGCCCGATACCCGAAGAGTGCACATACCGGGGCATCGATCTATCACTATGGGTGGGTGCGGAGCGAGGAAGAGATGAACCGTAAATTGGAAAACGTACAGAAGTACTGGAATAACTCCCATCGGCGGATTGACTACAGGGAGATTGATCAGACAATTATCCGCGAGTTTACTGGTTCCCATCCTAAAGCTATACTTGAATGGCTTCCGAAAGAAGATGGACTTTTCAGGGCTAACCCTGATCATCAGCTGACGCGGCGGGAAAAAAAGCACCGGTTCATGTTGCATCTTGAAAGCTGGTTCGGCCTGGAGCTGAGTAAAAAACATTTCATCGAGATAAAGTCGTGAACGTAGAAAAATCCAGGTACATGGACCTCACTAACAATCGTTCCACAATGTATATTTGCACAAGAATTTTGTCTGGATTGGTTGTTCGGCTTAAGGTTACCGGTCAACCATATACTCTATAGCTTATGAGCTCTTCTATTGTCCTTTTACCAAACTGGATTGGAGACATGCTTCTTTCCCTTTCGGTGGTAATGCGACTTCCTGAAAGGCGTCGATCAAACACGACGCTTCTGGTTCCCGGGCAGATGAGCAGTTTGGTCGGGATGCTGTGCGATCTGCCTCGGATCGAGTATTCCAGAAGTGATGCGGATAATCGAAGACGTACTGCGTCAGTTGTGCGTAGCGGGGGGTTTCAAACCATGTATCTGCTTCCTTTTTCGTTTTCTTCTGCATGGTTTTCAATGAAGACAGGGATTCCTGTCAGAAGGGGCTTGTCACGGGAAATGAGGCGTTTTTTGCTGACCGATCCTTTGCCAAGGGATGTTATTAATACTAATAGTAAGAAGTTGTACCACATTACCAATGAATATGCTGAAATTCTCGATACTCCATTTTCCCCTCCTGAAGAGTGGCGGGGCATAAATGTTATGCCAGAAAGGAACCATAGGGGATCAATCGTGTACTGCCCTGGCGCATCGTATGGACCTGCCAAGAAATGGCCTTATTTTCCTGCACTTGCATTGTTGCATGAGCGTTATAATATTGTTGTACTTGGGTCGCGCGAAGATCGGGAATCGGCGCGGGAGATTGTACAAATGGCTCCTGAAAGGATTACAGACCTGACTGGGAAGACTTCTTTGAACGAGGCTGCCGCCATTATGTCAAGCGCTCGTGGCGTCGTCTCGAACGACTCTGGATTGATGCATCTTGCTGCTTATATCGGGACTCCGGTCATTGGCCTGTTTGGCTCTACAAGTCCGGTATGGACCCGTCCACTCGGGAAAAGAAGCATGGCGATGAACTTCCCGGAGCCATGTGCCCCATGTTTTTGTAGAACTTGCAGATACCATCATTATCGCTGTCTCGGGAACATTACACCGGATGCTGTAGAAGAGGCAATGGAAAATTTATTAGGATCACAAGAATTTCAATTCGATGCTGGTTGACAGAATTGAATTTTTAGTGCTTCAATGTTTCGGTGGCTGATGATGGATTGAGAACCCATCTACCAGTGCCAACCATTCGCCAGTTTCTCTCTGATGCGGATCGACGGTATGCATGCCGTCCTTGTTCCACCATTCGCGGCCGGGCTGTAACACAGGTTTTTCAGATGCCAATTCTTCGCAATAGGTATTTTCTGTGAGTTCAGTTATTCGGAATGTCCATACTTTGGTGCCGTAATTTGGTATCTCATCTTGTGCATACCGGTAGATGATTCCATTATTGAGAATTACTCTTCCTCCAGGACGTGCATAATTCGGGCTACTGGATACTATAGGACTTTTTGGATGTTCTTTCCAGGGCCCCGTGAGTATATCGCTCATATAGAGATGAAGATTTTTGCTTTTTTGGGCGTAGCTGAAAAGGTACCACCGGTTTTGGTAATGGATAGTGGAAGGGTCAACCAGTGCGGAGTAGCGGCCAGTACTTTTTATGAGTGTTGCGACGAGGTGCCACTGCTCAGGAAATTTTTTAGCTTCATAAAGCTGTATGCCGCCTGAGTTGTTACATTCCGGAATCATGTAATAGTGGTTTTCCCAGGCGAACACATAGGGGTAAGAGAGGTGAAAACGTTCTTTGAGAACGACGTTACGGTATTGCCAATAAATAGCGTCAGAACTGAAGGCATAGGCGATTTCGCCGAGATTTCTTTTGTCGTTCAGGACTTCAAAGAAGAGATAATATCCGGTGTCGTTTTGTATCATGAAGGGATCGGCGACAAAGCGGGCAGGGACGTCGGTAACATCTTTTGCACTGAGTATCGGGTTGTTGATACCTTCGGGCGGAAAGAGCTTGAGGGGCGATGGGCCTTTATAGAGGCCGATTGCCCAGGTTTCGCGGGTTCTACGATCTCTCTTTTTGTCGAGATGCTTTCTGTAGCGAGCAAGGAAGGCTATCGTTCCCGTTACTGCAAGGATAAAAAGAAAATATTCGAAAAGCATAGCTACAGTATATGCCGGGGATTGAACGGTTAAGGGGTCAGGCAGTTATCACTTCTTCTGGAGCGGGCTGCTTGACTGCAAACTGGATGTCGTAAAGCATTTTATAGACGCCATTTTTTTCGATAAGATCTTGATGATTGCCGGACTCCATAACGTTGCCGCGTTCCATCACAATGATTTTGTCGGCGTTTTTGATGGTGGAGAGGCGATGGGCTACCACAAGGGCAGTTCGGTTTTCCATAGCGTTATCGATGGCTTGCTGGACTATTTTTTCAGATTCATTATCGAGGGCACTGGTCGCTTCGTCGAAAATCAAGAGTTCAGGGTTTTTTACCATGGCCCTGGCAATAGCAACACGCTGCCGTTGGCCTCCTGAAAGCTGGAGCCCGCGGTCACCGATTAAGGTTTGGTATTTCTCGGGTTTATCTTGAATAAATTCGTGTGCATTTGCCAGTTTTGCTGCCTGTTCTATTTGTGTGTGATTGGTTTCGTCGTGGACACCATAGGCGATATTTTGTTCAATGGTATCGTTGAACAAAATGACTTCCTGACTGACTATACCAATCATTTGCCGGAGTTGCTTAAAGTCAAATTCTTTGATGTCTATTCCGTCGATGGTTATGCGGCCTGAATCAACATCATAAAAACGAAGGAGGAGATCAACGGTTGTAGACTTTCCTGAGCCGGATTGACCGATAAGTGCAACCATTTCGCCTTTGTTTATCTCAAAAGAGACGTGGTTGAGAATATTGGGGGCATCAGGTTCTTTGTTGTATTTAAAACAGACGTCTTCAAAGATGATATTGTTTGAAAAGCTTGTGATTGCGTGGGTTCCGTTGATGACGTTGGTGTTTGTGTCGAGTACTTCGAAAAGTCGTTCAACAGAGATCATACCCATTTGAAGAGATAAGTTTGCATCACCCAGCATTTTAATCGGGCCCATGGTGGAATAGAGGGTAAAGGCAAAGACGAGCAGTTCATTGGCAGTCATTACTCCGTCGAATACCTGAAGACCTCCGAACCAGAGTACCATTGCAATAGCTGCAATAAGGAGTGTTTCGTTCAGTGGGCTGATAATATTGCGAATTCTTGCCATTTTTATGCTCAAGTTCCTGAAGTCGTTGGTAAACGACATGAACTTTGCAATCTCAATGCCTTCAAAAGCGGTTGACTTGATAACTTTGATGCCGTTGAATTTTTCCTGCAGTACAGAGTTCATGTCTCCCATTTTGGTCTGAAAGCTCAAAGCAAGGCCTTTGATGTTTCGCCCCATAAAGTTGATGACGTAAAAAATCGATAGGGAGGTGACTGCTGCAAAAGCAGTTAGCTTCCAGCTGAGAGCGAGCAAGACGCCGATATAGACAAAGATTGAAAAGGGGTTCTGCAGGAAATTAACGAAAGTTGAACTTATGCTGTTGTTGACGTTTTCTACATCGTTATTGACGTAGTTCATCAGGTTGCCTACACGGTTTTTGTTGAAATAATCGAGATGCATCTCGATGATGCTGTGAAATACATCGTCCCTGAGTTTTTTTGCGGTTTTTGTCTGTATACGGAAAATAATCTGTCCGTTGAGGTAAATGAACAGGTTTTTAAAAGCAAAAGCCAAGATCAGGAAGAAGCAGATTTTAAGCAGCGACAATTGTTTTGTAGGGGCTTTGAACATCCGCTGAAATTCGTCCAGTGCCCAATTTTTAAGCTCTTCTGCACGGGTTGTTTTTTTAGAGAGCTGGGCAGGATGCTGTAAGGGTTTTGCAGATTTTGCATCCGTACTAAGCAGTATGTTTTTATTGTTTTCCGGTAACTGATGTGCAACTGTGTTTTGGGTCGTAGCTGGTGCTGAAGAAAAAACTGCATTCAAAAGGGGGAGAATGGAGTAGATCGATACAACGCTGAACAACGAGGTTAATACACTGACAATGACCACTAAAAGGATTTTGCCTTTTGATGGGGCCATGTATCGTAATATTCTCAATAGTATCCCGAACTTCATAAGCAACTGGGTCGTGTTTTGTTTTTTTCATGAGCAAGAATATAACGCTTAAATATGATATTGAGTACTGAGAAGGAAAGTGCTGAGAGGGGGAAGTACTGAGGGAAGAAAGTGCTGAGAGGCCCTGAGGTGCTTATAGTGTTTTGGTTCATCCTTTTTTTTCCTGTTCCAGATTGCCTCAATAACTGCAAGTGCGCAAAAAAAATGAGCGTTGCATGGCTTGGTGTTTGTGACCTTTCAGACGCTTAAACTTCCGTGTTTTCTTGGGGTGCAGTGTCATTAAACTGCTGCATTCAGTGCTGCAAGTAGACTCCCCGCCTGTTCTTGGGCCTTATAGAGGAAAATACCATCATTGGCAATATCGCTCAAATGAAATCTGTGGATAATTGCGCTGCATCCACGCATCAAAGATGCGGTGCAAAAACATATTGGTCAGTAATGGGCTGATGAGCACTTGGTCGGCTACCGTTGGCGCATCTATTGTGCGTATGTCTTGGGGATCTCTTCTCGAATTACAGGTGGAGGTATATAATTTATCGCATATATTTGTCTCGTTATGATACAAGTTGTATCATTATTTTGTATGTTGTCTCACTATGGACAAGTTGCCTTGTTATACGAGAGTATACTTCAAAAATACAGAATTATTTTGCAAAACGCTGCTAATCATGACTATCCGTGCTAAGATCAGCTATGAATAATTTTATGGCACGATAATTGAAAAAATAAAATTGTTCACGTGACAAAGTACTTTCATTATAGACTCATTTCCTTGGCTGATTAATTCCAAGGATAAGTTAAATAAACAACAAACATTTAAACACGAACAATCATGAAAAAGACACTTCTTACTTTAATCGTTGGGTTCGCTTTTGCAACTCCTGCAATGGCTAAAACTACTGTTACTGTAAAATTTAAATCAAGCCCAATAACGGTTGCTGTTAATAGTAATAGTAATAATACCACTAATAGCAATAATCCTTCTAATGTTAATAATACTAATAACGCTAATAATACTTTCCTTAATCACAGCTTCACTAACAACACTGTCGCTGTTATGGGTTCTGTTGGCTACACCTCTAGTCATGGTAATGGGAATCTCAACACTAATTCAAATGTGAATGTTACTGTAAACTAAGGTACACAAAAATGTTGGGTAACTAGGGAGGCTTTGGCCTCCCATTTGTATGTAACTTTAATGGGAATAACAATGCAAAAGAAAACTTTATCGTTAATTTTTCTAAGTGTTGTTTTATCAATTGGCACTGCACATGCAAGTATAGTAGGCAGTACAGTCAATAGTCCAAGCAACAGTGGGAATACGGCTTTAAATAGTGGTAACACTTTAAATAGTGGTAACACTTTGGATAGTGGTAATACCAGTATCTGGGGTTCGGCGGTTGGTAATACTACTGCACTTGGTGGCTCATCAATTGGGAACACTTCAAACAGTGGAGCTGGTAATGGAAATACAGGTAGCACTGTCAATGTAAACTCAAATAATACCCTTGCAACTACCAGTAATAATACTACCAATGTTGGTGGGCAAGGAGGACAAGGAGGTGCTGGTGGACAAGGAGGTGCTGGTGGTCAAGGTGGAAATGGTTATGGTGGACAAGGAGGTGCTGGTGGCAGTAGTAATCAAACGCAGCAGCAACAGCAGCAGCAGCAATCAAGTCAGGCCAACCAACAGAATATCACTTCAAGTCCTGCGCAATCAATAACACAGAATTTCGAAGCAGGGAGGAATCTCCCAATTGCTCAGCCTACGTTTGCACAAAGTCGTGATTTACAACTGTATACACAGCAAGGGGGAACCTCTAATATAGCAGGAGCAAAAGCGCAACTGATGTTAAGATTCACTCCACGTGAAAGAGAAGTTGTTGTTGAAAATGATGTTAAAATGATTTTTGTTGCATCATCATATCTCAAGGATTTTAGATATAAAGGAAAGCAGACAAAAGGCAATAGAATTGATGTCTGGCATGGACTGCCAGCTACTGATATTCTTGCTACCGCTACATTATTACCAAACAAAAGAGGCGATAATGTAGATGTGAATTCACTGCTTTTTTCATTACAAAAATATCTTGATTGCCATTATGATGGACTTGTAGCTGTTACGACGAGTGAGTTACTTGCAAGCACTTATGGGAATAAATCTGCCGGTTCTGCGTTTGGTTTAAGCCCAACAGCAGTATTCGCTGCTACATCTAACTGGGTACTCAATGGTGCTGGAGCTGGTGGTATGAATAATGCTGCAACTACGCCAGAAGGTTTTGTTGGACTAACTTGCTTTATTATCAGTATGGATAAGGCAGTTGAGCCACCAGTTATGATTGCCACACCTGCAGCTGTAAGCAATAATAGCACTCCAAAACCACCAGTAAAGTACCTTAAGAGAAAGACCACAAAAAAAGCATCTGGAATGAAACCATGGGGAGTAATCTATAAATAAAAAATAAGTAATTAGCCAAAGAAGGTTTGGAGGATTGGAGACAAGTATCAGCTTTCTATAAAGCTGTCCGTTTTTTTGATTACTGAGGCAACCTTCAGGCAAAGTGACTTGTTAATGTTATGGCGAGTTCAAAGAAAGAGAGTAATGACTTCTTGTGGTGATGTTTTACCCCTGAAAATGTCACCAGTGCCGTCATCGAAGTTTTTTCTGATGAAGGCACTGGTGAATTTGACGTTATTTTTAAACTTTTTTGTAAAAAAATCTATTACCGCAAAAACAGATTAATTCCTTATTACTATACATATTCAGTTGTAGGATCGGTCACGTTCGTAAGAGGATGCGATTGAAAATATAAATCAAGAGCGAAAATCAGGGGTAGTGTTCCAGAAAATATCGTGATAGTTGATCGGACGGTATAAATCAACACCACGGCGCACAACCTTCTAAAGCGAAAAGATATTTAGCCGGCGGTTTGGGATATAAATTACCCTGAAAAAATCTTATTATCTTTTTAAGTAATGTTTTCGAATATCCCGCAACAATTTTTAAGCTATAGCATCCGCTGGAACCTCCTAAAAAGTGAGTTGCGTATCATTTTTGGCTTTTGCTATGATGGTTCACTTGCTTTTTAATGAAGAGGTTTATAAGTAGATATTTTTTGAAGTTTTATTGGGGTTAAAAAATCTTTTTTAAAATCGCTCAACTCGGGATTAATATTCTTTCTTTTTTTTATCTGCACATGTTAAAAAAAATCCTCATTACCATAGTCTGCATGATGCTTGTTTTTGTCAATGCAAAAGCAGAATCTCATAGCGAAATTTCAAAAAAACGTAATGCGGCTGCGACAGGAAATATAGATGCCCAATATGACCTCGGTCGAATCTATGCGCAAGGTCAAGGGGTCATTATGAGCTACTTTGAAGCCTTCAAATGGTATAGACTTGCAGCTGATGGGGGGCATGCTAAAGCACAGAGCAATCTTGCTGAGATGTATGAAAAAGGGTTAGGGGTCAGGGCAAGCTATACTGAAGCTTTCAAATGGTATAGGCTTGCGGCTAATCAAGGAGTAGCTGTTGCTCAAAACAATCTTGGTGCGATGTATGCTAGTGGTCGAGGAATTGCACAAAACAATACTGAAGCGTTCAAGTGGTATCAGTCTGCTGCCGTTCAGGGTTTTGCACCAGCTCAGTACAATGTCGGAGTATTTTTTGCAAAAGGTTTAGGTGTGACTCAAAATTTTGATGAAGCCTTGAAATGGTATAGGCTTGCAGCTGATCAAGGTATAGCAGCGGCACAAAACGATCTGGGCTCCCTGTATGCAAATGGTCAAGGTGTTATTCAAGATTTTGATGAAGCCTTGAAATGGTACGGTCGTGCTGCTGAACAGGGATATGCAATGGCTCAATGTAACCTTGGTGCTCTGTATGCAAATGGTCAAGGAGTCTCTCAAAACTTTAGTAAAGCTTTGAGGTTTTATCAGCTGGCAGTTGCCAAAGGGCTGGCCGATGCACAGAACAATTTAGGAGTAATGTGCGCTAATGGCCAAGGTATGACTCAAAATGTTGATGAAGCCGTAAAGTGGTATCAACTCGCTGCAGATCAGGGCCACCCAGGAGCGCAGTGTAATCTTGGATTTATGTACGCTACTGGACAAGGCGTAACAAAAAACCTCAATGAAGCTTTGAAGTTGTATAGGCTTTCAGCCGCTCACGGGTATGCACCCGCTCAGTATAATCTGGGAATGATATATGCAACGGCTCAAGGTGTTAAACAAGATAAAACTACAGCAAAAGAGTGGTTTGGTAAGGCTTGTGATACTGGTTTTCAAAACGGATGTGATAAGTATCGGGAACTGAAAGACCAAGGCTTTTGAATAATACATCAATAGAGCTTGCCGTTCAATAATTATGGGAGTTCCTATATTTGATTCTTCATACTCCACTTGCAGCATAGCCCACCAACCCTGAGAAAAGCCACCTTTCCTCTCATGTCTAACACTCCTCTGGAAAATCTCTTCTGTCAGCGCATAGTATTTTATGGAGGGCGGTGGTGACTTGTTTGGGGTCGATATCGATGACGTCGGGAGTTAGGGATACGATAATTTCCTGCTGGGTGCTTAATGGTGCGAATTGGGTTCTATCGGCGAGGCGTTTACGATAGAGGGCTATGAGTGGTGTGTTGTAGCATGCGGCGATATGTACGAGGGAGGTGTCGGGGGTGATGAGAAGCTTTAGCTTTTGGACGATTTGCCCTACTTCGTAGATATTCTGTGTTGATGGGGATTGGAGGATGTTTGTGTGCTGTGCCTCGAGATTGCGTTTTTCGTGGAGATCCTGGGGTGCTGAAAAGATAAGAAAGGTTTCGTTCGGGAAATCGTGAATGAGTTCAGACCATTGCTGGAGTGTGCGGTGGCCGCCAATGTGCCCTGCACTGAGGTTGATGCCGATGTATCGGTTTGGTTGAAGCTGCACGAGGAATGAGGTGATTTCAGGGGAGACCGGCATGGGTGGCAGGTATGGTTTGCAGGGTGCCTGAAGTGCAGTTGCATTGATAGCACTCAGCAGTGAGAGGTTTTTTAATGATTCATGGGTCTGGGGTTCAAGAGTGATGAGATGGTCGAAAAGACCTTTATGATTGGGGTGAAAGTGCCCGACTTTGTGGCGGGCGTTAATGAGCATGGATTGGATGAGAAAATGAGTTGATGGGTGGTCTTTGGGATTAAACAGCAGATCAAATTTTTTGGAAAGGATCCCTTTGTAATAGCGTTTCATGTTCCTTTTTGCATGATAGACGGCGGTCACATTGGGGTCGGCACTGAAAAAGTTGAAAATGATCTGGCTGAAGGCGATGATGTATATGGAGAGTTCGGGGTACTCTTTTCGCAGGGTGCCGATAAGGGGGGTGAGCATAATGCAGTCGCCATAGCATTCTCTTGCAAGAATAACAATACTTTCCGGTGGCTTTTGAAGGAGAGGTTGTGACTGGCGACGTTTAGCGAAGAACTGGAGGGTTTTAGCCAGGCGTTCGCGGAATGCTGTATGATCCTTTTTCTTGGGTTTCATATCGCTTTGATCAGAGGTGGTTTTGCGTCGTTAAGTTTTTTACTACGGACTCGTATTGGGTTACGACATGATGGAGCGCAAAGTTTTTTTCTATAATTTTTCTGGCTTCTCTGCCTACTTGCTTATAATCAGATTGTAATAATGTAATGACGCCTTCGGCAAGTTGGTGACTGTTGTCGGGCATCACAATGATGCCTGATTGGTTATTGGTTATGATATCGGCCAGTCCACTGCCGGATGTTGCGACTACGGGTTTAGCGGATGCCATGGATTCCAGAGCGCTCATTGACATGCCTTCTTCGGGTGATGGCATGATGGTTATGTCAACTCGGGAGAGTATTTCAGGGATGTCGGTTCTAAAGCCGGTAAAAATCACTGAATCCGACAGGTTGAGTTTTTTTGTCTGTTCTTTGAGTTTTTGTTCAATACTGCCTGTTCCGACGATCATAAAAAGGATGGGGCTGATTTTTTGAAGTATTTCTGGTATGGCGTTTATAAAACATTCGAGCCCTTTATGTTCGTCAAGACGGCTTATTACTGCTACTACGAATTGCTGAGGCTTAACGTCGTTATGTGTTGCCTGATTGCTGAACCGGAGGAGTTCTATTCCATCGTAGATAACTGTGATTTTCTTGTCAGGGATATTAAAATCTTCTTTGAGTTCGCGTTTAATTTTATCGGAAACGGCAACAACCCTGTCTACAAGTTTATTGTAGAGCATTGTGTTGATGTATTTTTTGAGCCCTTTTTTGCGGTAGGGGACATTACGGGTGAGAATAACTTTTTTATTGGTTAATCTGCCAGCCAGTGATGCAACCCAATAAAATTTGGGAGAACAGATTTCTATAACGTCAATGTTGTTTTGTACAATAAGCTGTATGAGTTTTGGTATGATAAGGATGTTGGTGTCGGACTTTGGATTAATTGTATAACACGGGATGTTTTGTTCAGGGAGACGGATTGAAAGGCCGCTCTTCGGTAAACAGCATACGGTTATTTTATGGCCCCGTTTTTGAAGCTCTTTGCTGTATAATAAAATTCTGTTGGCACCGCCGGACCAGTGCGGTGTTGCGTCAAATATCATGATATTCATTCGTAGTCCTTTAGCTGTTACTGGAATGTTACGGGAACCATAATCGAGTGTTTGTACTCTGTGGTAGTTCCTAGCTTGTTACTTTTCCGGCCTCTATACCTATGCGTTGAATGAAAAATAAAAGGAAAAATAAAAAACATCAGGGGCTCAAGATTTCAAAATGATAAAGTATCACATTCTCAGGGATTCATTGTAACCGGATATACGATTCAATGCAGACATTTTCTTCTTCGCATTCTTTTTTGGCAAGTCGACCTTCTTTTTTAGTCAACACCTTGTTTTTGATTGGTGTTATGGTGGTTTATCCTCTTGCCGGTACGTTGCTTTTTGTTCTTGTTCAAGGGGGCGCGTCGGCAAGTGTTTCATTTTTGCATATCGACAGGAGTATGCTCCCTTCCATACGTATTATTCAGGCTGTTGGACAGATATGTGTGCTTGCGCTGCCTGTTCTTTTGCTTGCTGCGTTGCATACGGGCAGAAAAAATCCATTTTCGCGGGAGAGTCTTGCTTTTTTAGGGGTACGGAGGGATTTTGATATCGGTGCCGCCGGATGGGCGGTTTGTGGTATTTTTCTTCTTCAGCCGTTGTTGTATACCATCACTGCTTTGCAGGATTTGTATCTCTGGCCAGCTCTTGGTGAAGCTGGGGCTGAAGTGGTTCGTCAGCGGGATGTGATGGACTCGTTCATGAAGGAGATTGCATTGGTACGTTCGGTGCCGGAGTTTTTTTTTGTGGCTTTTGTCCTTGCTGTTACACCTGCTGTTTGTGAAGAGTTGCTTTTCAGGGGGTATATCCAGAAGAATTATAGCCGGTCCATGTCGTCGGGGGGGGCTGTCCTGTTGACTGGATGTATTTTTGCTTTTTTTCATATGAGTGCGGCAAATCTTGTTCCCCTGGCTTTGCTTGGGTGGTATATTGGCTATATTTATAGTAAAACAGGTCATTTGGGAGTGCCTGTTTTTGTGCATTTTGTTAATAATTTAGCTGCTCTCCTTCTTCTTTTGGTTACAGATAGCGGGGGTGGGGGTGTGCAACCGGAGTCTTTGGTTACTGCAGTATGGTGGTGGCCGGTGGTCGGGGTGAGCCTGGGGTTGTTTGTGCTGGTTGTTTTGCGGCTTTTGGCTGGTTTGTCTCCAGCGGATATGGCGGGTAATAAGGTTTAGATAATGAGGCTGATCAGCTGTTTAAAAAGAGATTTATGGGTAAGCTTTTGAGCGTTAATTTATTGCAGAGGGTTGTTGTGGGTGTTGTGGGGATTCCTCTGCTGCTTTGGCTGATCAAGGTGGGTGGGGTTTGGTTTTTTTGCTTTTTCACTTTACTTGCGCTTTTAGCTGCTTTTGAGTTTCACCGGATTGCATTGCATAAGGCTCATCCGCCGGCACTGTGGATTGTGCTCGTGATAACGCTGTTGTTTCAGGTTAATTTTTATAAACCGTTTGCTGAAGTATGGGAGCTTTTGCTCGGTGTTGTTCTTGCGCTTTTAGTGATGGAGCTGTTTTTGGAAGAGGGGTCGCCTCTGTTGAATCTGGGGGCAATCTTCCCTGGATTGCTCTATGTTAATCTTTCTTTTGGTGCTTTGTTGAAGCTGCGACTTGGTGCGGTTGATGGGAAAGGGGAAATGATTGTTTTTCTGATGTTTTTGTGTGTCTGGTCGGCTGATATTTTTGCGTATTTCGGCGGGAGCACTTTAGGGGGGCGATTTATTCACCGCAAATTGTTTGAACGGCTGAGCCCTCATAAAACATGGGAGGGCTTTTTGTGCGGGCTTACGGGAAGCATTGCTGCTGGAATGGTGTATGGGAGCTTTGTGCCGCAACTGCCTTTAAGGACCGCGCTTTTGACAGGAGTTTTAATTGGGATAGCGAGTCCTGCCGGAGACCTTATTGAGTCGATGTTTAAGAGAGATGCCGGGGTTAAGGATTCGTCAGGTTTGATTCCTGGGCATGGTGGTGTGCTTGACAGGTTTGATACGATCATGTTTGTGTCGCCGTTTATCTATTTTATTTCGTTTCGGCTTTGAATCTCTATGGGATGTATTCCCCGCAGCTTTGTTATCGTGCATTCATTTTTCAGGGGGAAAAACCGTGCTGGCGGTATGGATAAATGTTTTTTTATATTATCCGTTTAATTCAGGTTCTGGGGACATTTTCCCATGGGCAAGAGATATTAACCGCAAGAGGTTGAAATAATGAAAATTGAAGGCCTTCTTTCTGAAAAATATATTGTTTTGAATCTTGAACTGGCTTCCAAAAGTCAGGTTATTGAAAAAATGCTTTCTGTTGTTGCTGGTCATACTGGAGTATGCGACAGCAGCAAACTTCGGGAGGATGTTCTTCATCGTGAAGAGGAGATGTCGACCGGGATTGGCAAGAGTATAGCTTTGCCTCATGCTAAAACTGAAGGGGTAAGTGAGCCGGTTATGGCTTTCGCTACACTCAGGAATGCTATGGATTTTGATTCTCTTGATAATGAGCCTGTTCGTTTTGTTTTTCTTCTTGCAACGCCTGAAGATATGCTTGCAGAACATTTGAAGCTTCTTGCTCGCATTACCAGACTGGCTGGCCGGGAGGATTTTCGTGAGAGGTTGCTTTTTTGTGCGTCACCTGCTGAGGTTATTGAGCTTTTCAGGGTGGAGGAAAAGGATTTACCTCAAATATAAATATTTACCAGTAGAGGATTTTTATTGTTATGTCGCAGTACCAGGCTGTTAAGGGCACGCGGGATATTTTCCCGGAAGAAGCTGCTCAATGGAAGTATGTTGAAGGAATTGTGCATTCTCTTGCGTCCCTTTATGGGTTCAGTGAGATACGTACACCGGTTTTTGAGTATACCGAGCTTTTTCAGAGAGGTATAGGTGCGACAACGGATATTGTCGGGAAGGAGATGTTTACTTTTCAGCCTGACCCGAAAGGGCGTTCGTTGACTTTGCGTCCGGAGATGACTGCGGGTGTGATGAGAGCGGCAATTCAGAAGAATCTGCTTTCGTTGGCTCCTGTGCATAAGCTCTATTATATCAGTGAGTTGTTTCGCAAGGAGAGGCCTCAGGCTGGCAGGCAGCGTCAGTTTTCACAGTTCGGGGCTGAGCTGATTGGGGTTTCGTCGCCTGCAGCTGTGGCTGAGGTTATGACGCTGATGATGCAGGTTTTTGAGTCGCTTGGACTTCATGGGTTGAAGCTGAGGGTTAATACTCTTGGTGATACGGCTGATAGGCTTCGGTACAGGGAGGCGTTGCAGGGTTATTTTGCTCCTTATCACAGTGTGCTTGATGAGGCGTCGAAAGAAAGGCTCGAAAAAAACCCGCTCAGGATTCTTGATTCAAAAAACCCGGCTGTGCAGGAAATTGTTGCTGGCGCTCCGAAGTTGTACGATTATCTACATGAGGTGGCAGTTCGGGATTTTGAAAAGGTGCTTTTTTACCTGGAAGAACGGGGGATCGCTTATGAAATTGATCATCGTCTGGTCCGTGGGCTTGATTATTACTGTTATACTGCTTTTGAGGTGACCAGTTCAGAGCTTGGTGCCCAGGATGCAATAGGTGGCGGAGGAAGGTATGATGGTCTTGCGCGGGAGCTTGGCAGCTCTTCGGAGGTGCCGGCGTCTGGGTTTGCTGTGGGTATGGAGAGGTTGCTGATGACGATGGAAAAACAAGGGCTTTTTGCTGCGCTTAACCCTCATGGTCCGGTTGTGTATGTGGTTGTGCAAAGTCAGGAGCTCGCGGACAATGGCTTGCAGGTTGCTTATCGGTTGCGAAAGGCTGGTATTATGACTGATATTGATTTGGCGGCAAGGAGTATGAAAGCGCAGATGAGGGAAGCAAACAGGATAAGGGCGTCGTATGCGCTTTTTATTGGCACAACAGAGGTTGAGACGGGGTTGTATTCATTGAAAAATCTTGTTACTTCTGAGCAGACCACTCTTTCGCTTGAAGGGGTGATGGAAATACTGCGTGAACCGGCTGCGAAGGAGTTCTATAAGTTATAATGTTATGACTATAACAAGACATCGTGTGATACTTTATGGTAAAGTAGAGTGCTGCTTATGTGATGAGGCGATGGAGGTTCTGCAGAAAGTTAACGCTGTTGTGCCCTTCGACTTGGAAAAAATAGATATTTCTGACAATCCGGAACTGCTTGCTCGGTTTGGACTTAAAATTCCAGTTGTTTTTGTTGATGGGGTTCAGGTGTTCAAGTACAGGGTTCATGAAAAGCGATTACTCGGTTTCTTTAAAAAAGTACTGAGTACTGAGAAAGAAAGTGCTGAGGAATGATGGGGGTGGAATAATATTTTTTTGTGATGCTGAAATTTATTCTTTTTGTTTTTGTTAGCTTTCTTGTGATACGTATGGTTGTGCGTGTTTTGAGGATTGGAGTGCGATTTTTTACTACTGGCAGTGCAAGGCGTTCTGGAAGTTCTACGCCATCGTTTTCGTCAGGGAAGCAGATTGAGGAAGCTGATTATGAGGTGATAGAAAGTAATCTCAATGATAATGAGCGGAATGAGCGAAAATAAGGTTGTTTGCTGTTGGTATGTTTTTTTGTACATTAGCGTACTTGATTTGACGACCGGGTGGCATTATTCTTATCTGAGAGTGGGGGTTCCCCACTTTTTTGTTTTCTAAAAAAAAGTTTGTACGGGGTTTCAATGCAAGAGCGCATCAAAAATTGTGTTCTCCAGATTATTGCAGAGTCGACAGGTACGCGGGGTGAAGGTGCTTACTTTATTGATGTTACGGTGAAAGGATCTGAGAAGAGCCGGAAAATAGAGGTGCTGGTTGATGCTGATGATGGTATCCGCATTCATCAGTGCGCTTATATCAGTAGAAGGATTCGAGAGCGAATTGAAGGTGATGATGAACTTCTGGATCTGATTGGCGAGAATTTTGATCTTGTTGTGTCGTCTCCCGGACTTGGGGAAGCCATAATGCTGCCGAGGCAGTATATCAGGCATGCCGGGAAGTTGATGAGCATTGTTTATAGAGATGAAAGCGGTCATGATGTCGAACTGATTGGACATCTTCAGGAAGTGCCGAATTTGGAAGAGGAAAGACCTCGGATTGTCATCATGCCGGAAAAAAATAAAAAGAAGGGGCATCAGCCTAAAATGGAAAGTATCACACTTTATCTCGATCAGGTAATCCGGGCGGTTCCTGAGGCGGAATTATAGCAGGTTTATTCGGGTTCGTGGAAATTTTCTTTTATAAAATGCACAATCAAGAATGAGATGGTCAGAAAGAAGATAAAAGATGAGGGTCAGGACAGGAGGTTGCAGATTGCCAGCGCGTTTGGTGAAATCGAGCAGTCCAAGATCTTTCTGGATAAGCGCACTGAAAGTGCGGCTGTTAAAATGGATATTGCCGACCTTCTTAAAGATATTATTCAGAAGCAGCTCAGAAAGGATTATGATCCTGAAGTTGAATCGAACATTTTCATCAACCCTGAACGGGGTGATTTTGAGGTCTATATTCTGAAAAAGATTGTCAAGGAAGTAGATATTGAAAGCATTGAGATCAGTCTGGATGAGGTAAGGAAAATTGATGACTCTCTTGAGATTGGCGATTTTTATGAAGAGGGGCCCATTAAGCTGGATGATTACTTGAGCCGTAAGTCTATACAGATAATAAAGCAGTCTGTACAGAAGAAAGTCCGTGATCTTGAGCGTCTTGTTGTTTATGAAGAGTGTCTTGAAAAGGTTGGGGAAGTTGTAGCTGGTGAGGTTTATCAGATTCGTGCGAATGAGGTTATTTTTACTTACAACACGACGAAGGATCACCGGGTTGAACTTGTTTTGCCGAAGGCGGAGATGATGAAGAAGGATAACCCCCGCCGTACACCGAGGATGAAACTTTATGTGAAGCGTATAGAGCGCGAGAAAGCTAAAATTCGGCTTGATGATGGCAGCACTGTTGAGCGGGAAAAAGCTGATGGTGGCATGAAGGTTATTGTTTCGAGGGTTGATGACAGGTTTTTGTATAAGCTTTTTGAACATGAGGTGCCGGAAATTCTGGATGGCCTTATTGTAATTAAGGCTATTGCGAGGGTTCCGGGTGAACGTGCAAAGGTTGCGGTTGAATCGACCAGTGCAAGGATTGATCCGGTCGGCGCCACCGTAGGATACAGAGGGAAGCGTATTCAGAGTATTGTGAAGGAGCTGAATAACGAAAATATTGATGTTATCTATTATGCTGATGAACCGGAGATTTATATTTCGAGGGCGATGCAGCCTGCGAAAATTGATCCTCTGACGGTTCATGCGGATATTAAAACCCGGAAAGCGAGGGTGATGCTTAAGCCTGATCAGATTAAGTATGCTATCGGGAAGAATGGCAATAATATCCACTTGGCGGAGAAACTTACAGGGTATGAAATCGATGTTTATCGTGATGTGATTGATAAGTCGACAGAAGATCCTACGGACATTGATATCATAGCGTTCCGTGAAGAGTTTGGTGATGATATGATTTATCAGCTTCTGGACAGTGGCTTTGATACCGCTAAGAAAGTGCTGAAAGCTGGAATTGATGAGATTGAGCAGGCTCTTCTTGGTACGACAAAACCTGAGGAACAGACTGTTTTTGGTAAAACGTATAAGACTAACGTTAAACCACGGGAGCGAAAGGTTACCGAGGAAGAGAAGCGTTATTGGAAGAAGATTGCTGAAAATATCTATAAAACTGTGAGGGAACAGTTTACGGAATCGGATTTGCAGGGTCTTTTTGATGATGATGCTGAGCCTGAGCCGGGGGAAGTGGTGGTGGATAACCAGTAAACACCATCATAGAGGGGAAGATTGGATACAGAGTAAAGAGTTTATAAATCCAGAGGAGGATGTAATGGCCCTTGAGGACATGGAAAAGAAATATCGAATAAGTGATATAGCAAGAGAACTGCAGGTGAGTCCGCAGGAAGTATTACTTTTTGTCAAAAAGGAAGGGGGCAAGGTGGCCTCTACATCCTCTATGGTAAACGAAGAGATACATGACCAGATATTTGGTCATTTCAGCGTTGAAAAGAAAATGGTCGATGAGACTAAAAAAATAAGAGCGGAGAAAGAGAAGCGTTTGTCGAGACTTGAGGAACAGTCACGGAAAACGTATGAAAAAGAGAAGCATCTCAGTGAAACTCTCAGCCCTCCGCCTGCTCCAACTCCGATTCTGGCCCCAGTTCCTGCGCCAGCGCCTGCTCCAGTGTTAGCTCCTGTTCCGGCAGTTGCTGCTGAAGTAAAAAATGATGCTGTGCAGGATACTACAGTTAAAGATCAGGTGTTCGATGTTGCCGTGGAACCGGAAGTTCCGGTTGCTCCTATAGTCGCTGAAGTTCTTGAAGTGCCTGAAGTTGTGGTGATTCATGAGGTTCCAGATCTTCCTGTGGTTCCTGATATTGTGGAAGTTCCTGAAATCATTGCAGTCGCTGAACCTGTTGAACCGATTGAGCTTGTTGCATTGCCTGAATCTGAACCTGAACCAATTCCTGCCCCGGCGCCTCAAAGAGAGGAGCCGACAGTTAATGAGCATCTTGTTTCGTTTGATGCTCCGCAGATGATGGGTGGTCTTACGGTGCTTGGTACTCTTGATATTCATGCCGGAAGGCATAAGAAAAACCGGAAAAAGAATTTCAAGGAACAGGCTGATGCTTTGAAGGATGAGTTTGAGCCGAAGGTAACGGAGGAAGTGAAGGTAGAGGAGAAAGTTGTTACGGCAAAGAAGCCTGCCAAGGTTGCCACTGAAGTTAAGCCGAAGCCGGTGGTTGCTGGTGAGGGTTCGGGTATAAAAAAGAAGAAAGGCAAGAAGAAAAAGAAGCCTGAGGTTGATGACAAGGTCATTTCGGCGAATATTCAGAAAACCATCAGTGGCATAGAGGAACGTAGCAGTACTGGATCACGACAGAAATTCCGAAAGATGCGCCGAAACGAGCGTGAGCGTGAGCATGAAGAGGATGAAGCTTTGCGTGAGGCTCAGCGGATGATGGTGAGGGTTACCGAATATGCTTCGCCGCATGAGCTTGCGGAGCTTATGGGGATCACTGCCAAGGAAATTATTCAAAAGTGTTTTGCGCTTGGCAAGTTTGTCACTATCAATCAGAGGCTCGATAAGGAATCGATTGAACTGATTGCGCTTGAGTTTGGCTTTGAGGCTGAATTTATTTCAGAAGTTGAGGCAACGGCTGTTGTTGCAGAAGAGGATGCGGAAGATGATTTACAGACTCGTCCTCCAGTTGTCACCATCATGGGACATGTTGATCACGGTAAGACTTCATTGCTGGATTATATCCGAAGCAGTAAGGTTGTTGCTGGTGAGTGTCAGGAGATATCGGCTAAGAAGGGTATCGGTATTGCTGAGCTCATGGAAAAAGTGCTGACTGAGGCTGAAATGCGTGAGCTTAAGGGTAACTACTCCAGAGAGATCAATGCCAGTGGTATTATTGTTGAATCTGAACTTGATAAGGGCAAGGGTGTTATTTCTACAGTGCTTGTTCAGCGTGGAATTCTGAAGGTCGGGGATCCTTTTGTTGCCGGAAATACTATGGGCAAGGTTCGCGCTCTTATGGATGAAAGGGGTAAGAGAATTCTTTTTGCCAACCCTTCGCAGCCGGTCAGGGTGCTTGGGTTTGAGGATCTGCCGCAGTCGAGCGATGTGTTGACGGTTATGTCGACGGACAGGGATGCTCGTGACTTGGCGCAGAAGCGGCAGGTTATCCGTCGTGAGCACGACTTCCGCCGTAGTACGCGTGTCAAGCTTGACAGTATTGCCCGCCAGATCAAGGAGGGGTTGATGAAAGAGCTGAGTGTTATTATCAAGGCGGATACAGACGGGTCCATTCAGGCATTGGCTGACGGGCTCATGAAGATTCAGAATGATGAGGTCAAGGTACAGATCATTCACCAGGGTGTTGGGCAGATTACGGAAACCGACGTGTTGCTGGCTGCTGCTTCTGATGCCATTATTATCGGGTTCAGGGTACGGCCAAACGTCAATGCTAAAAAGCTGGCTGAAAAAGAAGATCTTGATGTTCGCTTTTACAGTGTCATCTATCATGTGCTTGAGGATGTCGAGAAAGCGCTTGAAGGAATGCTTTCGCCAGAACTCCATGAGGAGAGCCTGGGATCGCTTGAGGTTCGTCAGGTCTTTAAGGTGCCGAAAATCGGTAATGTTGGCGGATGTTATGTGCTTGAAGGCAAGGTTTTCCGTGATTCCAAGGTTCGCCTGCTGCGTGATGGTGTGCAGATTTACGAAGGACAGCTTGCTGCGCTCAGACGATTCAAGGACGATGTCAAGGAGGTTGATGCCGGTTATGAGTGTGGTATGAGCCTTAAGAACTATGATGATATCAAGGTTGGAGACATTGTTGAGGCCTATAAAATCGTTGAGAAAAAACGAAAACTTTGAACTGATTATTGTTGATTTATGTCGATACGTACTGAAAGGGTTTCGTCGCTGCTGCAGCAGGAACTTGGAGCAATCCTTCAAAAGGAGCTTCCTCGTGGTGGTCCGATAGTTACTGTTGTTGAGGTTAAGGTTACTGCTGATTTGAGTATTGCAAGGGTGTATGTTTCTATTATCGGTACGGATAAAGAACAGGAAAAAGCGATGGCATTTTTGTTGGATTCAACAAAGAGCATCAGGATGATTCTTTCGTCGAAAATCCGGCATCAGTTCAGGCGTATTCCTGAACTGGAGTTTCATGAAGATCATCTTTATGAACGTGCGAACAGGATTGAACAGCTTTTGAATGAGGTGAGAAAAGGTTCCGTTCATAGCGATGAACCGAAGAGTGTGCATGGAAAAGAGCCTGAATAGAGAGCCTGGCTGTGATGATGGGGAGTTTCTTCTGGTTGATAAGCCGCTGGATTGGACGTCGTTTGATGTGGTGGCAAAAATCAGGAACACTTATAATCGCAGTGGGTTTAAGAAGAAGGTAGGTCACTGCGGTACGCTTGACCCGAAGGCTACCGGCCTGCTTCTTCTTGCTTCTGGCCGTAAAACGAAAGAAATTGCAAGCCTTGAAGTGCTTGACAAGGTTTATGACGGCTCCATAAAGCTCGGTGTCATGACGGAAAGCCATGATGTTGAAACCGATGAATATGGACACCGCACTGTAGATCACCTGACGGAGATGCAAATCCGTATGGTTGCTTCGGAATTTATTGGTGAGCGTCTGCAGCAACCACCTATGCATTCGGCTGCCTGGCACAACGGCAAGCGTCTGTATGAACATGCCCGTAAGGGAGTGGTGATCAAGGAGCGAAAAGCAAAAGAGATTTTTATCCATCGGTTTGAGGTTACTCGGATTGATCTTCCGATGGTTTATTTTATTCTTCATGTTTCCAAAGGTGCTTATATAAGGGTTATTGCGCATGAGTTTGGTGCGGCGCTGGGTGTTGGAGGTTATTTAGCTTCCCTCAGGCGGGTATCAATCGGCCCTTATGAGCTGAGGTCTGCCCGCTCAGTTGCAGACACCATGGAAGATATTCTTCGGCAGGCATCAACCACCCCGCCCGGGTGAAGGGAGATTACAAGGACGTATGCGTATTGTTGAGTATGACAATAATCAGGTGTACAACTACGGGTCGCGGTCTGCGGTTGATTTTATTCCCATTGATTCTGTGGTGACGGTTGGTTCCTACGATGGCGTGCATAAAGGGCATCGGATGATTATTGCGCGGATGGTTGCTCTTGCAGAACGTCGCCATTTGAGAAGTGTTGTTGTGACTTTTGAGCCGCATCCTAGAAGGGTGCTTAAGGGAGCTGTTTCTGGCCCTCTTGGATTGCTTACTACTCTGGAGGAAAAAATAGATCTTCTTGCTGAGGAGAGTGTTGATCTTCTTTTTGTTGTTCGTTTTACCCCTGATTTTGCATCGCGTACTTCTGATGATTTTATTCGGAATGTTCTGGTCAAGCTGCTTGGCGCAAAAAGTATTATTGTTGGATATGATCATGCCTTTGGGCGTGACAGGAGCGGGAGCGGCAAGACGCTTGAATATCTGGGACGTGAGCTTGGGTTTGATGTTGAGGTTGTTGATGAGGTATTGATTGGGAATGAACATTTTTCAAGTACCAGGATACGTTCTTTGCTTGCAAGTGGTATGATTGAGGATGCCAATGAATTTCTTGGTTCACCCTATATGATTTCGGGCACCGTGGTTCATGGTGATAAGCTGGGAAGGGAAATAGGGTTTCCTACCGTCAATATAAAATTGTCTGATTCTGATAAACTGCTGCCTCGTGCGGGAGTCTATCTGGCACGGACAATGGTAGATGGTGTTTGCTTTATGGCCCTGATGAATGTTGGTGTACGTCCAACGGTTTCTCATGAGGGGATTACAACAGTGGAGGCTTATCTGTTAGGGTATCATGGCGACCTCTATGGTTCTCTCGTTAAGTTCAGTTTGCTCAAGTTTATCAGGGAGGAAAGGAAGTTTTCGTCTCTTGAAGAGATGAAGTTGCAGATTGAAAAAGATAAAAAAACGGTAGAGTTGTATTGTTAATAATATTATATTAAAGGTCAACCGATTTAACATAACAAACGAAGAGATATGAGCCTTACAAAAGAATATAAAGCGGAAGTTATCACGCAGTTTGGTGCTTCAGAAAAGAATACCGGGAAGTCAGAGGTTCAGGTTGCGTTGTACACCCGTAGAATTTCTGATCTTACCGGTCATTTGCAGTTGCACCCGAAGGATAAGCACTCTCGTCGTGGATTGCTTATGCTGGTTGCCAAACGCAAAAAAATGCTGAATTACCTGAAAAATGTCGATATCAATCGCTACCGTAAAGTGATAGCCGAGCTTGATCTTCGCAAGTAAGAGCTGGGAATTTGAACTTTTTTTATGCCTGATTTCTGCAGGGTTGCTCAACCCTGCAGGTTATCTTTTTAACAAAGAATGCAGCTAGAGAACTTATGTTGGAAAGTATGACCGGATATGGCAGTGCGGAGTCAGTTGAATGTGGGACAAAGACTCTTGTTGAGTTACGTTCAGTCAACAACCGGTTTGCTGAAATCAGTGTCAAGCTTCCTCGCCAGTTACTTTCGTTTGAACTTGAAGTCCGGGAACTGATTCGGACGCAATTTCAGAGGGGGAAAATTTCGGCGTTTATTCAGGTTCAGCTTGATGAGGAACATCCCATCTCCGTCACCGTCAATACCTCAAAAGTAAAAGCGTATAAAGAGCTGCTCGATACTCTTGTGAGAGAAGCGGAGCTTACAGCTCCTGTTACTCTTGAGCATCTCCTCAAGTTCCCTGAAATATTCGATAACGGAACATCTTCGCTTGATAATGCGGAACAGCTTTGGCCGTTTGTTAAAGATCTTTTAAGGGAGGCAATTGCTCGTCTTAAGGCGATGCGTCGCCGGGAAGGAGAAGAGCTTTCAGTGGACTTTACCAAAAGAATAGCTGAAATTGAAAGTACTCTTGTACAGATTACAACTCTGGCATCGGAAAATCTTGAGGTGGTACGAAAACGGCTTGCTGCTAAAGTGGAAGCTGTGGCTGGTAAGGATTTGACGTACAGCCGGGACCGCCTTGAAATGGAGTTGGTGCTTGCTGCTGATAAGCTTGATATTACGGAGGAGTTAATCCGGTTTGCAAGCCATAACAAGTTTTTTCTTGAAGAGTTAAGCAATGATGAGAGTGGTACTGGACGTAAACTGAATTTTCTTTTGCAGGAGCAGTTGCGTGAAGCAAATACTATTGCATCAAAATCCCAGAATGCAGAAATTTCCCAGAAAATTGTTCAGATTAAGGAAAATCTGGAAAAAATAAGGGAGCAGCTGCAAAATATAGAGTAATGATATGTCTGAAGTGAGGCGGCAGGGAAAACTGATAGTTTTTTCGGCTCCATCGGGTACCGGTAAATCTACAATATCGAAACTGATACTTGAACGTATACCGAATATCAGGTTTTCGGTGTCAGCCACAACCAGGCAAAAAAGACCTGGTGAGGAAAATGGCCTCAACTATTATTTTCTGACTAAAGAAGAATTTGAGGAAAAGATTGATACCGGTGGCTTTATAGAGCATGAGTTCTTTTTTGGAAACCATTACGGTACGCTGCTTGATAAAACCCTTGAAGTCATTGACTCAGGCATCAATATTCTGCTGGACCTTGATGTGATGGGTGCTTTGAATCTCAAAAAATTATTTCCTGATAATTCGTTATTGCTGTTTATAAAGCCGCCTAGTATGGATGTTTTAAGGCAGAGACTTAAAGGGCGTGACAGTGAGGATGAAGAGAGTCTGAAAGCACGCCTTGAGAGGGCCTGGCTGGAGTTAGGATATGCAAACCAATTTGATGAGGTAGTTGTTAATGATACTCTTGATCAGGCGGTCGATACAGTCACGGCAATAATCACTAAATTTCTTTCAAACACGTAAAATAAGGTGCAATGTCGGTTAAACCTGTAGACTTGAATATGCTGAGAAGTGCGCACTCGAATTTGTATGAAACGGTTGTCGCTATTTCAAAAAAAGCAAAAAAATTGCACGATGAAGAGCGTGCGGAACTTGAAGATAAGCTTCTTCCTTTTAAGGAAATGACCCGCAATCCAAGCAGCGAATCTGAATCGGATAAGGTATTTCCTGAACAGATAGCTATCAGTCTTGAATTTGAAAGCCGTGAAAAGTCGTCGCATAAGGCTGTTGCTGATTACTTTGAGCATAAATACGATTATACAATAGACAAGCCTGTTGAAAAAAAGGTTGTTCAAATTGAAGAAGATGATGAAACTGACGGGGATTAATCAAATTACCCTTCGCGTCAATGACCTGGGTCTTGCCGAAGAATTTTATGGTGGTATTCTTGGGCTGAAGCTTGATCACAGGGTTGGTGCAAATATTTCCTATCTGCGTGTCAACTCGGATATGCTTGTGCTTGTGAAGGCGGAAACACCAGGTTCCCCTCAAGCAAGGGATATCAGGGTTGATCATTTCGGGTTCAGGCTTGCCTCGGATGCTGAGGTGGATGAAGCTGTGAACTATCTGGATGAAAGGGGAGTCCATATTGTGACCCGACCAGCTCATCGGCGGGAAGGAAGAGCCTTTTTTGTCATGGACCCTGATGGGAACCTTGTAGAGTTCTATTCCATGCATGACATAGGAATACAGAATGACAGTGCTGATATTGATCTTTCCTCTCCAAATGTTCACGCCATCCCAACCAGGCAGAAAATGGTAGAAGAGATGGAAGCTAAAAAACCTCGTCGTTCCAGAAAGTAGCCAAGCGGTTGACTGGCTTAGGCATTCCCCTCTGTAACTTTTGAAATACCGATTCCATCCATTACAGAAGTTAAACTTCTCTGTTTACCCCCTCTCTTGGGGGTTTACCGTTTCCAATGGCTGTTCCAAGAGCAGTAGCCGTTCAACTTCTTTAAGCTGTTCGGGTGTGTTGATGCCAATAATTTCGTTGGGATTGTCGGTTTTAAAGGCACAGACACGTTTACCGTTCTGGAAGCAGATACCGAAAACATCGGTCAAATAATACTCTTTTTGAGCATTGTTTGTATTGATTTTTCCGAGAGCATCGAAAAGTATCTGTGCATTGAAAACGTAAATACCAGAATTGATTTCTTGTACGGAGAGTTCTTCTTTGGAAGCATCCTTTTGTTCTACAATTTTCAGGACGTTGTCGCTCTTGGCTTCTCGAATAATTCTTCCGTATCCTGTTGGATTTTCTATCTCGGCTGTCAGGACGGTTGCTACTGCATTTCTGGAATGGTGAAATGCAAGAAGCTTTTTGAGGGTCAGGACGTTGACTAATGGTGCATCGCCGGAGAGGATGAGTACCTCTCCTTCGAAATTCCTGAGACTGGCTTCTGCCTGCATGATGGCATGACCCGTTCCCAGCTGGGGCTCCTGAATCGCTGTGTTAACTGGGTATTTACTCGTGGCGTTTTTGACGAGTTCTGCCTGATGCCCGATAATCAGTACAATTTCTTTTGGGTCAAGAGCGCATGATGTATTGAGTACATACTCAATGAGAGGGCGACCGTTTGCCTGATGCAGTACCTTTGGAAGGTCTGATTGCATCCGTGTGCCTTTTCCGGCAGCCATGACAATTATTGCAAGTGCCATTGAATTGTTTATCAGTGGGGGTGTTAGGGGATTATGATAACTTTTCGCCTTCCTCGCCTACATGGTGTCGACTTTTTGGGTTATTCTGTTTGTCGACAATAAGAACCATCGGTTTATGGGTGCGTGCTTCTGCCGGGTCCATGGTAGCAAAGGTCATAATAATGATTTCATCACCAACCAGGGCGCATCGGGCGGCTGCTCCATTCAACTGAATTTCTCTGGAGCCATGAGCTCCTTTAATGATGTAAGTTTCAAACCGCTCACCATTATTATTGTTGACTACAAGAACTTTCTCGTTGGGAATCATGTCGACCATTTCAAGAAGCTCAGTGTCGATGGTGATGCTTCCTTCATATTCGAGATCTCCGCTGGTAACAATAGCGTTATGAATTTTTGATTTTAAAACATGTAATTTCATGAACAAAGAACCTTCAAAATTATTTTATAAATGCTTTTCCGCTTCCCCGGAAAATCCGGTATTTTTTTAAGGTTTGGTCACTCTCAAAACCTTGGCCAGTGATGGTTTCATCTGGCTTGATAATGGTAACAAGCTTATCTGAACGAATCATTTTATCTTTGCTCGTCCGTTTGATATACTCTGTTTTTATTATTGTGCCGCTGGACGTAATAACAACGTTGCCTTGCGCCTCAATGTCCTGATTATCATGTATCACTGCCTTTTGGGCAGTGATGGTTGTCGTGGGATTTCCAGAAATGTCAAAGAAAGTAACCCTGATTCCATTGTCGAGTTGATGTTCATTTCCCTGGTTTGTTCGGTATTCGGCACCGTGTCCTGCTTCGATGATTCCCCGTTTTATTCCGGCCTCTGTCAGTGAAATTTTTACACTCCAGCTTTCCTGCACGGGATGATTGATACCTATAAAGCTTGTTTCGGGCGAACGGCGTTCCGAACTGGGTTCGCCGCATCCCGATGCTATGATGAAAATACCATGCAGAAAAAGAACAGCAACTCTTTTCAATTCAGGAGATAATTACTTGATATTCAGTTGGTTCATCACCTTGAAAGTTACATCGTGTTCAGGCGTTACATATACTGCTGCGCTTTTTTCGATAACAAGAGTGATTCCTTCTTTTTTAGCAATCGATTCAATAGCTGCTAAGACTTTCTGGCGAATCGGTACCAACAGTTCCTGTTGTTTCTTTTCAATTACACCTCCACGCCCGAATTTTTCCTGCTGGTATTTCTCAAGTGCCTGGCCTTTAAGGTTCAGCTCCTTTTCTCTCTGGTCTCTTACTGCTTTTGTCAAGGATGCTGCCTGCTGGCGATAAGCGGCGACTGACTTTTGATAGTCCTTGTTCAAACGGTCAAGTTCTTTCTGAAGTGGAGAAGCGGTTGCCTGCAGGGTGGATTCTGCCTGTTTTGTTTCAGGAAGCTGCTGCAGGATTTTACCGGTATCTACCACACCAACTTTTCCACTCTCTTGTGCGGCGGCAAATGATTGGGGTGCAACCAGCACCAGGCTGAGAACAACCGCCATAATAATACGGCGAGACATCTTTATAAATCTTTTTGAATGATTCATCAATTTCATGGTTAAGGTTATCATGTTACTGAGTCGGTACAGTATAATGCCAAAGTGGTCACAATTATACATTAAAAGGTAAGAATTCCCTGTTAAAAAACTATAAAAAGCTGAAAAGCCTTTATGAATAAAGGTCAGGCATAAAGCGCCCCTCGTAACGCCATGTTATTGAAAGGGTTAATGATTATGCTGTCATTTATGCTGGCTCCACATGCTATACAAAGAGAAAGAAAACTTCTTTTTAAGGGGTGGTTAAGCGGTGTGTTGGTTCAGACCTGTTTTTTCTGGAAAAACTGTCCTGGCTGTTGTACGATGACTGATTTCAGTTCAAGTTCAAAAAGATGTACCAGAAGTGTGGAGACATCGATGGTTGACAGGGTGGAAAGCGTATCGATATGAATTGGGGATGTGCCCATGCTTTGCATGACGGACTGTTCCTGTGGTGTCAGTTGGATTGTTGGTAAGCTCTCCAAAGTTGCTGGGTTGCTTGCTGTTTTTTTTGTGAATCGTGAACCGAGTTCATCAAGGATATCATCAACATTCATGACTGCTTTTGCCTGTCCTTGCTGGATAAGCTTGTTTGTTCCTCTCGAGGTTCGCGAAAAAATGCTTCCGGGCACAGCAAAAACTTCACGGTTCTGCTCAAGGGCGGTAGCAGCTGTGATGAGTGACCCTCCTTTGAGATCGGATTCAATAACAATTGTTCCAGCTGAAATTCCTGATATGATGCGATTTCTTTTTGGAAATTTTCCGGGAGAGAGTGTAGAACCAATCCATTCTTCTGAAATGAGCGCTCCCTGCTCAAGGATTTTGGGCCATAATTTTCCTTCGGGGTCAGTATAGATGGTGTCGACGCCGGTTGCCAGAACTGCGACTGTGATTCCTCCGTGTTCCAGAGTTGCTGCATGTGCGACCATATCAATACCATAAGCCATTCCGCTGAAGATGGCGATTCCTGCGTGGGCCAGGTCATGGCAAAGCAGGGCAGTGCTTTGTTTGCCGTAGGGTGATGCGTGCCTGGTGCCTACAATCGAAAGGGCCGGGGTGTTTGCAGGTGGAAGTTTTCCCCGAACAAAGAGGCAGGGAATCCGTCAATCTGTTATGCAGATGCCTTGTGATGGCTTTGATTCTTGCAGGGCCGATACCCGGGATCAGGGTGAGGACAAGCAGGAGGATGTTGTTTTCCATTGCAGTTTTTGTGGAAATAACACATGGGAGGTCAAAAATCTCTTTTCATGAGTATGTTTGCATATCCTTTCAGGTATTCCCGTCCTTCGGCATGAGGGAGGTTATCAATTGCATTCAGCGCTTCCTCGGTATCACTATTGATCAGTGCAGCTGTTTCAGCAAGGATGCCGCAGCGTTCATAGATTGCTTTCACTTCAGAAACCTTGTCTGCACTTATGCCTTTATTGATGATGATGGATTGAAGAAGATCATGATCAGTGCCGGTTGTAAGTTCGAGAGATCGAAGGAGCAGGTAGGTCTTTTTTCCGTTGATGATGTCGCCTCCCGCCATTTTGCCTGACTTTCCATTTACAGCCATAATATCGAGATAATCATCTTGTATCTGGAATGCCCGTCCGATTCTTTCGCCGAACAGCACCAGATTCTGAAGTTGATCTTCAGTTGCATTTCCTGCAACTCCACCGGCTTCGAGGGCGGCTGATATAAGACGACCGGTTTTTTTTGAAATCATGTCGAGGTAGTCGGCAATTGTTGCGTCTTTTTTTTCTTCAAGTTCCATATCGAGTGCCTGCCCTTCACAAATAGTGATATTGGCGTGATTGAGGATATGGATGAGTTCCGCATGTCGGGTTCCTTTAGCTTGTAAAGCGAGCTCATAGGCATATGCAATCATCATATCTCCCGTCAGAATGGCAGCGTTGACGTTCCATTGCTTATGAACGGTTGGCCTGTTGTGGCGGAGCTCGGCCTGGTCCATTATATCATCATGAATCAGGGTGAAATTGTGGAGTATTTCAACTGCAAGGGCAACATTGAGAGCGTTTTCTGAAGAACCGCTTACTGATTCTGCAGCAAGGAGTGTCAGAAATGGACGGATTCTCTTGCCATTTCCTTCAAGAATGTATCGGGCTGGTGCATAAAGAGTGACTGGAAACTCTTTTTCGAAACAGGCTCCGAGTGCATCATTGATTCTGGAGTGATAGAGGCGGTATTTTTTTTCGACAAGTTCCTGTGTTATCGGCATATTCATTATGAAATTTGTCATGGTTTAGGGATAAGACTTTTGTGGCGAAGCTGCTCTATGCTGGCTGTTCCGGTGAGGAACATGACTGCCTTGAGGTCGTTCAGCCATGTTTCAAGAGTTTTTTCGAGAGTTCCTTCGTGCAGGGCCTTGAGCATATATCCAGCAGATGCGGCCAGCTGCGCTCCAAGTGCCAGTGATTTTGCGATATCAATGCCGCTCTGGATCCCTCCAGAAGCAACAATTTCAATTGCACTGTATTCAGGATGCTCTTTTTTGAGTGAGGTGATATCAAACAGGCATTTGGCGGTAGGAATACCCCAGTTCAGGAGTTCTTCAAGAGCCGGAGTGCTGAAGCGGGTTTCCTGTCCGAACTGTCTTGTATAGCGGACTTCTTCAACTTTTTGCCAACTGATGCCTCCTGCCCCTGCGACATCTATAACTTTCACGCCTGCCTCCATCAGCCTGAGTGCGGCAGATGCTGAGATGCCGCATCCTACCTCTTTTACAAGAACAGGTACCGGTATTTTAGCGGTGATGATTGCAAGCTGCTCAAGAACATTGTTGAAATCCGTATTTCCTTCAGGTTGAAAAAGCTCCTGTGCTGGATTCAAGTGTACGATCAGGCCATCGGCTTCCAGAAGCTCAAGCATGATGTTGAGTTCTGTATCGGTAAGACCTTTTGCGATTTCTGGGGCCCCTATGTTTGCAAAAATCTGTATGGATGGGGCGTATTTTCTAACAATAGCGAAGCTTTCCCGGTGTGATGTATTTTCAAGCGCTTGACGCATGCTGCCAACGCCAAGGGGAATTTGAAATTGTTCTGCGGCTTCGGCAAGGCGTTGGTTTAATGTAGACGCTTCGCTGTATCCTCCTGTCATAGAGGATATCATCAATGGCGCGCCTATTTTTTTCCCTAGAAAGGTTGTTGAGAGGTCAATATCCGAGAAGGACATTTGTGGTAAAGCGTTATGCTCAAACTCGAATCGCTCAAAACCGGTCGTTTTTTTGTTAAAGGTAATATCACTATGCAGGCATATCTCTACGTGGCTGTGCTTGCGTTCGGTGGTGATGTTACTGCTTGTGTCGCTCATTCTGTTGATCATGCAGAAAGGATAAGTTCCTTGCAGGATTTATGATACTATAATGTTTGCAACGTAACTTAATAAAAATATACCATAGTTAGGCGCCCGTAAGCCCAGCAACCGCCTAATGCAACATTATCGGCATATTTAAGGGGGTTCCAGGGGGGTTCCAACTGAGCCTGGATTGCTGGATATCTCGATGTTCATCACTGGGACTTTTAATGTTTTAATCAGAGGGATGCTGTTCGGTTTGATCAAGCGGGGGCTTTCAGCGCCAGTTTAATACAAATTATGCGTGAATTATTGAGGGCTTGTTGTCTCAACAGTACCTGTCAGTGCTGGGCTTGAACAAATACAGACTTGTTCAATTTTTAGTATTTTCAGCTTCCCCTGTAACGTATAATTCTGAAGCGGTGTGCTTTTCATATTTTGCGTAATTTTCGTGTGGCTTGTTAACTCATAATGGGTGAGATATTGATGAGGATAAAATATTAACTGCCATGCGGATGATGGTGTGGGAACGAGCTAAGGGAGAAATGGGTGCCGTTCTTCAAACGTTCTGGACGGAAGAGTTTGATGAGGATTTTTTTGATGGGGCACGTGTGATCGTTGAAAGGTTTATCAATGAGTTTGAGGACTCTATTAGCTTAGCATAAATGCCCGTAATCCTATTTAAATGATATGCCTGTGAAATTTAAAGTGGTTTTTATTGTACTGATTATGGCGATCGCAGTGCAAGTATCTGTGGTTGAAGGTGCTGGGCGCTGGATTTATGAAAAAATTAGAGAAGATGTCAGTCAGAACGAAGTCTCTACGGCTACGCTCCAGAGCAAAAACTCAATAAAATTACCTTTCCCGTATGCTGGAGTAAACCATGCATTGATCATGATCAGGAAGGTTAAAGGGGGAGATGCGGAAGTACTTTTTGCTGTTGATAAAGGTAAGTTTTACACTGGAGATAAGATAAGAGTGAAGTTTGATGGGGGAAATGCAGACTGGATTACTGTGGATAAACCAAGTGACAGGAGCAGTGACTTATTATTCATTTACAATCCGAAAATTTTTATAAATCAACTTCGAACGGCAAAGGAGCTGAAAATTGCAGCTCAATTTTCTCAATACGATGAACATGTTTTTGATTTTGATGTTGATGGATTGGATTTGACAAAGGTAGGATTATAGTATACCATAGACAGGGTATCTCCTCTTTTTTTTACTTTTGACGGGTTCGGCAGGTTTTTTTCAACAAACAAAGCAAGGCTTGTAATCCGTTATGAAATTACCAGAATAACAAAACGGTGAAAAATTTATATCCAAACCAGTTACTGTATTTTTCAATAGGGTGGTCATGCTGAAAACCTTGTTTGATATAGCAATGCGTCATTTGCTCGGACGGCGCAGGCAGACGTTGACAACAATTTTCGGTGTTGCAATCAGTACAATGGTACTGATTACTACAAACTCCCTTACCCGGGGGTTGCTTGATTCTTTTATTGAGACGATTGTGAACGTTGCCCCGCACATCACGGTTAAAGGGGAAAAAATGCGCCCTATGCCGGTGAATCTTCTTGAGGGGCAAAGTGCGTCAGATGTCGCAATTATTGAAAATAATATCCAGAAACAGGAGAAGGAGGAGGTTCAGAATTATCGCCAGATACTGAGCCTTTTCAGTTTGCCGCAGTATGAAAAACAAGTTCTTGCAGCTTCTCCTTATGTTGAGTCGCAGGTTATGGCGGTTAAAGGAAGTCGTAACCAGCCGCTGCTGCTCAAAGGTGTTATGATTGAAAAAGAGGACGCTATCAGTGGTATCCGAAAAAAGCTGCTCAGTGGCGATATTGATACGTTTCAAAAAACGCATAACGCGCTTCTTGTGGGCCGTACTGTTGCGCGGGATATGAATCTCAAGTTGAATGATGAAGTTATCATTATTCCTGCGTCGGGGCAAAGCCGACAGTGCAAAGTGGCTGGCATTTTTTTTTCCGGTGTTAATGCTGTTGATAACAGTGTTTTTGTTTCCCTCAAGCTTGGTCAGATCATTGAGGGGTTGCCGGCGAACAAAGTTTCAGGCATTGCTCTGAAAGTTGTTGATCCGCTTGACAATTCTCAACTGGCAAGGGATCTGGAAAAGATTACCGGGTATCGATGTTTGACCTGGCAGGAGGAAAATGCCAGCGTGCTTTCTTTGTTTGCACGTATTGGCTATATCGTTTTTTCTCTTGTCGCGTTTGTCGGTATTGTGTCGGGGTTTGGCGTGGCAAATATTCTGGTGACCACAGTGTTTGAAAAGAGCCGGGACATTGCAATTATGAAGTCGTTGGGATTTTCGGCACTGCAGTTGGTGGGTATGTTTGTTCTAGAGGGTTTTATGGTAGGATTGGCTGGTGCTCTTACGGGAGGAGTTCTGGCTATAGGTTCGATCAATTTATTTGCCAGCCTGCCTATCGAAAGTTCTCAGGGGCCATTGACTCAAAAGGGATTCAGTATGTCGTATAATCCGGTGTATTTTCTTCTGATTATCGGTATAACTGTTTTAATAAGCACTGTTGCAGCTATTTTGCCTTCAGCAAGAGCGGCTAAACTTGAACCGGTCAGTGTGCTCAGAGATAGCAGCCTGTGAACGTTACAGATCTCTGAATATGGTTTGTTCGGGGTGTTGCAGCAGGTAAAGTTTGTAGTAGAGTCCTCGTTTAGCGAGAAGTTCCTGATGGTTTCCGGTTTCTCTGATTACTCCTTTATGCAGCACAATGATTCTATCGGCTTTCTGAACAGTCGAAAGTCGATGTGCTATAATAACGGAGGTACGGTCACTCATAAGGCGGGCAGTTGCTGAATCAATAAGCGATTCGGTTTCAGTGTCAACCGAACTGGTGGCTTCATCAAGAACAAGGATTTCCGGATTGTAGAGGAGTGCCCGCACAAAGGCGATCAACTGTTTCTGACCGGATGAAAGTCCCGTTCCGTTTTCAAGTACCTTGTACTCGTAACCGCCAGGAAGCTGATCAATAAACCGGTCAGCCCCAACAATTTTTGCGGCTTCTCTTATGGTGTCATCAGATGCCTCAGGATTTCCGAATGCAAGGTTTTCTTTGATGGTTCCGGAAAACAGAAAAACATCCTGCATGACCACACCGACAAGTTTTCTCAGAGAGTGTTCCTGTATTTGCTGCAACGGAATGTCATCAATGGTTAAAGACCCCTTTGCGAAGGGATACAGTTTTGAAAGAATATTGATAAGTGTGGTTTTTCCGCTTCCTGTTGCTCCCACAATGGCAATCTTTTCTCCATGCTTGATTTCAAATGAGATATCCTTCAATACCCAATTTTCCTGATCATAGGCGAACCAGACATTGTTGAACTTGATGCTCTTTTTGAATGATGCAAGATTTTGCAATCCGGACGGGTCTTCGATTCCCTCATGTTCATCGAGCAGTCTTATGATACGGTCTGAGCTTGCAATGGCCGTCTGAATAACGTTGAATCTGTCAGAAAGATGTTGAAGCGGCCGGAAAAAAAGCCAGATATACTGAACAAATGAGATAACCACTCCTATGGTGAGGTCTGCCTTGAGGAGGCGGATCCCGCTGTACCAGATGACAAGTCCTGCAGCAGCAGCACTTAAAACCTCAATCAGTGGATAATAGATTGAGAAATAAAAGACCGTCCTGATATTAGCATCCCTGTGATCGGCATTAATCGAAGCATATTTTCTGGACTCGCGTTCTTCCCGGTTAAACAATTGAACAATGGTCATCCCGGTAATATGTTCCTGAAAAAACGTGTTCAGTCGGGCTACGTTGGTGAGAACATCCTGAAAAGCAACCCTGACTTTGTTTTTAAATTTTATGGTTGCGTAGATCATCAGGGGCAGAATGCTCAGAACTATGATGGTCAGCTGCCAGTCGGTCCATATCATCAGCACAACAATAAAAAAGAGCTGCAGAAGGTCGCCAAGAATAGTGATTATTCCGCTGGAAAGCATTTCGTTCAATGATTCGACATCATTGGTTGCGCGTGTTATAAGCCGTCCGATAGGGTTTCGGTCGTAATATCGTGCGGGAAGTTTCTGGAGATGAGTGAATATATCCATCCGGATATCCAACACGGCTTTCTGACCGATAATCTGTGTGAACCAGGTGGTGATGTACTGTTTTATGCCGTCAAGAAGAATGGCTCCAGCAAGAATAACGCTGATCATCGTCAACCCGTTAAAATCACCTCTGGCGATATAATCATCAATGGCGATTTTTGTCAGATAAGGTCTTAAGGGTGCGAGAAAGGAGCCTGCGATTGTTATCGCTATAGCGGCAATAATAAGGGTTTTATACGGCTTTATATAGGTTACAAGGCGAGAGACTATATAACGGTCAACTGATTTTCCTTTCTTTTTTTGAAGCGTTTCATCCTGCTGCGGCTTGAAACTTTTGTTTGTCGATTGGTTATTACTCATGGATTTCCGGTGACAAATAAATACCTGTAGGGGCTTTAAAGGTTGTGCGTTCGTTTTTCGATGTCATGCTTCAGTTCGCTCGCAAGTTTTTCAGCCTGGCCTTTTGAAGGAGCCTCGGCATAAATTCTCACAATGGGTTCGGTATTGGATGGTCGTAAATGAACCCAGCTATCAGTAAAATCAAGTTTCAGTCCGTCCAGGGTGTTTGCTTTGGCAGTATGGTAGTGTTGGGCAATGTCAGTAAATATTTTTTCAAGTAAGTTCCGATCTGTTGAGGCAAGCTGGATTTTCTGCTTTGACATAACGTAGTTTGGGAATTGTTGCCTGAATTGAGACAGCAATCCCCCTTTGTTCTCAGCACGCCAGAGTGTGAATGCCTGGACGAATAGTGCTATGCCAGCTAAAGCATCCCGGCCATAGTGCAGTTCCGGGAGTATGACTCCTCCATTTCCTTCACCGCCAATGACCACATGCATCTTTTTCATGATCTCGATGACGTTGACTTCGCCAACCTTAGCACTATAGCACGCCACATTATGCTTCTCCGCTATATCACGCAGTGCGCGGCTGCTTGAAAGGTTGTTGGCAACCGGTCCATGGTTCTGTTTCAGGTAAAAATCAGCGCAGGCGACCAGCGTATACTCTTCTCCAAAAAGCGAACCGTCTTCACAAATCACGGCGAGCCGGTCGACATCAGGATCAACTACAAGGGCAAAATCGCATTTACTTTCTTTAAGTGCAGCAATAGTACTGGTAAGATTTTCCTCTATTGGTTCCGGGTTCCGGGGAAACAAGCCACTGCCACCGCATGCAACGGGTACAATGTGTTCTATACCCAGTTTGCTGCAAAGTTGCGGAACAATAGAATAACCAGCACCTTCGACACAATCTACAAGAACACGGTAGTTCTGTGCCGCAATGGAAGCAGTATCAATACAGGAGAGCTGAAGGACTTTTTCGATATGAAGGTTATCATATCGGTCATTTTGGGAAATTGTGCCAAGTGTGTCCCATTGTGCGTAGACAAAAAGCTCTTTTTCAGCGATTTCAAGCAGTTCATTAACCTCTCCAAGGTTTAAAAACTCACCTCGGTAGTTAAGCATTTTAAGGGCATTCCACGCAACAGGGTTGTGCGATGCTGTAATGATCAGTCCGCCGTCAGCTTCTTCAGCTGGAACGGCAATTTCAACTGTTGGCGTTGTAGCGATGCCAATATCAATCACATCGCATCCACAGAGCACCAGCGTATTGCTGATAAGGTTTCCTATGGCATCGCCTGTTGGTCGGGTATCCCTGCCGATAACGATTCGAGGCTTTTGTTCCGTGAGCCTCTCTTTGCGATCTGTTTTTTTGCGCAAAACCCAGGACGCAAAGGCCATTGCAAATGTGGTAAGATTTTTCGGGGTCAGGCTGTCGCCAACAATCCCCCTTATCCCGGAAACGCTGATCATCAAGCTCATAATATGGGTGGTTATTATGATTAAAAATTTGGCGCAATATAAGCAAAAGAAGGGTTGTGATCCCTACGGTATTGCGGGATTAGGTGTTTTGGCCAGGCTCATACCCGTTATGCAGGCAGAGCCTTTTCTCGATTTTCGAGCTTACCTTTTGGTTTGTTACTTGATTGTTTTATATTACAAACCGTTTGCTATTAAACTATTTTTTATCCTAACAGCACCCTTATATGCCTTTACACAAATCGGCTGAAAAAAGACTGCGGCAGTCAGAAAGAAGAAACGCCAGGAACAGAGCAAGGAAAAAAGAGCTGAAAGTTCTTGTGAAAACCATGCAGAAACTGATTGATACCAGTGCTGATAAAGCTGTAGTCGAAGTTGCCTACCGCTCAGCTGTACAGAAACTCGATAGACTCGGGGTAAAGAATTACATTCATGCTAATAAAGCATCCCGTAAAAAGTCTCAGTTGACACGTCTTTTAAATAGTTACGTGAAGGCCGAGTAAGCCGGAAGAAAGAGCATTATTGATACAGCGAAAATATTGATTTTCAACGTTTGATATTAGGTCTTAAGTCTACGGATATATTTATTTGTTATGCTTTAAGGCGGGGTCCTCATTAAATCTCTTTCATGTTCGCATATTTTCGCGGCAAGCTGGCTCTGCTTTTACCTGAAGAAGCTGTTGTGGAAGTTTCTGGTATTGCCTACAGCTTTCTGATTTCTGCAAGCACACATCGTCAGCTGCCCGAACCGGGCAGCGAAGTGCTGTTGTTTTCCCATCTTTCTGTCAGAGAAGATTCCTTCCAGCTCTATGGCTTTTCGAGGGAAGAAGAACGTCAATTATTCCGGCTGCTTTTACTTACTTCGGGTGTAGGTCCCAAGCTTGCTCTCGCAGTTCTTTCAGGATTACCGGTTCAGGATGTCCATGAAGCCATACTTGCCAATGCCCCTGAAAGGCTTTATGGTATCGTTGGTGTTGGCAAGAAAACTGCAGCAAGAATTATTCTTGAATTAAGGGATAAAATCCTGAAACTTCCTTCGGTAGGCGGCATGGCTGAACCGGCTAAGCTACAAACAACCCGATTACGGGAAGATGCCATCAATGCTCTTGTAACATTGGGATTTTCAAGAATCGTCGTGCAAAAAGCTGTTATCGGTATCCTCGAACACAAACCGGATCTCACGGTCGAGGAAGTGGTCAAATCAGCTCTTGTTTCCATTCGTAACAGTTAAGAACTGGTATCCCCCTCAATATTCCTCAATACGTAACATAGAATATTATCTTCACAGCTGATGCAGCACTTCAGTCCTGCTTCCAAAAGTGGTTTCTGCTCGGTTACTCGCAAGCTTTTGCCAAAGCGGTAATGTGTTGTGGTTCATTTGTAGTTTTTTTGTACACTACCCCGGGTAAACGTAAAGGTGTTTTTTCTATTTTACGATAGGGTGCCAGCCGAAACAGTGAGTATCATTCAGTATGATTTAATTGTTTTTTTATGCTACAAAATATAACTTATAAGTGAAGAAGGGTTTTAAGCTTGTTCTTGTTGAGAGCGGGGATGCTGGGGCTCTTTATTCAATTCAGTTTGAGGGTGAAAGGAATACCGAGTTTGAGAAGTTTTTGGACAAACAGCAGCTGAAAGATTCAAAAGAGGTTGCTGAGATTGGCTCGATTCTGAATGAAATGACCATAAAGCATGGCTTCCTCAAGGATTACTTTAAAGAAAAAGAAGGAAAGAAAAAGGATTCTTTGGTGGCGTTACGCCGAGGGAGGGTTAGGTTATATTGTTTGCGGTGGTCAGATGTATTGTTGATCGTCGGAAACGGAGGGGTGAAAAAAACACCAACGTACCAGGATGATCAAGAACTCAATCATTCAGTAGAGATATTACAAGAAATTGATGAACTGGTTTTGCGACGTGTAAGAAATCGCGAAATTCGTCTTAATCGAGATACCGGGGAGCTTGAAGGCTTTCTTGAATTTTCAATAGGGGATATATAACATGAGTAAAACTTTTTTTCAGCAGTTTGTTGAGAATATGCCACCGTTAACGAAAAAGTTGGTCAGCCGTCAGATGGACTTCTCCGTTAAAGTGACTGATCTCATTAAATTAACAGGTATAACCCAACGGGGTCTTGCTGAAAAGCTTGGAAAAAAAGAATCATTTATCAGCAGGATTTTATCGGGTAATGCAAATCCAACACTGAAAACCATTGTCGAACTGGAGCTTGCTTTAGGGAAAGATATTATTGATTTTCACACGGAATTAAAAGGTCATAAGTATATTGGCATCCTGTATTCGCAAAATCCGTGGGAAAAAATATCCCCAAAAGAATATGGTTCGGCAACCAAAACTGTTGTCAGTTCTGAAAATAATACGATTGATTGGGAAAAGACAGCAGCTTGAATATTATGAATGAACGCAAAAAAATCAGTATAAAATTTGAAGGGTTCAAGTTTCTGAGATTTTCTTTTGAACAGCAGGAGGATGTCCATCCTGCCGAAAAATTTGATTTTGAAATAAGGACTAATATTGAAACCTATCAATCTGGAATTATTGTAAAGGTTTTAGTTCGAGTTAACAGAAAAAGTATCGATAAGCAAGTAGCTTTTTTTGAAACAGCCTCATTAATTTCTATCGTGGGTATAGAGCACCTTTTATCAGAAAAAGGGGTGATTATTTATCCGGAAGGTTTTCTTATTACACCAATATCATTGGCGATTTCTACAACCAGAGGAGCTATTATGGTCAAAGGAGCTGGAACGTTCTTAGGAAATATTCCTTTGCCTATTGTTGATCCCAGGGTTTTTGTACCAAAGATAGTTTATACGAAAGGCAGTGAGCCCCTACCATAATCCGCTGTAAGCTCTCCACTTTCTGTTTAGCCAGTCTTTTCCGTTTTAGCAAACACTCGCAGTCATCACTCTTTTATCCTTGTCTTTTTTTACGTATACTTCGTTCTTTGTACTAATAAAATGCTTCGCTCCGCCCCAATTTTCGATACAGTTCAAAAAAAATGATTCAGAGTGAATTCCATAATTTTGTCAAGGACTTACTGATATTTGTCGGACCTTTTCTCTTTGGCGGAATCATTTTTCTTGCAAATCGAACACATAAAAAAAATGATAATGATGAAGTTGAACAGAGAGAGGAATGTTGAGATTTTAAGGGGAACAAGGGAGATATATCGAAACGGTAATTTCAACTTGATCAAGAAAGACCCCAGAGGAATGACTTGTTGAAATAGCCCGCATTTAGTTTTGAAAAATATGGATGGGTCCTTGGGTTAGAACGAATTTCTTCCCTTATGAAGCAGCTGGGTACTCCGCAACAAGATTTCAAAGTTATTCATGTTGCCGGTACGAATGGGAAAGGCACTGTTGCGGCTGCACTTGCCTCGATATTTCAAGCCAGCGGAAAGAAGACAGCACTGTATACTTCCCCTCATCTGGTTAATTTTACCGAAAGAATTCGAATCAACGGTGAGCAAATTTCACGTGAGAAAGTAGCTCACTATTGTTCACTTTACAAAGATGCGGTCTTCAACAACCAGGCTACATTTTTTGAGGCTACAACAGCAATTGCATTTGCCTGGTTTGCCGATGAAGGAGTTGATGTTTCTATTATAGAGACCGGTATGGGAGGGCGGTTGGATGCAACCAATGTGGTGGATTCCGCTTATGCAGTGATTTCAAGTATTGGCAGGGATCATACAGACTGGCTGGGAGAGACTCTCGGCATGATTGCAGCTGAAAAAGCAGCTATTATAAAAAAAGGCAGCAAGGTATTTACTGCAGTTACTGAGCCGGAGGCTTTTTTACCGATACAGAAACAAGCTCAATTATGTGAGGCTCCGCTGTTTGTAGTGGGAAAAGATGTAGTCACGACGGTCTCGTCAGCCGAACCAGGAATGCTTGAGCTTGATGTCAGAAGTGCTTCACGACATTATCCTGCGCTTAAAACTCCTCTTACTGGTTTCTTTCATGCATCTAATGTCTCTCTTGCTGTTATGGTAGCTGAAGATGCAGGAATTGCACCAAAAGATATTTATTCAGGTCTTCTGCGCTTATGGCAGACTGGTTACAGGGCCAGGCTTGAAAGGATCGCTACGCATCCCACCGTTCTTGTTGACGTATCGCACAATCCAGATGGCATGCGGGAAACTGTTAACACTCTTCTTGCATTTCGTAAGAGATATCATCAAGTATACGTGATTCTCGGTCTTGCTTCAGATAAGGATGCTCGGGCTGTTATCCGTGAACTTCTCCGTCTTGACTGTACTTTTGTTACGGTCAATATTCCTTCTGAACGCAGTGTTCCGGCCGAAGAACTGGGCTCTTTATGCATTGAAGAGGGTGGGGAGGCAACAGTGCTCAACACAGGGCAGGAAGGACTTAAGTACCTCAGTGAAAAAGCCGGTGAGAATGACTTGATATTAATAACTGGTTCGTTTTATCTGGCGGGAGATATTATTTCATCCGGTGTGTGATAAGGCATAGGTTTGAAACACGTTTTTTTATTGAAAAAATTTTTATATTTAAAACAAGCCACACAAATTCTTCATGTATATAAGGGAATATCCCTTTCCATAATTTCTTGTACTGATTATCCCGTTATCTCAATTATACATTTCCCCTGTCATCTTCTTTTTCCTGCTTTCATGTTACATGGTAAAGCGTTAAAGGTAATCTTTCTAACTGATTCATCGCATCGGCCATTCTGTTGGATCTGGTGTAATGAGGTGACGCCCTATCCGACTTCTTCCATTTTTTTACAAATAACAAGCGTTGAATAAAATTACAATGTCGAACAATTCGGTTTTTAAAGGTCTGGACATCAATATGCTCCAGAAAAAGAAGGTTTATGAGTTACATGCTTTAGCTAAAGAAATTGGTGTTGTTGCTGCAGGTTTACGCAAGGAAGAGCTGATTTTTAAGATTATTGAGGCTCAGTCACAGAAGAATACGGATTCGGATAGTGGCAATGTTATGGTTAACACCGGCGTTCTGCAGGTAATACCTGAAGGATACGGTTTTTTACGATCTGCTAATTATAACTACCTCTCTTCTCCTGACGATATTTATGTATCTCCTTCACAGATCAAGCGTTTCAACATGCGTACCGGAGATACAGTATCCGGTCAGGTAAGAGCGCCAAAAGAGGGTGAGCGGTTTTTCGCTTTACTCAAGATCAACACTATTGACGGGAACGATCCTGAAATTACCAGAGAACGACCCTATTTTGAAAACCTCACCCCTCTTTTTCCCCGCGAACGCCTTAAACTTGAAACTAAGCAGTCAGAAGCCTGCGGGCGCATAATGGACATTTTTACCCCTATTGGTAAAGGGCAGAGAGGTTTGATTGTTGCGCAGCCGAAAACGGGTAAAACGATGCTTTTACAGATGATTGCCAATGCGATCATAAAAAATCATCCCGAGGTTTATCTGATTGTTCTTCTTATCGATGAACGTCCTGAAGAGGTAACCGATATGGCTCGCAGTGTGCCCGCAGAAGTTGTGAGTTCAACTTTTGATGAGGATCCTGAACGTCATGTTCTTGTTGCGGATATGGTTCTGGAAAAAGCAAAACGGCTTGTGGAGGTTGGCAGAGATGTGGTGGTACTGCTTGATTCCATTACTCGCCTTGCAAGGGCTCATAACACCATTATTCCTCACTCAGGAAAGATACTGTCGGGTGGTATTGATGCTAATGCACTCACCAAGCCGAAACGTTTCTTTGGCGCGGCCCGAAATATAGAAGAAGGCGGCAGTCTGACTATTATTGCAACGGCGCTTGTTGATACCGGTTCACGAATGGATGATGTTATTTTTGAAGAATTCAAAGGTACCGGTAACATGGAACTTCTGCTCGATCGCCGGCTTTCCGAACGTCGGATATTTCCATCTATCGATATTCTCCGGTCCGGTACCCGTAAAGAAGAACTGCTGTTTACACAGGAAGAACTTTCAAGAACATGGCTTCTCAGAAAGTATCTTGCCGACAAGAACCCTATCGAATGTATGGAGTTCATGCGTGAAAAAATGGCTGACACTAAAGACAACAAGGACTTTTTCAAATATATGAATGCCTGAAGAGAGCAAAAGAGGGAGCTTAAGCAGTATCAATAATCCATAGAACCCCTGCCAGGGTGAAGAGTAGCTGTTGGAAGGGGGGATTTGATGCCGAGCGAACTGAAATGGCCTTAGAGACTCTGGAAAGCCAACCTGCTGGGGGCTTGAGATATTGATGAAGGGGAACTCGAGTTGCGCGGGTGTTAAATATGATGAATTTGTGCTTAGTGATGAATTAAGGTTTGCAGTTTTAAAAAAACTTTCTATATTATCTGCCTTTAAAACAAGAGGAAAGACACTTACTATATGCCCTGCGGAAAAAAAAGAAAACGTCATAAAATGGCGGTACACAAGCGTAAAAAAATGCGCCGTAAGAACAGGCACAAGAAGCGCCAGAGATACCAGAATAAGTAAGTTCCGGTACTCTCCTGTACCTTAGTTATAGGTTGAGAATATAGCTCAGTCGGTAGAGCATCTGCCTTTTAAGCAGAGGGTCGAAGGTTCGAGTCCTTCTATTCTCACTGAAATATTTTTATTTCAGTGTATTGACAAGCCCGAGTGGTGAAATTGGTAGACACACTATCTTGAGGGGGTAGCGCCGAAAGGTGTAGGAGTTCGAATCTCCTCTCGGGCACTTGTTTTTTATAAAGCCGCTTTTAAGCGGCTTTATTATTTCCCCCTGCATTTTCCCCGCATTATCTTCTTTTTTCTGACTTTAAACTTCTTTTTGCTTTACGGGTTCGGGGGGATATTGTCCTTGCGATTCAGATGTGTTATGTTAAAAAAAAGTGGGTGTGTCAATAATCCGTTTTTCCAGTCATAGTTATTTCTGATAATCAGTAATACATTTCATGAATATTGCCGTATGTGTCTGTCAAGTACCTGATACTGCATCAGTTATTGGGTATGTGGATGGATCAGTAGACTATTCAAGAGTTAACAAGGTCATGAATCCTTATGATGAGTATGCTCTTGAGGAAGCAGTGCGCCTTAAAGAGCGTTTTGAGGGAAGCGTGGTGACGGTGTTCAGCGTTGCCCATGATTCATCAAAAGAAGTACTCCGCAAGGCCCTTGCCATGGGTGCCGACGGGGCTGTCAGCGTAAGTTGTACAGAAAAGGTATCCGACCCATTTCAAGCGGCTCAGATTCTCTGTCGGGCGATAACCAATTTTTATTCAGTGGCTTTGCCGGACCTTGTTTTTTGTGGAAAGCAGTCTACTGATTTTCAAAGTGCACAGGTGCCCTCTATGCTTGCTGAGATGCTTGGTATAGCTTCCGTTAATGGGGTGACTGCCCTTAATGTTTCCGATGGATTTCTCCAGGTGGAACGAGAGATCGAGGGTGGAAATGAGTATATCGATCTTGCCTGTCCTGCAGTGCTCAGTGCTGAAAAAGGATTAAATGTACCTCGCAACACCAGTATCAGAGCGGTAATGGAAGCGAGAAAAAAATCTATCGATTTTTCGACATCAAGCCTTCATAATGATCCATTTGTTGTTATGACTGCTCTTAAGCCCCTTGAAAGAAAAAAAATATGTTGTATTGTGCCGGATGAAAATGAACTGATACGGCTTCTCAGTCATGAACACAATATGTTCTGACGGGAAAAGGAAAAGAACAGTAAATGCTCGTGATGAATAAATTTTTGGTATTTCTGGAACAGAGGGAAGGTATTGTTAAAAAGTCCTCTCTCTCAACCTGGAACAGGGTTCAGGAACTTGCCGCTTTACGGGGAGAGAGTGTGGTTTCAGGCATTCTCTGTGGACCGCTTGATATTCAGCAGCTTGATGGTACTCTTTCGGGAGATGGGGTTATGTATCATGCAAGTGATGACGGCCTCAGGCTCTACAACCAGAAGTATTATACCAGTCTTATTGCTGATATCTTTAAACGCGAAGCCTGCAGCGCATTGTTTTTTGCCGATACAGCTATGAGCAGGGACCTTGCTCCAAGGCTCTCTGTTCGTCTTCAGGCCTCATTACTCTCCGGGTGCTCATTTGTTGAAACAGATGCAGCTGGCGGCTGCGTACGATCGGTCTATTCAGGTTCGTTCCTGGCTTCTTTTGTTCCAAAACAGAGAGAACGGATTTATATCCTGTCATCACGAGTACCTGAAGCTGCTTATTTTTCAGGAGGGCACCTTGAATTCCGATCCCTTGATACACAGAGTTTTACTGCTGAGGATCTATTCCCGGTTGTTCGACGGATTGTAATGCGTGAAGGTTCACCTGATGTGGCCGAAGCAAGTATTATTGTTGCCGGTGGCAGGGGAATGAGGAGTGCTGAGAGTTTTGCTCGGCTTGAGCAGCTTGCTGCCCTTCTTGGGGGCTCTGTAGGAGCGAGTCGGACTGCGGTTGATGAAGGATGGCGCCCTCATGCCGAACAAATAGGGCAGACTGGTAAAACGGTGGCTCCGGTACTTTACTTCGCATGCGGAATATCGGGCGCTGCTCAGCACCTTGCGGGTATAGGGGATGCCGGCATTGTTGTTGCGATTAACAGTGACCGGCATGCTCCGATTTTTGACGTAGCGGATTATGGCATTGTAGGCGATGTACACCTTGTGTTGCCAAAACTGATCGATTCGCTCAAGGAATTTTTGAAGAAGAAATGATTAACATTACTTTAATGTTAATCAAACAAGGGATCTATGAGATGCTTCCTTGGAACGTAAATATTTTTTCAGCCAATGCGTAAACTTCAGGTGGATATTCTTGGGCTTTCGACAAGTCCACATACAAACGGAGCCTATGCTCTTATACTTTATGAGTTAGAGGGGAAGCGCAAGCTTCCGATAATTATTGGTGGTTTTGAAGCTCAGGCGATTGCTCTGAAGCTTGAAAATATCAAGCCGCCACGACCTTTTACCCACGATCTTTTTAAAAACATAGCTGACGTTTTTAATCTGCATGTCAATGAAATAATTATCGATGAACTGCACAATGAGACCTTTTATGCAAAGGTAGTGTGTGAAGTCAATGGTGAAGTGCATGAAATTGATGCACGTCCCAGCGATGCCATTGCAATTGCTGTTCGATTTAACGCACCTTTGTTTGTCACCGAAGAGATCATGAACGAGGCGGGTATCAAAGAAGAACAGAAAGAGGAGGGTGAAGGCGAGGAAGAAGAGGAAGCGCTTCCAGCAGAAGAAGTTCCTCCTGGGCTTCTTAGTCCGAATATGCGGCTTGAGGAGTTGCAGTCAGCACTCAATGACGCAATCAGCAATGAAAACTATGAAGAAGCTGCCAGATTGCGCGATGAAATCACACGCTTGAAAAGTAGTTCCTGAAGATGTCAAAACTGTTGTAATGTAAAAAGGAGGCGTCAGCCTCCTTTTTACATTACAAGAACCCATTAAAACAACAAAGCCGCTGTTCTTAATCATTCGCTCCACCGAAGCTGAAGGTGAAGCTGAATCCCTGCTGTTTTTTGTTGGGAATACTTTTCACGGCATCAAACCCGTAGCCATAGTCAAGCCCTATCTGTCCGATAATAGGGAGGTAGAGCCGCAGACCCAGACCAGCTGACTTTTTCAGATCGCCATAGTTTACCGATTGCGTGTTCATCCAGAGGCCGCCTGCTTCAACGAAAGCCAATCCGTAAATGCTCACTGACTGTGACATACTCAGCGGGTATCTCAGCTCCGAGGTGAACTTTGAATAGATTTTACCGCCATACAACGTATTTGAAGGGTCGCCAGGGTATAAATTTGATCCGAGGCTCCGGTCATTATACCCTCTCAATGGCACGGTAGGCAGCGTTGACATACCGCTTCCACCCATATAAAAGAAGTCCGTGTAAGGGATGTAATCATTGCTGCTAAAGGTTCCCAGATAACCGTGCTGGGTTGAAATGTTCCAGACAACCTTTTTTGTGATTGGAATAAACCAGCTTGAGCTTCCGATGACCTTGTAGAAATCCACGGTGCCCGGCAGTGGTCCACCGGCAAGCTCTGCCGAGATGGAATTTTTGCTGCCTTTTCGCGGATAGATAGGGCTATCAATGCTGTTTCGGGCAAAAGTTTGTGTTATCGAATACTCATCGGCCTGGTTTGGAGCGTTTGCCTGTGATGCATATAAACTCAGGAGCCCACCTGAGGTGTGCAGGTATTTTAGTTTCAAGTTGGTCGAGAAGTAGTCGTCCGGCCAGGTCAGACGCCTTCCGATTGAAAGGGTTGTGCCGTACTGATCCATGATGGTCGGAGTAACGCCATCACTGTTATAGATATAGGCGCTATGGGTGTCAAAGACTGAAAATCCGAGTGTAGTTGGAGTGCCAAAAGCCCATGGTTCAGTAAAGGAAAGGCTGAGAGTATTGTAGTTATCGCTGCCGAATTGCCACTGAAAGCCAAGTTTCTGACCATCGCCATGCGGTAAAGGCTGGTAGGCTTCGCGATTGAAGATATCCTTCAGTGAAAAGTTACTGAAGGTAAGGCCTAATGCACCGGTGAACCCTGTGCTGCTGTAACCGACTGAAGTGTTGAAAGTATCGGTTTGTTTTTCGCTGACATTATAAGTAAGGTCAACGGTGTTGTTTTCAGGATTTGGTTGAATATCGGGTACAATCTGTTCAGGGTCGAAGTAATTGAGCATGCTCAGTTCCCTGATACTGCGTACAACATTCTGACGGCTGAACATATCTCCAGGTACAGTATAGAGTTCCCTGCGGATGACATGATCTTTCGTTTTAGTGTTGCCTTTGATATTGATGGTGTTCAGCTGGAATGGTTCGCCTTCCCTGAGGGATATATCAAGATCGACGGTATTTGGTTTGATGACTTTCTCATCAAGTTTTGCTTTGAAAGAGAGGTACCCGCGATCAAGATAAAGCGAACTGACGTCCGCATTGTCCTGAGCGAAATTCAGCCTTTCCTGGATAAGCTTTGCATTGTAAGTATCACCTTTTTTGAATTTGAAGGTGTTATTGAGGATTTCTGTTGTTGCGAAATCTTTTGTATTGCCTGTCCAGGTGATATTTCCGATATAATATTTCTGACCTTCATCAAGATAAATGTCAAGGAAAAGGCCTTTTTTGTCATTGGTATAACTGATCGCATCACGTAATACCCGGGCATCGCGATAACCGTTGTTTCTATAGAATTCAACAATCAAGTTTTTATCGTCGTTGAATTTATCAGTATCAAGTTTTGGCGATCCAAAAATTTTACGCCACCAGGAATTTTGATGGGTTTCATTGAACACCCCTCTCAGCTTTTTCTGACTGAAGGCATCGTTGCCGTGAAAGGTGATTTTTTCAATGGATACTTTTGACCCTTCAGTGATCGTAAAAAGGGCATTGACATGATTTTTTCCGTTTTCCTGAAGACGGAATTCCGATCCGGCTGTCAAATAACCTTTGCCCGCATAGAGCTTTTCGATTTTATTGACCGCTGTAAGCAGCTCCTGCTGGCCTATTTTTTTTCCGGTCACCAAGCCTGCTTTTCGCCGTAACTCATCATTGTCAAAATTCTTGTTGCCGGCAAAAATCACCTTGTCAAGAATAGGCAGTTCTTTAACACTGAACTTCAAGGCGATTTTATGCTGATCAAGATCAGTTTGTTGAACGCTGATATCACTGAAAATCTGGAGCTGCCAGAGGTACTGCATCGCAGAAGAGAGTTCAGGTCCCGGGATGGCAATCCGATCGTTGACTTTGAGTGGAAGACTGGCGATCATTTCCTGTTCTTTCAGTGTCTCAAGACCGCTGAATGAGATGGACGTGACCGTAAACACCTCTTTTTTAGTGTCAGTGCTTTTTGTCTGTTCTGCAGCCAAAGGCTGTTTGCCAGTTCTAATCGGCTTGTTTTTTGCTTCAGCGGTGTTTCCTATTGTATTCAGGGCAAGAGCAAGCAGAACTAAGGTTATCAGTTTTCGCGATGTTTTCATGGAGTCAGGTACTAATCAGGTTAAAGCTTGCCGGCAGATATATTTTTGTTCTGTATTTGTTCACTTGTCTGTCCGAACCTCCGTTCCCTGCTCTGAAATTCCCGTACAGCATCATAGAGTTGTGAACGGCGAAAATCGGGCCAGTAAGTGTTCGAAAAGTAAATTTCGGAATATGCGCTTTGCCAGAGCATAAAGTTGCTGATTCTGAACTCTCCGCTTGTGCGGATCAGAAGCTCAGGATCGGGCATTGAGGCAGTCGAAAGATAAGATGAAAAAAGTTGTTCATCGACATATTCTGGATTGACTAGACCTCTCTGGACATCAAAAGCAATAGCTTTACAAGCCTGTACAATATCCCATTGACCACTGTAGCTGAGAGCAATATTCAGTATGAGTTTGTTATTATCTTTAGTGAGATCCATGGTTTTCTGCAAGGTAGAGCGAACTTTCCCCGGCAGCATATCTATTTCGCCAATGACATTCAGACGAACATTGTTCTCATGGAGTTTACGTGTTTCTCTTCCAATAACCTTGATGAGAAGCTGCATCAAGGCCGAGACTTCATTTTTAGGCCGTTTCCAGTTTTCAGTGGAAAATGTAAAAAGAGTAAGATATTTCACTCCAAGTTCTGAGCACGCTTCAACAATGTCTCTAACTGAGTCTACCCCGGCGATATGACCCTCTATTCTTGTTTTCCCCTTCGACCTTGCCCATCGTCCATTACCATCCATAATTATGGCAATATGGAGGGGAAGTGTGCACGATGATTGAATCTCAGCTTGTATCTCTTTATCTGCAACAGTATTGTCCGACGAAAACCAGTTAGGATTAAAGGTTGATGAACGGTTCATTTTGCTAGTGAGTGCCATAAATCCTTTTTAATCCACATTGCTTGACGGGTAATCATGAGCAAACTATACGCCGAACTTGAGTAGTCTTAAAATAGCTTGAATTGAATAATATGCAGTTATTTCTTATTATACAAACTTTACACGGAACGAAAACCTGTAATGTCGGAAGGCATGTTTTTCTCGAATGTAAGAAAGAGAAGGTAGAGACTTTTTTCTGTTAAAAATAATTCACAAAAGACGTGCATTTAAGTAGTTACGAAGATCTACGCTCCAGGCTTGTTGCAAAGGCAGTAACCTGTGAAGAGGTAGTGCGTTTTTATCTGGAACGTATAGATCGTCATCATGATGACAATATTTATATAACAGTTTTTCATGAGGAAGCGCTGGAACGGGCAAGAGTTCTGGACCGGAAACTTTCTGAAGGAGGCAGGCTTGGAAAGTTGTTCGGAATGCCAATGGCAATAAAAGATAATATTGCCATGAAAGGCAGCCGCCTTACCTGCGCCTCAAAAATTCTTGAGAATTACGAAAGCGTCTATGATGCAACCGCAATACTCAGACTTGAAGAGGAAGACGCGATTTTTCTCGGAAAAACCAACATGGATGAGTTTGCCATGGGTAGCTCGAATGAAAATTCAGCATTTGGCAACGTTCCCAACCCCTTTGATAAAACAAGAGTTCCCGGTGGCAGTTCAGGGGGTTCAGCAGCAGCTGTTGCCAACGGTCTGGCTATGGTGGCACTTGGCTCCGATACAGGAGGTTCAGTAAGGCAACCTGCAGGTTTCTGCGATATTGTCGGCCTGAAACCAACCTACGGAAGAATTTCCCGTTTCGGGCTTGTAGCTTTTGCTTCCTCATTCGATCAGATTGGAGTGCTTTCCCGCAATTGCGATGATGCAGCCCTGGTGCTTGAAGTTATGGCAGGTAAAGACGGGCGCGATGCCACCTCTTCTTATCATGCCGTTACCGATTACTCAAAGGAAATGTCGAATGTTTCGGTCGAAGGACTTAAAATCGGCGTCCCAAAAGAGTATTTCCCCGAATCTCTTAATTCGGATGTTGCCCGTATTGTAAAGGGGACGCTCAATAAACTTCGTGATGAAGGTGCTGAGCTTATAGATATAACCCTTCCTGACAGTGAATATGCCATCGCGGCCTATTATATTCTTGTTACTGCGGAAGCCTCATCCAATCTTGCCCGTTTTGATGGAGCAAGGTATGGCTACCGGTCTGAAAATTCTGGCGATTTGTCTGCCATGTACGTGAATTCCAGAACTGAAGGGTTCGGCAGAGAGGTTAAGCGCAGGATCATGCTTGGTACCTATGTGCTCTCTGCAGGGTATTACGACACTTACTATAAAAAAGCGCAGCAGGTGCGAAGGGTATTTCAGGATCGGTATCGTGAAGCTTTAGAGAAGGTTGATGTCATCGCCGGGCCTACATCACCTTTTCCACCTTTCGGTATCGGCGATAAAACGGGAGATCCTCTTGAAATGTATCTTGCCGATGTTTTCACCGTTCCGGCAAGTATCGTGGGGATGCCAGCTGTCAGTGTGCCGCTTGGGTTTGACAGTTTGAACCTTCCTGTCGGGATGCATTTGATTTGTAACTTTTTTGAGGAAGGAAAGCTGCTTGGTATAGCAAAACACATGCAGCGTTCTCTATGACTTTCAGGGGGAACTTAGCAACTATTAATCTATAATATTCTGTAATATGAGTGTATTAGTCAATAAGGATACCCGACTGCTTGTGCAGGGGATAACCGGAGCGGAAGGGACTTTTCATACTTCCCAGATTCTTGAATATGGAACCAATGTCGTTGCCGGAGTAACCCCTGGAAAAGGTGATATTCTTTATCATGGAAACGATAAGGACAAGTTCTGCCGCCCAGTACCGGTGTTTAATACCGTGCGTGAGGCTGTAGATAAAGCTGAAGCAAATGCTACCGTGATTTTTGTTCCTGCGCCATTTGCTGCCGATGCTATTATGGAGGCTGCCGATGCCGGGCTTAAAGTGATTATCTGTATTACAGAAAATATTCCTGTCAATGACATGATGAAAGCGTATGCTTTTGTTCAGGAAAGGGGAGCTGTTCTTATTGGCCCAAACTGTCCGGGCGTTATTACTCCAGGTGAAGCTAAAGTCGGTATTATGCCAGGCTTCATCCATAAAAAAGGCACAATTGGTGTTGTTTCCCGCAGCGGCACTCTGACCTATGAGGCAGTACATCAGCTGACCCAGGTTGGTCTTGGTCAGTCAACATGCATTGGTATTGGAGGGGATCCCATCATTGGTACCCGGTTTATTGATGCTATCAAGCTTTTTGCTGCGGATGATGAGACCGAAGGGCTTATTATGATCGGTGAAATAGGTGGAAGCGCCGAAGAAGAAGCTGCAGAGTATATTCAAAAATATTTCAAAAAACCGGTTGTTGGATTTATTGCCGGTCGTACAGCTCCTCCCGGCCGTAGAATGGGCCATGCCGGTGCCATTGTCTCTGGTGGCAAAGGAACCGCTGACGACAAAATAAAAGCAATGGAAGCCGCAGGTATTCACGTTGTTGACAGCCCTGCTGATTTAGGTGAAGCCATGATCAAGGCGCTTGGCAGATAAGAAATTATTAGCCTATAGATTGATTTGTAAAAGTCGTTATTGACTGTTAAAGGCGCATCTTAAATGCGCCTTTAACGTTTATACCCCATTCTTGCCTTTTCCTCTCTTTTCTTGTTTCTCTTGAGTTTGCAGAAGTAAGCCGGTCACAAGGGCTTACTGAACGCTCATCTTTATTCCCGAATCCGTTGAACTGAAAGTATTCCATACTGGTTTTTTATATGCCATGCCCCTGAATTATTACGTTGTTCAAAGAGTTTATACAGGTATACAAATCATTATGCACTCCTTAGATAACCTGCTCATTTTTCAAAAGGAACTATCATGTCGCAGCTCTATTCAAAAGCCACTTTAGGCTTGCTTACTCTCCAGAATCATCTGGTTATGTCGCCAATGACTCGAAATCGTGCTATCGGCAATATCCCGAACGAACTTATGGCTGAGTACTACGCTCAGCGAGCCTCTGCAGGCCTTATTATCACCGAAGGTACGTCGCCTTCCCCCAATGGTTTGGGCTATCCCCGCATACCAGGAATTTTTTCAAGTGAGCAGGTTGCCGGATGGAAGCTCGTTACCGATGCAGTTCATGCCAAAGGTGCGAAGATATTCTTACAGTTCATGCATTGCGGGCGCATTGGCCACCCGCTCAATTTGCCAGCTGGTGCGCGCGTGCTGGGGCCATCGGCAGTGGCTGCTTCGGGCGACATATACACCGATGCCGAGGGCATGAAACCCTATGTGACTCCTGAGGAAATGACTGATAGCGATATCAAGGTATCAATCGAAGAATTTGCACAAGCCGGAAGGAACGCTATCGAAGCGGGTTTTGACGGCATCGAACTGCATGGTGCAAATGGTTATCTGCTTGAGCAATTTATCCGCCCGAATTCGAATCAGCGTACAGATCACTATGGCGGCACTATAGAGAACCGTTCTCGCTTTGTGCTTGAAGTTGTCGATGCGGTAACTCAGGCCATCGGGAAGGAGAAGGTTGGCATACGCCTGTCACCTTACGGTATTTTCAACGATATGCCACTCTACCCGGCAATGGAAGCTGATTACACCTATCTTGCCAGTACGCTCAACGCAACAGGTTTACTTTACATTCACCTTGTAGATCACTCGTCTATGGGTACGCCGGAAGTCCCGGAATCAATAAAGGCAACGTTCCGAAACGAGTTTCATGGAAAGCTGATTCTCTCTGGCGGTTATGATGCCGCACATGCCGAGAGCGATCTCGAAGCCGGCAAATGTGATTTGATAGCAATTGGGCGGCCATTCCTTGCCAACCCGGATATTGTTGCCAGGTGGAAGACGGGTGCAGCCTTAAACCAGCCTGATATGGATAGCTTCTACATTCCAGGACCTAAGGGGTATACCGACTACCCAGCGTTAAAGTAACTATGCCGATCAAGAATGAGAGTTTAGCCCCATGACAGTATAGGATTCATGAGGATTAATCAAGAAGGCAGTTGGTTCATAACTTGTACGGGGATAGATGAATGCCGATATTGAGTTGAAAATATTCTCTACGGCATTTAAGCCGCCGGGCAAAAAATATGTATAACATAGAGAGCCTTTAAACGAAAGGAAATGACCAAAGGAAGATCCATGAACAAACGAACCATAAGCAGGCTTGCACTTCTTTCGATCACTGCCGGTGCGCTCATGGCAGGGTGTAGCCCGACCGTGAAGATTGAAGCACCTGACAAACCCATAGTGATCAACATGAACATCAAAATCGATCACGAAATCAGGATAAAGGTTGACCGTGAGCTTGACTCCCTGATTGACAACAAAAAAGGCTTATTCTAACCAGAAGGAACGGAACAATGAAAACGATACAATCCATAGCTTTAAGAGTAGCGGTAGCAATGATTCTGCTTATGGGTATTGCCGCCCCCGCCTTTGCGCTTGACCTTGAAACAGCTCGCTCAACCGGATTGGCCGGAGAGGTTGACAACGGACTGCTCTCCGTTCCTCCCGGAGCTCCCGGTGAGGCTCAGCCGCTGATTTCAACCATTAATAATTCACGTCGGGCAGAGTATGCCAAAGTTGCGGCTAAAAATAACCTTGCGCTTGATGTTGTTGGCGGGATGATGTTCCAGAAAATCTATGCTCGTCTTCCAGCAGGAACATGGGTACAGATCCAAGGGAAATGGACAAAAAAGGCACAGTAATTCTGCAAAAAAAACCGCTGTGACATGGCTGAAGCGCATCCTGTTGTGTGTGTTTCTGCTGCTGGTGCTGATGCCGGCAGCAGGGTGGTTTTTCTTTCCCTGGTATGCGCAGTCTTTGGTTGACCGCGGTCTTGAGGGTAAACCATTTCGCATTGAACTCTCCGGTTTAGGATTGCCAGGTTTTTCCGGTGTAGGGTTTCGCTCGATGAAGGTGCTCTTTACCACTCCGAAGGATGGCTGCAGTGATGCAAGCACCTATACACTTTCACTCACGAACGGCTTGCTCTCATGGCATTTCGTAAACCGCGATACCACGGTCACCCGATTGCAGCTGCCGAAAGTGTTTAATGCAGCTTTCACTCTGGATGCCGATTCCATCAATGTGAAGCCGGATCCAGAAGCGTTTAATTTCGGCGATAGCAAACCGAGGATAACTGCCAGTATTGATGTTTCACGCAAGAACGGGTTTACCTTCTTTTTTATACCCATCGCTGCAGTTTACAACATTAATGGAGCTACGGTTACCCGTGAAAAGCTCCGGCTTGAAGATGTGAACTTCAAGGTTAAGCTTAGCGCTGCCGACCACTGGCAGCAGGGAATGGATACCTTGAGGGTGGCAAAACTCTTCAGCGATGGCAACCCTTCCCCTGTGAGTAATTTCAAGGCCCTTTTCGGCTCTAAACGCGACCCGCTCAAGCCCTGTACCCTGACGCTCACCGGCTGCTCAGTAGACCTTTACCATTGGAAAGCCTCGACACAGCGCATTGAGTACGATTTGAAAGAAAAACAGTCGCGATTTACCCTTAATCTGGCCGAAATTCCGCTTGCAGAACTCCCTGGCTTCAATCGGGGTGGAAGCAAAACGCCCCTTGCCACTGGCAGGGTAAGTGGCTTTATTCCCATCGAGTTCCAGGACTCCACAGTGCTTGTGCGTAATGCTCTCGTTCTTGCCGGAAAAGGTACAAGCGTGATCTTCTACACCAAGGAAAACAAGCCTTTGCTCTCACTCGATCTGGGAGTTGGAGAGGTGCTGAAGAATCTCAATGCAAGGGTAACACTTAACAGCCGGAATAATAAGCTTTCGGGGCTCGCCATGAGCAACCTTTCGGCAACACTGCTTGGAGGAACAATCACTTCAACACCCGTCAGCTTCAACCCGGCTGCTAACAATACTCTGTTGACCTTGAAGTTGAACAACATCAAGGTGCTCGACCGTGTGCGCCTGCATGGAGATTTCAAAGGATCTCTCAAAGGCGCGGTAAGCGGAACCATTCCGCTTACCATTGCAAAAAGCGGATTTGCCATCCGGAACGCACATCTTCAATCCCCAGGAGGCGGCACCATTACCATTGCACCACCTTCAAAACGGCAAAGTGCGAGCGAGCGCATTTTTGGTCCACAAAAGCCGGATGCCGATTATACCTTCAGTGAGCCTGACCTTGTGTTCAGCCGTTTACTCAACGGGAGCACCACCATTACGTTTACCCTGAAAAATCTGCTTCGTAAAACCGAAGGTGGTGAAATGCCGCTTCTTTCACCAAGAGGAACTCTCTCACTCTGGCAAAACCGACTGAATCCTGATATGGCCACTCTTTCGGATTTCAGCGCAGAATTTTTTGGAGGTACTGTCGCACTCAAGCATGTCGATTATGATATGCGTAAAAAAGAAGGCGAAACCGAGTTGCAGCTCGACAACATTCCGTTGCAGAAGCTGCTCGACCTGCAGGGCACGAAAAAAGTATATGCAACAGGTACCGTCAAAGGGACCATCCCGGTAAAAATGAAAAACGACGTGTTTGAAATCAAGGATGGAGGTATGAACGCCGAACAATCAGGGCAGATCATTTACGCCACCACACCTGAAGAACGAGCAGCGGCAAACCAGGGACTTCGCACGACCTACGAAGCGTTGTCAAACTTTCTTTACGTGCAGCTTATATCCTCGATCAATATGGCGCCAGACGGCAAATCAGCCATTACTATCCAGCTCAAGGGAACAAACCCCGACTTTCAGAACGGACGGCCCATCGAACTGAACCTCAACGTTGAACAAAACATGCTCGATCTCATGCGCAGCCTCTCCATTTCCTCAAACGTCGAACAAATTATTTCCGAAAAAGCATTGCAGATGCAAAAGAAGAAATAAACAGACAGGTTCAGTACAACAAGCTTCCCAAGCCCCTATCGTTTTTTTGAAGCTTTAAAATTTCTTGGTCTCTACTGAATTTAAGAACACCGTTATTCTGCACAACGTAAATTTTTTGTACATTAACGTGTTGCTTCTCCAACAGATAGAGATCAGTCATACCCACATTCTCTTATCTTAACAAAAAGCGGTTAACCCGTTTCTCCCTTTAATTCCAAGAAGTACCGTAATACCATGGCAGTAAGCAACAATCAGGATATAGCAGGATTTATTTGGAACATTGCCAACAAACTCAGAGGGCCTTATCGTCCCCCGCAGTACCGCCACGTCATGCTGCCCCTGACCATCCTTCGCCGTCTCGATCTTGTGCTTGAACCAACCAAAGATAAAGTACTGGCAGAACAGGAAAAACTACAGGCAAAAGGAATGACCGGCCCGGCGCTCGAAGCCGCTCTGTCAAGAGTTGCAAACGGCGGCAACCGCAAGCAGGCACTCTACAACAACAGCCAGTTCACATTCCATAAACTGCTCGGCGATGCACCGAATATCGCCAACAACCTGATTTCATACATCAACGGCTTCTCCCCTCGAGTGCGCGACATTTTCGAAAAATTCGAATTCGAAAAGGAGATCGAAAAGCTTGACGACAACAACCGCCTCTACCTCATTGTAAAGGAATTCTGCAGCTCAGAGATCGACCTCTCGCCTTCCAAGCTCTCAAACCTCCAGATGGGTTACCTCTTTGAGGAACTGGTAAGGAAATTCAACGAACAGGCCAATGAAGAGGCTGGAGACCACTTCACCCCACGCGAAGTGATTCGGCTCATGGTTGAACTGATGTTCGTTTACGAAGATGAGGTTTTCAAGGCAGGCAAATACAGCACAATTTACGACCCGACAGCAGGAACCGGCGGTATGCTTTCGGTTGCCGAAGAGTACATCAAACGCAAAAACCCTGACGCCAATATCGAACTCTTCGGGCAGGAGTATAACCCCGAATCCTACGCTATCTGCTGCTCCGACCTGCTCATCAAGGACGAGGAAATCAGCAACCTTGTCTATGGCGATACAATCGGTATCAAGGATGCAAAAAGTCGCTCATACAATTTCGTACCGCAAGACGGTCATCCGGATAAACAGTTTCATTTCATGCTCTCCAACCCGCCATTCGGTGTGGAATGGAAGCCTGAAAAAAGTTATGTGGATGATGAAGCTGATCAGGGATTCAGTGGCCGATTCGGAGCCGGAGTTCCGCGCATCAACGACGGCTCACTGCTTTTTCTGCAGCACATGATCTCCAAGTTTCACCAATCGCCCAAGAGCGGAGGCGACGGGTCGCGTATTGCCATTGTCTTCAACGGTTCCCCCCTTTTCACGGGCGATGCCGGAAGCGGTGAAAGCAATATCAGGCGCTGGATCATCGAAAATGATTGGCTCGATGCCGTCATAGCTCTGCCCGACCAGATGTTCTATAACACAGGCATCTTCACCTATATCTGGCTTGTCACCAACAAAAAACCAAAGCAACGCCAGGGCTATGTGCAGCTCATCGACGGCACCCGCCACTTCCGGAAGATGAAAAAGAGCATGGGTAACAAACGTAATGAGCTCTCTGATGAACACATCAATGAACTGGTAAGGCTTTTCGGTGAGTTCAGGCAGAATGCCAAATGCAGGGTGCAGAATAGCGGCAGTGAAGAAACCCGCATCTGCTCAAAAATATTCCGGAACATTGATTTCGGCTTTTTGAAAATGACGGTAGAGCGGCCCCTGCGTCTGAATTTTCAGGCAAGTCCTGAACGCATTGAACGGCTGAAAGATGAAACAGCATTTCATAACCTTATACTGAGTAAAAAGAGAACCGTTGAAGCGCAGGAAGAGGCTTTCCGAAACGGCAAAATTCTACAGCAGGCAGTGCTTGAATCACTTTTCAGCATGGATGCGGCAATTCTCTATAAAAACCGATCTGTATTCACAAAAGAGCTTGATGCAGCGCTCAAATTTGCTGACATAAAAATTGATGCGCCACTGAAAAAAGCGATCATCAATGTTCTCGGTGAACGCGATGAAACAGCGGAAATCTGCCGCGACGGCAAAGGCAACTCTGAACCTGATCCGGAACTGCGCGACACTGAACTACTGTCACTGCCTGACGATACTATTTTGCCGCTGCCAATCGGTTACGAAAAAGATGCCAGCAATGTAAAGCTGCTCAAACTGGTGCGTGATCACTGTGAAGCATATCTCAAGGCCGAGGTACTGCCGCACGTCAATGATGCATGGATAGACCACAGCAAAACCAAAGTCGGCTACGAAATCCCGCTTAACCGCCACTTCTACGTCTACAAACCACCCCGCCCGCTCGAAGAGATTGAGGCGGACATCAAAGCACTTGAAACGGACATCCTCAATCTGCTCAGGGAGGTTGTTGAATGAGCCGCTATCAGAAATATCCGGCTTATAAGGACTCCGGTGTCGAGTGGATTGGGAAGATTCCGGAACACTGGAAAGTAAAGCGCCTCAAGTTTGTTTCGATTGTTCAGGCAAGTAATGTCGATAAAAAAACAATTGATGGCGAATTCCCTGTTTTACTCTGTAACTATTCTGATGTTTACAACAACTTCGAGATCGACTCAACTCTTGATTTTATGCAAGCAACTGCTACACAAGAGGAAATAGGGAAATTCCATTTATCCGAAGGTGATGTTATCGTAACAAAGGACTCTGAAACTCCCTATGACATAGCAGTGCCTTCATATGTCAAGGAAAGTTTTAACAATGTCATCTGCGGATATCATCTGACACAGATTAAGTCAAAAAATATGTTCGGTAAATATCTTTTCCGACTTTTTCAGTCCACTCAATTTAATACACAATTTATTGTTAGAGCAAATGGTGTAACTCGCTTTGGCCTTCCTCAGTATGTTATCAACAATTCATTTATCGTCAAACCACCGCTTGAAGAACAGCAAGCAATAGCAAGCTTCCTTGACCGAAAAACAGCACAGATCGATGATCTGATAGCCAAAAAAGAAGCTCTGCTCAAAAAACTTGACGAAAAATGCACCGTACTAATCATTCAAGCAGTTACCAAAGGCATTGACCCTTCAGTCTCCATGAAAGATTCTGGCGTTGTTTGGCTTGGAGAGATTCCGGAGCATTGGGAGGTAAAGCGTCTCAAGTTTGTTTCGATTGTTCAACCAAGTAATGTCGATAAAAAAACAAGTGACGGCGAATTTCCCGTTTTGCTCTGTAACTATTCAGATGTTTACAATAATTTTGAGATCGACTCAACTCTTGATTTTATGCAAGCGACAGCAACACAAGAAGAAATAGGAAAATTCCATTTATCCGAAGGTGATGTTATCGTAACAAAGGACTCTGAAACACCTTATGACATAGCTGTACCTGCATATGTCAGAGAAAGTTTTAACGATATCCTTTGCGGTTATCATCTGACACAGATTAAGCAAAAAGAGATGTTCGGTAAATATCTTTTCCGACTTTTTCAGTCCACTCAATTTAATGCACAATTTATTGTTAGAGCAAATGGTGTAACTCGCTTTGGCCTCCCTCAGTACGTTATCAACAATGCATTTATCATCAAACCCCCGCTCGAAGAACAGCAAGCCATAGCTCAATACATTGACAAAAAAATAGCAATAATTGATCGTCAAAAAACACAAATAACTGAAGCAATTGAGCGGCTTAAAGAGTACCGAACTGCACTCGTCACCGATGCAGTAACAGGAAATATTCAAATCGCATTTTAATGGTGTTATCCCACGACAAGTAAAGACGACTGGACTGCATTATTAAAGCGAATAGACAATGAGACCCATATAGGGTAAAATTTCTTGAATCTAAGAAACCCATATGCACAAAGAATCCAACTTCGAGCACTCCATAGAGCAATCGCTGCTAAACTGTGGCGGGTATATCAAGGGTGACCCACTGGCATACGACAAGAAGCTTGCAATTTTTCCTGATGAGGTTGTTGCGTTTGTTAAGGATACTCAGCCGGAGTTCTGGGAGCGGTTTTCGATGCTGAACCGTGGCAATGCTGAATCTGTGCTGATTGATAGCCTTGTGCGGGAGTTGCGAACAAAAGGGATGCTCTCGATCCTGCGAGGTGGATTCAAGTGTTTCGGTAAAACGGTGCGGATGGCGTTCTTTGCCCC
>JAPLFE010000089.1 GCA_026390855.1 Chlorobiales bacterium | reverse complement strand
AGGGAACCTCTAAGAATAGACTTTTGAGATCAAGATTATCGTGCCGAATGGCACAGATCAAGATTTCAATCTTAATGATCTGGTAGAAAGTGTTCTTTGTCAATATTTGAACGTGAAATGCTCCGTTTTACTTACAACCCGACGCACTTATCCTATGATGGGATAGATTTTTTTCTTGAGCTGTACACAGCGCATCATATTATAGGTCAAATTCGTCAACCCAATTTTTGCTGCTGCTCTGAGGATCCCGATGGTACAAATATGCATGGCGTCCATGCTGTTGGTCATATATCCGAAGATATGCTCAACCCTTGCCCTGAAAGTTGATTTCAAGCGATTGGAAGTTTTCTGTTCATCGGTCAACGGGTGGTTTCTGACGCCTTTTTCATGCACTTCGCTTATCATGTCACACCAGTCGATACTATCGTCCTGACCGGTATAAGCACTGTCGGCATAGAGTTTCTGGCCTCTGTCTTCACGATCGATAAGCGCTTCAAGTTCCTGGGAATCATGAACAGACGCACTACTGACAGTATAGGTGCTGATGAGTTTTGTGTCCTTATCAGCTTTGATGTGATTTTTGTAACCATAAAAAAGCAACTTATTCTTTTTAACCCAGCGAGCATCAACGTCTTTCTGTCGGAGCTTATGGGGTTTCTCTTTCCATGCATCCGGGGTTTTACCGGCTTTTATTTCTTTGTTTTCCTCCCGTGTATTGCGTTGTCGGGGAACCTCGACAAAACTGGCATCGACTATCTGGCCTGTCTTAGCAAAGATACCTTGGTCATCAAGTTCTTGGTTAAAACGATAGAATAATGCTTCGACAATCTCTTCTTGGACGAGGGTTTCACGGAACTTCCAGAGAGTCTTACTGTCAGGAACTCTGTCACTCGATTTCAGGCCGAGAAATCGTTTAAAACTCAGGCGATCGGTGATCTGGAACTCCATCTGGTCATCTGAGACATTATAGAGGCTTTGGAGAATGAGAATCTTGAACATCATAACCCGGTCGAAAGGAGGTCTGCCTGCATTGCTTCTATTTTCAGGCTTATTGAACACCACATCAAGTATCGGAGCGAAAATTTTCCATTCGATATGTGCTTCGAGTTTGACGAGAGGATCTTTGAGCTTGGTAAGTCTTTCAAGCAGAAAATGCTCGTCAAACATGCCTAATGGATTGATGTTTTTCATGAAAAAGGGAGTAATGAGGAGTATTTCTTTATAATACGAAATATTACCCTTTCTTCATGATGCTAACTTATTACTTTTTATAAAGATATAGTATTTCCTAATAAATAGAGGTGCCCAGAATAACCCGTGCACTTTGACGGCCAGATTGACATCTGGTGTGGACCTTTTTCTCAGCACTGCCTCTGTCTTCAGAGAAGACAACCGAGATTTTTCGTGAGGTTGAGGCCACACCTACTATTTTAAAAGTGACAATGCAGCAGGGCAAATTCAGGGCGCCGCTGTCTGTTCATAACAGGTTCAATGAGATGGGCTGGTCAAAGTAAATAAAGGTCATTGGATGACTGCTGACACGCAGATTGAACGATGGCGGTGTGACTTTCCGGCCAAGCTATAACGGAGAGGATGTGGAAGAAATATTTTCTTTCAAAAAAGTCTCTCTTTTTGCTTGGGTTTTTACATAACAGTGCTGAGGAAGAAAGGGGTACTGAGGGGGATTGGGATTAGGAAGAGGGGTTAATAGGACCATTTTTCGTGGGTTACCGGGAGTTTATTGAGTTCATCACGGTAGAATTGCCATTTTGGCATTGCCTGGGATATGAGGGTGAGGAAGTGGTTATTGTGGGTGGGTTCGAGGAGGTGGAGCAGATATCGCTTTCCCCAGAGATAATGGCTTTCGCGGTTGAGGTACTCCCGCGGGCTTTCACGTTCTTGAGCCTGAAGCTTTTGCTGCTGTTTTTTTATCCAACCAAGCTTGGATATTGCAAATATCCTTATGGTATCGATGTTCATGCGTAAAGGCGCTGACACGCGCACTTTTCCAAAAGGCGGGTAGACACTCAGATGGATGTTTTTAATATCCTTCATAACCACATCTACCGCAATATCACCGAGGTTGACTGTTGTAACTGTAACCATCAGTATTCGTTTTGCTGCATGACGATTAAAAAAAGGCGCTCAACTTCAGAGTCATCCTGTAAAACATCGAACAAAGCCTGCTTGATAACCTGCTCGCGTGTTTTGACTCCTCGCTAGGCATCAGGCCGAACTTTTTTAACGGTTTCGTCGATGGAAAGTGCCAAGTGCAGAATGTTGGGGTTATGCTCCTGGTATTCTTCAGAATCTTCCCCGACTTTGTTATCTCCAGTATCAAGCCGGGCTTTTTGGAGATTACTATAGAGCGCACGCCGCCCAGGAGTATTGAGCTGCGGGGGTGTATCCTGAGCATGGCCTGCTTCGACGCGTTTTACCAATTCAGCGATACGCTTCAGATACTCTTCGTACTCAATTGCCTGCTGGCGGCGCAGGGCAATAATTTCATCAAGCAGGGTGGACATCCTATCGTAATAGGCTGGATCGTTCAGGTGATCTTTGATGATTTTGCGAAGAACGTTATTTTCGATGGTTTCCGCAACGGAGTTTTTACTCCCTTTGATTCCATCAGGCAAAATGTTGATTGCTTCAGCAATTCCGGACTTGACAATAAGCTCCATCAGTGGCATATCACCGAAAGGCGAAATGAGCCTTGATTCATCAGCTTCGATATAGGTGTCGATAAGGTGACGCATGTCGGCTTCGTACGCCTTCAAATCAAGAGATTCGCCACTGGCTTTACGGATGATTTCCCGCAGGTTGAGATAGTTGTTCACGGCTTTTTTGATCTGTTCGACCTCCCCTGCCCGGTACCCTGAGGCTTCTAACTCATCAGCAATATTTGCATAGGCACGCAGAAGTGCAACTGTAGCTTTATAGAGGGCGACACGTGAGGATTCACGTTCCAGGAGTTCCTCAGCAATTTCGGGGTTACCGCAGAAGTAATGGATATACTCCAACTCACTTTTGGGTGGATCAACCGGTTCACAGAGTAACGCAAGAGTTTCGAATGCATTATCCAACCGCTCACGACCCTTTGCCAAGCGCTCCTGCATCATGACTTCAGGCTCTCCCCCACTGGTGTCGCTATGGTCAAGCTCTGAAGTATAGACAGCGATAGCTTTTTCAACTTTTCTGAAAAGGTCTTTATAATCGACGATGTACCCGAACTCCTTGTCGTCGCCATCGAGACGGTTTGTGCGGCAGATAGCCTGAAAAAGGCCGTGATCCTGCATACGTTTATCGATATAAAGACAGGTGCAGCTTGGCGCATCAAAACCAGTCAGGAGCTTATCAACCACTACAAGCAGTTTCATATTGGCTGGCTGGGTTTTAAACAGTTTTTTGGCGTTGTCTTCGTAGGTTTCTGTTTTGGACTTACCAGGCGCCGCCTCCACATTCTGCAGAAGCGTAGTATAGATCGCGTAGATAAACTCCCTGTCTGTTTCGGTATTGGCCCCTGTATCTTCCGTTGTTATATCTCTGGTCTGAGGATTGTAGGAGGTAATCAGAGCTAATTTGTTTTTAAAGCCAACCTTCTGGAAGAGTTCGAAATATTTGCACGCCTCGTAGATGCTCGATGCCACCAATAGAGCATTGCCGCGATTGTTACTGAGGCGCGGTTTTACACTGAAATCTAAAACAATATCGTTCACAAGGCGACCCATGCGTGCACGCGAGCTGAGAACACTCTGCATTGTTCCCCACTCTTCGCGAAGAGCAGCTTTCTGCCACTCGTTCAATCCTCTGGTTTTGGCATCGAACCATGCATCAATTTTATCTTCCGATCCAAGTCGCTGATCGATGTCGCGGGCTTCATAGATAAGATCAAGCTACAACCCTGTCTTCAACAGCTTCGTTAAACTTGTAGGTATGGATGTAGTAGCCAAAAACTTCAAGGGTAGTTGCTGCATCTTGTTTAAGCAGCGGAGTGCCGGTAAAACCAAACTTTTACCGATGGCGCTCATGGCAACACCTCCCAATAAACAGCTCGGGATGATCCAACATAACTCAAGCGATTTTCTTTTAACAGTATACCGCCTTCAGCATTTGCAAAACCACAAATCCATTTCAGGTAGTCGTCCCGCCATGATTCCTTCCATTCGATGTGCTGGTTTTCTTGATCCATGAGTTATCCGTTAGTGTTTGGTCAGCAGTTTCATTCCCTTTTTGGTGAGGCGATATTTCTGTAACCGACTATTTGGTTTATCAGGAACAGTCATCTCTATCAGACCAGCTTTGAGGGATGGAACCAGATAATTATTGCGGAAGTTATCGTCGCTCCTAAGACCAAGTAAAAGCATAATTTCAGTGCGTTTCATCTCTCCATGAAGAACAGAAACAAGTCGCCCTACTTCACCCACCACTTCACCTGTCACTTGACCGGCTACTTCACCTATTACTTGGCCGCTTACTTCACCTTTATCTTCACCGGTGACTTGACTGGTAACTACCCCTTTGACTTCGCCGGTGAAGTAGATACTCTCCTCTACTGAAAGATTTATGGTGTTGTTTTGTTTTCTCCAGATGGTCACAACAAAACCATCCGTAAGACTGAAATCAGGTGCACGCAGGCCTGCCTTACGGCATAAGGAAATCATATCACCTATGCCTGTACCCATGCGCTCAATATACCGGGCAAGACAGAATGACTCAGCGAGCAGCGGGTTTGGAAGAACTGAACCATGGGGTTTTCTGAGCTGTTCCAGAGTTAATGATGGTGGAAGGGTTCCGGGGTTCCAGACCTCCAGTCGGTCAGCAAACAACATAACCTGAACACTGCCGCTACTGGCATAATCACGATGTACTACAGCATTAACAATCGCCTCTCGTACAACTTCCGGAGGGATTTCGTACGTCACGGGAACTTCTGTGCTATCGGCGCGAGTACCGACTGTTATATCAATTTTTGAAAGAATAAAGTCAACAGCCTGATCAACCAGCTCAAAAGCTCTCCACTTATAGACCTGGAATGATGGAATAGGCTTGGCTATCTGCGTTCCATGAAAATGCGCACACTTAACCTCTGAAGAGATAAGAAAACGCTGAGGATGTTTACCAAACAACAACACCGCACCCTGGGTAGGCCGATCGTTGTTTAACAGATTGAGATGCGTTAAAAGATCAAAAGAGGATAACTCTTCCTGAAGCGGAAACCCGCGTGACCAGCGTGCGTTACGAATAAATCGGGAGATGGCTTCATCATCCAGATCAGCTAGCGTGGCATCGTGGCATACCGCCGCATCAAACAGGGTTGTACGGAGCAGTTGGCGAATTTCGAGCATCTGAACCAAGGCTGCATAAACACCGGCAAGCAGTTCAGCGCTCGTCGTAAATCGGCTCATGATAAGTTGTTTACCCGCTCGCTGAATAAGCTTCTCGATTTTGGGGTGCCGGGTTTCGGCCCACCCTTCTTTGACGAAGATTAACCTTGACTTGTGAAGGCTTGCAGCTGCATCGAATGCACGTTCTGTTGAAGAAAGACCAGCAGCATCCTCATCTCCATACTCATTACCAAACAAGCCGAGGTAGATATCGCACTGTTCGACTTCAGAAAGATTGAGTTCATCAGGGCGACGATCGACAGCAGGAGTCTCTGCAAGCAGGAATGGCTCAAAAAAGCGCCTCATGAGGGCATCACTGCGCAAATAATCACGCAGTGCTTCACATTCACTTGAGAACTCTTTCTCTACACTGCTGATAAATATGCGAATCGGTATCATGGGAGTTGCATCCTGCTTTTTAGAAATTTCTTTTCTATGATCTGTGGTCTTCAATGTCGGGAAAGTCACCGAAATAGTAGGAATATCGAGTGCATCCCAAAACTAGGTCATTAAGCAGTTCAAGGTTATGCGCTCCACACAACGACAATACTTATATTATACTTTAATTAGTTTAAAATTAATCTGATAGCGATAAAATGATATCGACGGAACCGACATAAGAGCCCATCGCATTTTTTTATCATCTTCAAGAGCGATAATAGCTCCCTCGACCACTTGATCCAGTTCTGCTACCTGTTCTTTAATAAAGCCCATATATCGGAGTACCTGGCCAACAACTACATCACTTACACGACCCCGTTTGAGCTCAACCACTAAAAGTTTTTTACGGTCTTTACTGATGGCAAGAATATCAATCGGTCCGGCATCTGTTGCGTATTGCTGCCCTACAGGCTCACCATCCTCCTCATAAATTGTAAAATTGCGGCTTAGTTCCGTTTGATTCCAATTAGCTACAAGAAAAGCCTCAAGATGCTTTTCCATAGCGAATGCTATTGGATCTTTAATGGTAGGATCGGCAGATAAAAGAGCAGTAGGTATGGATAAAGTACCTATCAACCGCTCAATTTCGTCTCGATAAACGGAAATATTACTCACGGTACCTATCGAACCCGTAGAATTTTGGAGCGCCTCACTCATTACCCCGCGGTCTATGGTTGTATTGAGCCAGCGCACTTTTCGGCGGTGAGGCAGAATTTGTCCTGATGCGTAATAGTAGTCACCCAGAACTTCTCCTATTCGGTATGATCCGGTACCATCAGGACTAAAAATGATATCTCCTTTCTTAATGCCTTTTGATACAGTCCAAAGAGCGCCACAAGCTAAACCAGCACCGATTTTTGTTTTACCAGGTTCGTTAGCAAGAATAAAGGGAATAAACTGTTTATTGAATGTCCTCCATTCTTCAGGTAGTTTTTTGCTTAGGTCTTCATTAATAGCAAAGTCAGTCCCGATGAATCCTCCAGTAAAACATTCGGATGAGTATGAGCTTTTACGCCCAAGCATCAAACGATAATAATTTTTCATATCAGTCGAATTTTACCGGTTAACAGGTTGTGCATAATACCCTGCTTGAGCTGGTGAGCTTTAGTCAGCTTCGCATTCAGTGCTTCAATGTCAGAGGACATAGTCCTTGTACTGGCTGGCGTCCATGCCTCCACGGAGTTCGTCACAGCTTTGCCATAGTGAGGAATAAAGTTCGGATTTTTTCAGAGCCATATCGAAGAATCAGGGTCTTGTACGGGTAGTTCGGGAGCCGGGGTGCTTCAATTTTTATTTACAAAAGAGTTGCTTCAATATAAAGAAATGCCAATAGTTACAGGGAGCGCTTTTTAAAAAGAACTCAGAAAGAGAGTACTGAGAAAGAGTGTGCTGAGGAAGAAAGAGAGGATGGGCTGGGAAAAAGTACGACTATTAATTTTCTGTTTTCGGAAAAACCTGTGGGTGAACGATGAGGAGTGCTTGTTAATAAGTTTGGGGAAATCTCTGTATTATGAAAAAATGCAGAGGAGGAAAGTGCTGAGTGATGAGGAAGAAAGAGAAGATGGATTGGATAGTTGATTTTAACTGCAACAGTTTATGAAAAAAGTACATGATATTCCGACTACGATTGTTACAGGATTTCTTGGGGTGGGGAAAAGTACGGCTATTAACTCTCTGCTTTCGGAAAAACCAGCAGGTGAACGATGGGGAGTGCTCGTTAATGAGTTTGGTGAAATAGGGGTTGATGCTACTTTGATTGGGCCACATAAAGGGGTTTCGATCAGGGAAATTGCAGGAGGCTGCCTGTGCTGCACTGCTGGACAGGCGTTTGAAGTTGCGTTGAACCGCCTTATCCGCGATACCTATCCCGACAGGATTCTTATAGAACCAACAGGAATTGGCCATCCTCTGAAGATTATCCGCACGCTTACCAGTGGTTATTTTTGTGATATTCTGGACCTCAGGGCAACCATCTGCCTTGTTGATGCCCGTAAGCTTACGGAAGCAAAATATAGGGAGCATCCTGTATTTCAGGATCAGCTCAACCTTGCCGATGTGCTTGTTGGCAACAAGGCGGATTGTTACAGTGATGATGACTGTTCCAGGTTTATGGAGCTGGTCACTGGTTCAATACCTCCAAAAGCAGCATCTTCGATGATTTCATTCGGGAAACTGGACCCTCAGCTGCTTGAGCTCCCTCGAAATCCCTTACGCATGGCAGGATTTCCTGACGCCCATCCTGCCAAAGAGATCGCCTTTATTTCAAGCAGATTGTCAGAAACGACCCATGAAGAAGTTAAACCTGCAAGCATAGAGTCGTGGACAATGCGCGAGGGTTCCGGAGAGGGATATTGGAGTGGAAGCTGGTTGATAGGAACCGATTACTGCTTCGATAAAATTGCCCTTTCGGAGGTAATCAACTCTTTTCCATTCTCACGGGTAAAGGGTATCATGCAGTGTACTGAGGGCTGGCTGAAGATCAACGGAAGTGATGGTAATGTAGAGCTTTCTATGAGTGAGCCCTGCGAAAGTTCACGACTTGAGATTATTGATACTTTGCCTCTTCAAATAAAAAAGATAGAAAAAAAGTTAAGGGAAATTAATTATTAGAACGAAAGTACTAAGAAAGAAAGAGAGAAGAATTGGAGGATAGGGGGCTACTCAGGATAGAGGATTGAAAATGAGGAGGATCTTGAATAAAGTGATTATAACGAAATATAGTTTGTTTGTGCTGCGTTTAATTACTATAGTGCGCTGTGATAAAAAAGAAAGTGCAGTGTTATAATCGCGCGGTTTATCATAGCGGACAAATTGAATAACAAAGGCAACTATGACAAGTAAGACGAACGATAGTGAAGTAAAGTCGATGGAACAGGGTGTGGAAGAGATCAGACTTATTGCGTATTACCTATGGGAAGAGAAAGGATCAAACCATGGATCAGATATTGAGGATTGGATTGCAGCAGAACAATATTTGAGCTAATTAGTACTGAGAAAGAAAAGAAGGTACTGAGTGATGAGTGATGAGTGATGAGTGATGAGTGAAGGATACAAGAGTTGAGTTCAAGCACAAACAGGAGGTTTATAATATTTACGGATTTTAACTGTTAGGGTTCGGTAATAACCCACAACCTACGCAGACACTCCCCTGCCATCGTTGCTTCCCTTCGCTATCGTATTTTTTCAGTATACATACAGTGTAGGAGCAACGAAAAGGCTATGATGAGTGATACAGATCGGAAAGCTGCAACACTCCTATTTGCTTTCTCCCATTAACACTTATTTCATTATGCGGAAAGAGGTAGACAGGAGCAGCAATTCTATAAAAAAATATACACTATATTTTCGCTTATATTTATTAAAAAAAACATATACATTCAGCTATAAACACGCTATATATTCCCCATGTTATTTATTTACTTAGGATTAACGGATTCATTTTTGTAACCTGTCGCGGTTACTATCGTTATATTTTTTTTCAAATTATTTTAATTGAAAGGAGAACCCAATGAAAAAAGTCACTCAGTGGCTTGTGTTTGGTGTTGCTGGTTATTTAATCTCAGGATGTGCTACTCCGTTGAACTCAATGCAGACAATTGAGTATAAATCATGGAAATCGAAAGGAGTTCTTGTAGAAGAAAAGAGCCCAAGTACAGCAGCGGCACTTGGTATATTACCTGGCGGAGGCTCATTCTATACAGGAAATACTGGACTCGGTATTGTAAACCTGCTCTGCTGGCCTGCATCAATCCTTTGGGACCCTGTTAGCGGAAGTGATGGCGCAAAATCTATAAATTATTACGCGACAAAAGCTTCTCTAGATAAAAAGAAAGGGAAAGAGCTTAGTGAGCTTAACGACAAACTGACGACTGGCAGCGTAAAAAATCAAGACTATATTCGCCTGAAGCAAGAAATAGAAGTACGCTATTCTACTGACTAATTCATATGCCAATTTAGTTGACGCCAATACTTTTCAGTAGTGGCGTCAACTATTTTATGAATTTATGAGACAAACCCCATTATACACTCGCCCACCATCATTGCTTCTCTTCGCTACCAGCAATTTCATGAATCACTCGCAAACTACGCTGAAATATGCCGCTATCCTGTACGTCGGAGGCAGGTTTCGTTTTCTGAAAAAGCTGCTTCGAGGGCTTTAATGACGAGTTGATAGCTTGGCTTATTCCATTGTTCGGGGTGTTCATCAAGCCATTTTCCTACAACATCACAGGCTTGGAGCAGCGTTGCTTTTTCAGGTATACTGGAAAGGATATGAAGATATGGTGGATAAGCATTTTTATAAACAGATAAGTGCTGTTCATGCAAGTGTGACTTACAAGTCTTTTTCTTTTTGAACTTTTTGTTGTTCGAAAAGTCCGGTATCAATTGATGCGAGTCTGTTCGCCACAGAGTATTGAGTTCTCTTTTCATTCGTTTCTGGTTTTCTCTTTCGTATTACCCTTCCTTTTCATCGGTATCAAAAGCTGTCGATATCCTGGACAGAAGAAAGCAGGCCGGTACTGTTGTCCGGCGTGCTTTTTTGCTGTTACACCGCTTAGCTTCTTATTCACATGACCTGCCATGATGTTGCCGTAACTCGTGGGCATCTCTTATTGTCTGGAGTTTTACGCGCTGAGCGGGTGTAAGGATCGAAGCCAGTTCAGTAAGATGCTTGCTTTTCAGGTGGGCAAGCAATGCATGTTTCTTGCCGATTTTGTCGGAAAGCTCCTCGAGCTTTTTCTGGTTTGGACTTGTTTTAAATGACTCTTTCTGAAGTTCGCGGTTTAATGCTACAATTTCCTTCCTTTCTGCAACCACAAGAGTGAACTGTTTTTCGCGGAGTTCCTTGACTTTAGCGCTCTGTGATTCGTTCAATCCCAGTCGTTCCTGCAATCCGTTTATTCTGCGGTACTGCCCTCTTCCCTCTGACGATCTCATGCAGCGCTCTCGGGTATCAGGGCCCTGTTCCGAAAATCTTTTCTGACATTCCTGGCGATAGGATATACGTTCGTCGATGGATGAGCTCCGCATTTTTGTACGAAGACCAGCTAATTCACTATCTGAATAGTGGCTGTAATCTGTTGCTGCTGAAGCAATACTTCCGAACCCAAGCAGTGTTGTAGTTAACACCAGCATCATTGTCTTTTTCATCGTTTATTCATTTTATTCAGTTAATAATCCACACGTCTACCATTATCTCAATTATTATGACGACAGATTATTGAAAAACTTGTGCAGGGAAAGAGAGTATTGAGGAAAAAAGCGCTAAGAAAGAAAGTACAGTGCTGAGGAGGAATGGGAAGAGGAAGAGAGTTGGATGCTACAAAAAATGGCAATGAACCTGCGCAAGCTCAAGATGATTGGAATGCACCATAAAAGAGGCCTGCATGTAAACAAGGACTTCTGTTCGGCGGCAGAAAAGCATGCTGCCTCCGTCATCCTTCCCTGCAGGCTTTTGAATTACAAGGAAATAGGAAAATTCATTCTTTTGCAGGGTTTACCTTATTCTCTGACTTTGGTCGTCCTCTTTTTTTGGATCCAGTTTTTTTTACAACTGGAGGATCGGATTCATTGAATTCTGGTTGATCATCATCAAGATCCTGATCAACCCTTTCATCATTCTCATCTTTATCGTCATCAAGGTCAACTTCCAACTCAGATTCAAGTTCAACGGCAAGATCATTTTCAGGGATTTCTGGTATAGCGATAACTTCGAGATCGGCAAGTTCATCAATAATGTCATCGCCGTGCACAATTTTTTTAACACGGCCTGCCTTTTTGCCTTTTATGTCAGGGGCGATCAGGGTCATTACCTCGTTAATCGAAGAATAAATATAGAGCTGTTTGTCGAGTTCCTGAAGTTTCAGCAGCTCCTTGATTAGCTTGTTGAGTGATACGAAAACAACCACTCCCCCATTTTTATTAGCGCATTCTTGAGCAAACCGTATGGAGGTGATAACGATGGAATCAATAGCTTTGACATGCGAAAAATCGATGATCAGGTTTTTGCTCTGCTCCTTGACAATCAAATCATCGACTGCGGAATTAAATGCTTCTGCATGAAGAAGATCAAAGCTTCCTTCTTCAATTTTCAGGATGGATAAATCTTTGCGGATCGTGACTGAATATTTCATAAAATTAGTACTGAGAAAGAAAGAGATGAGAAAGAAAGTACTGAGTACTGAGTACTAAGAAAAAAAGAGCTGAGGAAGAGAGGTGGTTGGATCATAAAGGACTTTTGTGCTGGATAGAGGTTTATTCTCTTTAAAAAAATGGAAAGTTCCACTGCCGATTTCTTCTGGGATTATAACAAAATTCTTGTTGCAAGTACTAAGAAAGAAAGCACGGAGGAAGAAAGTGCTGAGAAAGAAAGGGATGAGGAAGAAACGTTACATCATGTTTTGTGCCTCCTTGGTTGAGTTTATTA
>JAPLFE010000142.1 GCA_026390855.1 Chlorobiales bacterium | reverse complement strand
CGTGATGAAGCCCACCGTTTTGCCATTACCTATCACCGAAAGCTGAGAACCAAGAGAACTTTGCAGACTGAACTCACGACAATTTCAGGACTTGGAGAAAAAACAGCATTTAAACTGCTTGAGCACTTTGGGTCTGTTAATGCTGTCTCACAAGCCACAATCGAGGAACTGAAGGCTGTAACAGGAAGCAAAATTGCCGAAGCAATCTACCATTTTTATCGGCCATGATTGTTTTCGCACCAGCCATTGTCATCCTTTCAGAATGTTTTTCTTAATAAAATTCTGTTATATTTATTAATGAGTAGTATGACGGACGATAGAAAAACTCTTTACGATTGTTTATGAACGCACCTGATTTTTTCGACGATAATCACCATAACTCATCAGGATCATTGGGAAAAGAACCTCCTGACCTTGATGGTCTTGACTCTATGTTTGATTCGGAAGATCTTCTTGACCGGATCAATCAGTATAACGAAGATGGCTTTCTGCTTGAAGCGCTGGCAGTTGCCCATCGTCTTGAGGAAATAGCGCCTTACAACACGGAAACCTGGTTTCACCTCGGCAATTGTCTAACCTTGAACGGCTGTTTCGATGATGCTCTCAAGGCGTTTCAGAAAGCGGTTGTATTCAGTCCTTCAGACAGTGAAATGAGCTTGAATCTTGCGCTGGCATACTTTAATACAATTATCCTGCAGCGACTTGAACGATTCGTTGAATCCGAATCGAATTTCGAACAGGCTTTAGAGATTGACCCTGAGTTTGCAGACGCATGGTATGAACTTGCCTACTGTAAGGACATCCTTGGTAATCTTGAGGCAAGCACTTCCTGCTACCGCAAAACTCTTGATCAAGATCCATATAATATTAACGCATGGTATAACAATGGCTTGGTACTGAGTAAAATGAAGCGCTATGATGAAGCGCTTGACTCTTACGACATGGCCCTGGCTATTTCTGATGATTTCAGTTCAGCATGGTATAACCGGGCAAACGTACTTGCCATAACAGGACGAATTGAAGAGGCTGCCGAAAGCTATCTGCAAACCCTAGAATATGAACCGGATGACATCAATGCCCTTTATAATCTCGGAATAGCTTATGAAGAACTTGAGGACTACAATGAAGCCATACACTGCTATAGCCGCTGCATAGAAGTAAACGATGATTTCGCCGATGCATGGTTTGCACTGGCATGCTGTCATGAAGCTCTTGAAGAGTATGAAGAAGCATTTACTGCAACCGAACAGGCTTTAAAAACAACGCCCGAAAGCATCGAGTTTCTCTTGCTGAAAGCAGAGATAGAGTATAATCTCAATCATCTCGAAAATTCCATAGCAACCTATCGCGAAATTATAATACTCGATTCTGAAAGTCCCCAGATATGGGTTGATTTCGCCATTGTTCTTAGAGAGGCTGGCCAGATAAATGCCTCCACTGAAGGCTCTGAGTAAAGCATTCAAAATTGATCCGGATAAAAAACAGCTTTTTCAGAGCACTTTTCCGGAACTCTATCAGCAGGATTCCGTCAGACTGATGCTCGGAATTTCTTGATCACGTAGAGACCCCGAACCACTGCATGACGAAAGCAATAAAAATACTTGGTCTTATCGGCCGTGCAGTGGATTATTCATACTCTCCGCTTATCCATAATACGGCATGCGCACTTCTTGGCATTCCTTATTACTATACCATTTTTAACATTGCAGAAGAAAATCTAATCCCCGATGCCCTTCGCGGTGCAAAAGCACTCGGTATCGCCGGATTTAATGTCACCATCCCCTACAAAAAAAACGTTGTTCCCTTTCTCGATGAAATATCACCGGATGCAACATCTATAAAGGCTGTCAACACCATCGTTATTGAGAACGGAAAACTCATAGGACACAATACAGATATTTCCGGCTTCGCATCACCTCTTCTTCCATACAAAGAACGCATAACGGGCAACCCCGTCTGTATTTTTGGAGGAGGAGGAGCCGCTCTTGCAGCAATCGAGGCATTCAGACGATTTTTCACCCCAAAAGAGATTTTCCTCATTGTCCGTGACCCGAAAAAAGCCTGCGATATGCTTCATGAAACAGGTTACGAGGAAACGCTCCCTATCACAATAGTTCAGTCTGACGATCTTGATAAAATCAGGGAATGCCGTGTTATAGTCAATGCCACTCCAATCGGCACTAAAGGTCGTGACGACAAAGGCATTAACACTATTATTCCTCTTGATCAGGAGTTGATCCATCATGGTCAGATTGTGTACGATATGGTTTACAACCCTCTTGATACCCCGCTTCTGCAGGCAGCTGAACATGCTGGAGCTACAACCATATCAGGCATTGAAATGTTGATCAGCCAGGCAGAACGTTCATTTACTCTCTGGACCGGTATGCTGATGCCTGTAACAGCAGTAAGAACCGCTCTTCTGAAAGAGATTCAACAATAAATTAACAAGTAACACTACCCACATAACAACAAACCCGCTTATTTGTCTCACACATGAAATTGTTTTTCTCCCTTATTGTTCTGGTTGTCACCATTGATCAGCTGACAAAAAAACTTGCCATTACCTTTCTCAAGGATGCAGCTCAAAGTATCACCATCATTCCAGACCTGCTTTCGCTGACCTATACAGAAAACAAAGGTGTTGCCTTTGGTATGGAATTCGCACCACCAATAGTACTCCTGCTCCTTACAGGACTTATTACGGTCGTTGTACTTCTCTATGTGATCTTTTCAAAAAAACGGACAACTCTTTTTCTTCTTCCTTTCGCTCTTATCGTTGGAGGTGGTACCGGCAATATGATTGATCGGGTAATCATCGGCAGGGTTGTTGATTTCATTTATTTTGACCTTTATCAAGGTAAGCTTTTTGGCACCTACCTCTCTTTATGGCCAATTTTCAATATCGCAGATTCAGCAATTACCATAGGGGCTTGCATGCTGATCCTTTTTCATAACAGGATATTTCCTGAGAGTATTCCAACAGAGACAAACAATGTTCGTTGATATTCACTGCCACTTATCATTTCCTGAATTTGATCATGATCGGAAAAAGGTCATTGAGCGATTGATCGAAAAGCAGGTCAGTGTGCTCCTCGACCCGGGTATTAATGTTCCCACGAGCAAAAAATCAATCGAGCTGGCTAGGGATTACGATTTTATCTATGCCAACGTCGGTCTTCACCCTCACGAAGCAACGCTTCCTGTCGAAGAGAGTATTTTTCAAGAACTTGAAACCCTTGCCAAGTCACCTGAAGTTGTTGCAATTGGCGAAATAGGACTCGACTACCATTATCCCGACTACAACCGGCAAGCCCAGCAAGATGCATTCCGACAGATGCTGCGACTTGCGCGTAATCTTGATATGCCAGTAGTTATCCATTGTCGCGATGCATGGGAAGATATGCTGCACATCCTTACTGAGGAAAGCCATTCCGGCATGCGCGGAGTAATGCACTGCTTTTCCGGCGACTTATTGATTGCAAATGAGTGCATTCAAAAGGGCTTTAAACTCTCCATTCCAGGAACGGTCACCTACAAAAAATCAATACTACCGGAGATTATCAAAAATGTTTCACTTGATGATCTACTCACCGAAACCGATGCCCCTTATCTCACACCTGTTCCCTATCGAGGAAAAAGAAACGAACCCGCTTATGTCCCTATCGTCACTGCCGCAATAGCTCGTATCAAGGAAATACCCATACCGGAAACAGCGAAAGGTATTGCACAGAATACCATTGAATTGTTTAGATTATCAACGCAATAATCCACACCATAAAGGCAGCGGATTATTGACCACCTTCACTACGCAATTATTTTGAAAATCAGGCAAACTTGCTTAGGTTGGAGGCCGGAATACCGGGCAAAAACTTCCGGTAACCCACAAAAGATTCGAGCAACTAGAAATACCAGCTATGAAAGAGATACAAACAGGTACCCCCGTTCTACAAAATGTGAAACCACTGGCAGAAGATAATTTGCTCTATTTTGCTATCAAATATAAAACGGCATTTATCGCCGTCCTTGTATTACTCGTGTGTATCGGAACCGGATCTTTCTTCTGGATGCGACACCAGCAAACCAGTGAACAGGAAGCAGCACTCCAACTGTCAAGGATAGCACCACTTCTTGACCGTGGAGAATACAAAGCAGCAATTAGCGGCGTTGGGAGCATTTCTGGATTGAAAAAAATTTCTGATGATTATTCCGGAACCCCGAGCGGAAACATGGCGAGCTTACTGCTTGGCAATGCTTATTACTCAATCAAGGATTTTGATTCCGCCTTAAAAGTCTTCAAATCCGTATCAATTAAAAATAATGACCTTGCTGCTGCTGCTTTTGCAGGTGCAGGCGACTCCTATGTTGGTAAAAATCAATTAGGACAGGCTGCAGATGCATATCAGGAAGCTTCCAAAAAAGCTGAAAACACCGTGCTCAAAGCACAATATCTTGATCACGCAGCCGACAGTTACCAGGCAATAAACCAACTTCAGAAAGCATCAGAGCTTTACACAAAAATCATAGCCGACTATCCCGGTTCTACAGGAGCAGCTTTGGCACAACGATCCCTCTGGAAAATATCCGGAAGATTTAAATAGGATTTATTACTTCATTTATTACTTTAAACGCGCATAACATGCCTGAACAGTTCATTATCAAAACCAATCTGGGTGATATCACCATCAGTCTTTACGACGACACCCCCCTGCACCGCGATAACTTCATCAAACTAGTCAACGAAAAATACTACGATGGCATCAGGTTTCATAGAGTCATTGAGGGATTCATGATCCAGACAGGAGACCCCCTATCAAGGCATGATGATAAACGCTCTCTACATGGCACAGGTGGACCCTCAACACGTATTCCTGCGGAAATCCATCATCCGAACAAAAAAGGAACACTTGCTGCAGCAAGAGACAATAATCCACAGAAAGCCTCATCCGGCAGCCAATTCTATATTAATCATTCGGACAATGCCTTCCTTGACGGACAGTATACTGTATTTGGTGTTGTAGATTCCGGAATGGATATCGTAGAGAAAATCGCTGTAGTTAAAACCGATCCCAACGACAACCCTATTGTCCCAGTCACCATAGAAGCTATTATACCTGCAGTAAAGTCGTAATGACCACACAATGGGAAGCATTGCAACCAACATTCGAAATATCCGTGAGCTGATTAAAGCTGCCTGCCTTTCCGCAGGCAGGCAGCCAGAAGAGGTGCGCTTAATTGCAGTATCTAAAACCAAACCTGCTTCTCTTGTAAAAGAAGCATTTGAAGCAGGACCGATGGAATTTGGAGAAAGCTATGGTCAGGAGTTTCTGGAAAAGTACGAAGATCCCCTTCTTGATAAAATGCCTATTGAATGGCATTTTATAGGTCATCTGCAATCAAACAAGATCCGCTTTATTATCGACAAAGTAAGCCTTGTCCACGGTATCGATAAGCTTTCTACTGCTGAAGAACTTTCAAAGCGAGCACTCCAGCAAAGCCTGCAGATTGATTATCTCCTTGAGGTCAATACTTCGGGTGAAGCTTCAAAGTATGGTATGCAGCCGAATGAGGTACTTTCAACAGCTGAAACCCTTTTCCGTTTGCCAAACATTACCCTGCGCGGTTTGATGACCATAGCCTCACCGGACAGGGAAAAAGCACGGGAAGAGTTTCATCAACTTCGTCTTTTGCTTGAATCGTTAAAAAAAATCACCCCCGAGCCGCTCAAACTTACCGAACTTTCCATGGGCATGAGCGGCGACTTTGAAGATGCCATTCATGAAGGCGCAACCATGATACGCGTCGGAACTGCAATTTTCGGCTGGCGATGAACAATAAGGACACCACAAGAACCATCCCTGCATTTTTAACTGAAAGCCGAAGAGTTTATATTAAAGTTTGTTTTTTTGCATGTAATACAGATTCTAAAAAGAATCCTTTGCCAGTTAAAAAAACGGGTAAACAGTGCAAGCTCCAAGTCATCATATGCTAAAAGTGATTTCACCGCTTATGAAGCCAGCTATACCTCTTGATAAAAATCCCAGTAAGTAAGAAAACCAAAACCTTCCATGAAATCATTGGAGGTTAAACCCTTCTCACATTCTTATTTTCTGGAAGTCATCAACTTTATTTTAAAAAGCGCCTTTAACGCTTGTCATTAACCTATAAAACTACCTCATCATGATCTCACAGCAGGCAAAAATCCAAGAAGCGGTCGCATTTATCAGAAAAAAAACTCAGGATGAATATCCTGTAGGGATCGTTTTAGGAACAGGCCTTGGGGCTCTGGCCAAAGAGATCCAGATAGACTTTTCGCTTGACTATGGCGATATCCCAAACTTTCCAGTTTCAACCGTTGAAACTCACCATGGAAAGCTGATTTTTGGAACACTTGCAGGAAAAAAAGTAGTAGCAATGCAAGGTCGCTTCCATTTTTACGAAGGATACTCCATGCATCAGATTGTCTTCCCAATAAGAGTTATGAAGTATCTCGGCGTTAAAACACTTGGCATCACAAACGCCTGTGGAGGCCTGAACCCTTCGTTAAGAAAAGGCGATATCATGCTGATCGACGTTCACATCAATAGGCTTGGAGGAAACCCACTCAGCGGGCCAATCGACCCAAAAATCGG
>JAPLFE010000046.1 GCA_026390855.1 Chlorobiales bacterium | reverse complement strand
GCCTAATGGATTGATGTTTTTCATGAAAAAGGGAGTAATGAGGAGTATTTCTTTATAATACGAAATATTACCCTTTCTTCATGATGCTAACTTATTACTTTTTATAAAGATATAGTATTTCCTAATAAATAGAGGTGCCCTGTAATTGGAACTGCTTTAGCACGCACCTTTTCTGGAACTGTCACAGATTTAAATGACTACTTCACTCATGCCGGCAATATCACTTATCAGACTGCTCTCAACAACAACACTATACGTACGTTACAAATAGTTGTGAAGGATGATGCCTCATTGACCAGCTCAGCCACCAGCAAAGTCAACATTACACCTGTCAACGATCCGCATACCGGCGGCGTGACGATAACCGGCACAGCGACCCAGAACCAGACGTTGACGGCGAACAATGACCTTGGGGATGTTGACGGTCTGGGTACGATCCACTACCAGTGGCAGGCAGATGGCAAAGATATTACTGGAGCGACAGGCAGCACGTTTGTTCTTGGCCAGGCAGAGGTTGGTCATAAGATCACGGTAGTGGCGAGCTACACGGATTTGGGAGGCAGCACTGAGACTTCGACTAGCAGTGAAACAGGGCTTGTATCGAATGTCAACGATGCCCCGGTTGGCGAAGTGACGATCACTGGTGAAGCCAAACAGGGTCAGACGCTGACGGCTAGCAACAATCTTACAGATGCAGACGGCATTCCATCCCCAGGATCAGGCAGCAACACATTTGCTGTTGTGGGCAGCATATCTGATGGGATTAGTTACCAGTGGCAGGTAGATGGACATGATATTGTTGGAGCAACGGGAATGACATTGTTACTGGATGGATCTGAAGTAGGCAAAGCGATCACGGTAGTAGCAAGCTATATGGATGGACATGGAACGTTTGAGCATGTAAGTAGTAGTCCTACGTCATTCGTAATAGACTCGATCGTGCATAACGTATATAACGGAACATCGCATGCCGATCTTTTAACTGGTACAGCAGGTGATGATGTGCTTAATGGTTTAGGTGGTATTGATATTCTGTATGGTGGAGCTGGAAACGATATTTTGGATGGTGGTTCCTGTGCGGATATGATGATTGGGGGAACGGGTAATGATATCTATGTAGTAGATAATAAACTGGATATTGTGATTGAGCTCCATAATGGAGGAACCGATCTGGTGAAGTCCAGTATTACCTACACGTTAGGAGAAAATGTAGAGAACCTGACGTTGACAGGATCAACTGCAATCAATGGTACAGGTAATGAATTGGATAATATCATTACTGGTAACAGTGGTAACAACATTCTGAGTGGCGGTGCTGGTAATGATTCCTTATTCGGCGATGCCGGCAATGATATTTTAATTGGCGGTGCAGGAGCTGATACATTGACCGGTGGAGAGGGTAATGATATCTTTAGATACACCAGCCAAAGTGAGAGTGGAACTACTGCATTAACCATGGATGTAATCACTGATTTTGTTTCTGGAAAGGACAAAATTGATTTATCAGGTATTGATGCTAACATTAAGGTATCAGGAAATCAGGCATTTAGTAGCTTCCAGTTTGGTATTGGGCCGCATTCTTTTACTGCTCCAGGTCAATTGTGGTTTGATACTGCTAATGGAATACTCTATGGTAATACCAATAGTGATCCACTTCCCGAATTTGCTATCACACTCACGGGGTTACATAGTCTCAGTGCATCAGACATTATTATGTAAATATTTTTTATTTTTTCTGTCAGTTCCGCCATGTTGTGAGCGCTTTAGTCAATATGGCGGAAAAGCTGGGAGAGTTGATGTTTGGGGATGGAAAGCCATCCCCTTTTTGGTTTTAAAATTCATTTTTGGATTTTGGTTGGAGCATTTACATCTCTTCTGTAACTTGCCAGTATAATATCAGAAAGTCATACAATTTTTTGTAAGTCAATTCGTTAAGGCTTATAGAAATGTTCCATTTTTTCTGTGGGCAATAAATGTCTGCGGATAACCGTTAAAAGAGGAGAGCCGCTATGGCTGCTTTTGATTTTGGTACTAAAGTTGATCCGCAGTTATTCGATAAACAGCTCAATACACCCTGCACAGTTAATGTTCAGGACTATATCAAGCAGGGCTGGGAAATGTTCAAAGAGCATATCGGGGAATTTGTCGGGTTCACGCTTCTTGTATTCGCAATATCTGCAGTAAGTTCTAAATTCGCTTTTGCGGGCTCATTTATTTTTTCCGCTGTTGCGGCACCGCTTTATGCCGGATACAGTATTGTAGCCTTCAGGCTGTTAAGTGGAAAGCCACTTCAGTTTGGGGATTTTTTTAACGGGTTCAACTATTTCCTGCCTCTTTTTCTTGCCAGTCTTGCAGGTGGTCTTCTGGTAAGCATTGGTTTTGTGCTGCTTGTTATTCCTGGAATTTATCTTGCCGTTGCTTACTTGTTTACCACCTTTCTTGTTCTTGATTACCGTATGGAGTTCTGGCAGGCTATGGAGATAAGCCGTAAAATCATTACTAAAAACTGGTTCGCTTTTTTCGGCTTCGCCTTTGCCCTTTTTGCCATTAACTTTCTTGGTGCAATTGCTTTGGGAGTGGGTCTTCTGGTTAGTATACCCGTTTCAGCCTGCGCAGCAGCAATTGCCTATAAGGAAATTGTAGGTCTCTACTCGTCTGAGTGGTAGTCGCTGATAAGCGATTTTATATATACAGGAAACCGGAGAGGAGGATTGCTGATGAAGCTCAAGTTGCTTTTTTTAAGTCTCTTATTTTTTATTGGATGGTCTGGGGTGTCTTCTGCGGGGCAAGCTGAGGAGAGCCAGGTTATGGTGTCTGCTACAGGAAGGGTTTCCGTTAAGCCTGATATGGCGGAGTTTGGTGTTGTGGTGAAATCGGATGCCAAAACTGCAGAGAGAGCTGTTTCAGAGACAGCTGAAAAGTATCGGGCTGTCCAGGATATGCTGAGAAAGGCAGAGATTTCGCAAGCGGATGCTCCTACTGCAAGTTTTACAGTTGCTCCTCGGTGGGAGTGGGATCAGTCTCAGGGGAAAAGCGTTTTAAAAGGCTACAGCGCACGTCACACTCTGATGGTCAAGGTTCGTATTCTGGAGAAAGTCGGGCGAGCCATTGATGCTGTGGTGCAAGCCGGAGCTGATGAAGTTCAAAACGTCAGCTTTTCATCGAGTCATTATGACTCGCTTCGTCAGAATGCACTTGCTGCTGCTGTAGAAAATGCACGCAGAGATGCCGTAATCATGGCGAAGGCCGCAGGCGGCCGTATTGGTCAACTGATAGAGGTCAATGTCAACGAGCCTTCCATCAGAGTACGCCCCCAAATGGAGGTTATGGCCATGAGAGCAGCGCCTTCACCCGTTCCGACCGAAATAGCTCCTGCTGAAGAGAATATTACGGTTACCATTAATTCACGGTGGCGTTTTATCCCTTCTTCTGCCAGATGAAAACCGGGTTTATCCAGAAAATATTTGGTTGGACAAATCCTGTTAAAAAACGAATACTCGACCGTTACGAACAGACTCCAGAAGGACATATCATTATTGATGTTGCAGCAAGGAGCGTTGAGGATTTGTACGAAGATTTTGACAAAACCGCCCCTTACCATAAAAAGGATCTTGATGAAGATCTTGTTTACTATCTGACAGAGTGTGTGCGTGAGATAGGCCGTTCGGACTTTGTCATCAGATTTGTCTTCGAACGGTATCCTTCCGAAGAGTTCATCCAACGGGTACGTACCAGTATTCTGAAATTTTTCATGTATCAGAGAGAGCTCGAACTCGCCGCTATGAAAAAAATGCTGAGAACTTCAGGCATGCTGCTGATTATTGGCGTATTCATTCTCGGAGCATCTCTTTGGGTCACTCATCTGCTTCTTACCGAAGGAAGTGAAAGTTTTCTCAACAGTGTATTTGCTGAAGGCCTTACTATTGTGGCCTGGGTGTCAATGTGGGAGGGACTTGCAACTTTTCTGCTTAACTGGGCACCTCATCGTTTCAAGATTAATCTTTACAAAAAAATCGCAGAAGCTCAAGTGTTATTTTCTAAACCATTAAACACCTTTTCCGATGCTCATGCGGGTTCGGTAGGAGCTCCATAGATTTGACTGAGAGAAAAAAAATTATATCTTTCCTCACCATTTTTCTCTTGCCTCTTTAGCACGAAAGCGTTACAGGTAAAAGAAAGCCTGTATTTTTTTTGGGTAAACTGTTTTGCCGTTGCTGTAACCCGCAGGCAGATAACAGAATATTCATGTTGTGCTTTGGTGGCATTAAGACCTCTTTTCTATCGTAACATCAGGGCGTTTTGATATTTAACATGTAGATCTTTTTTTTATGCATTAGCCGGTTTGCCGTAATGGCGACAGTGGTTTAACACAGCTAGAGGTTGCTTATGATTCGATTGATTCCAATGCTTTTTATGATGCTGTTGATGCTATTTCCTTCAGAAGGAGGCGCAATGAGTGCCGACAATAATCTGTTTCGAAATAACTTATCCGCTCTTTCCCAGTCCTCCGAACTCAAAAATAAAATAAACCCGATGGTGCTCAGTAAGGCGCTCTCCGGTTATTATTCCCTTAAAGAACAGGGTAAGGTAAATCGTGATGGTATTTTGACAGTGATCGATTTTAACCGACCTTCAGTTGATGAACGGCTTTTTGTTATAGATGTCAACCGGGGTGTCTTGCTCTATTCAGGCCTTGTCGCCCATGGCAAAGGCAGTGGTGATAATTATGCGCAGTACTTTTCAAACTCTCCGGGTTCCCATCAAAGCAGTCTCGGCTTTTATACAACCGGAAATACCTATGGTGGCAAGCATGGTTGTTCGCTTAAACTTCTTGGTATGGAGCGAGGAATTAACGATAATGCTGAATCAAGAAGTATTGTAATTCATGGAGCTAATTATGTTTCCTATGATTTTATAAGGAAGCATGGGCGTCTCGGCAGAAGTCAGGGTTGTCCCGCTCTCTCTTTTGATAGTTTTCAGAAGGTTATTGATCTTATCAAAGGCGGAAGCTGTCTCTTTATTTACCATGCTGGCCGGGACTATGCTATCAAATCAACACTTCTTAAACCTGATCTGGCAAAGCTGCAAAGTTTCCCTTCCAATCGTTTTTTTAACGCACACCAAAACGTATGATCGGTATTCTTCTTTTCTGGCTTGCCTTTAGCCCTTCGGTTCAGCCTGTTCCAGAAAGACCCGCAGTTCCACATCAGGAGCATCTTCAGCATAAGAAAGAGAGTCCAGGTCACCAACAAAAGAGTGTTTCCAATACTCTTATTGCTGAAAATATTCGACGCTATTTTGATCAGCAACAGCAAATAAACCATTCAGGCGCTCCTGGACAGAGTGCAATAGGCAAACAGCTTACTCGATTCTATGCTGCACGCAGGTTTCAACCAGTATGGACAAAACCTGTAATGGTTTCCGAACTTATAACCGCTGTTGATGGAGTCGTCGATGACGGTCTTAATCCTTCTGATTACCATATTGGTGAAATCAAAGGGTTTCACAGTCATCCACCGGTTACTCCTGAACTTCAGGCCCGCTATGATATTCTCCTCAGCGACTCTTTTTTTACTCTTGCCAGTCATCTCCGTTTTGGAAAGGTTGATGCAAAGAGTCTTGACCCGAACTGGAATCTCACTAATGCAGTTACCTACAGTGCTTTGGAGTACAGGCTTCAAAATGCCATAGCCAAAGACCGGATTGCAGGAGTTTTAAAAGACCTTCGGCCAAAGCACCCCAAATACGACCAGCTTAGGGCAGGGCTTGCCCACTATCGTGAAATTGCTCGTGAGGGTGGTTGGCCTGCTGTAGCTGAAGGGCCTACTCTCACTGAAGGTTTCATGGATAGACGTATTCCAATGCTGCGTAAACGTCTTGAAGCATCTGGTGAAATTGATACACTTGACCCCGATACCACAAAGGTTTACAGCAAAGAATTAGTTGACGCTGTCAAAAGGTTCCAGAGACAGAACGGTCTTGATCCCGATGGACTGCTTGGCAATGCCACTGTCAAAACCATGAATATTCCGGTAGAGAGCCGTATAGATCAGATTCGTATTAACCTTGAGCGTTACCGATGGTTTATAAGCGATATCGAGCCTACCTATGTCATGGTTAATATTCCTGATTTCACCCTTCAGTATGTTGAAAACAGTAGACCCTCCTGGCATACACGGGTAATAGTCGGGCAACCTGTCCGTGAAACTCCTGTTTTCAAAGCCGAGATGCAGTATATCATATTCAACCCCCAATGGGTGATTCCCCCAACTATTCTTGCTAAAGATGCACTTCCAGGTATTCGCAAAAGCATTTCCTATCTCAGTCATAAAAAGCTGAACGTTATTGACAAAAACGGCAGTGTTGTTGATCCTGCAAAGATTAAGTGGTCACAGTACACAAGCGCAAATTTTCCCTATCGCTTACAACAGGCTTCAGGAGACCAGGGATCACTCGGCAGGATCAAGTTTATGCTGCCGAACAAGCATATTGTTTACCTGCATGACACGCCCACCAAGGAGCTGTTCAAAAAAAACACCAGAGATTTCAGTTCAGGATGCATCAGGGTCGAAAATCCGCTTGAACTTGCCGGGCTGGTACTTCAGGATAGTGTGAAATGGAGCAAGGAGCGTATCCAGGCTGCGGTTAATACAAAAAAGACAACTACGGTCAATCTGCCGAAACGGATTCCTGTCTTTATTCTTTACTTCACTGCAGTTGCAGAAGGTGACGGTATCCTGTTTCGGGATGATGTGTATAGCAAAGATAATGCTGTTTTGAATGCTCTGAATAAACCTCTGCCCAAATTTTGAACGGAACACTATAGCTTATAAAACTATGTCGTTCACTGTAGCAATTAACATTCAAAGGGAGCTTGCAACTTCTGCTTCTTCCGATAAAGTGTTCGGGCTTCTTGCTGATGTACCTCGTTCAGCCTCCCATTTTCCGAAAGTTGACCAGCTTGTCGATCTTGGTGATAACATCTTCCGTTGGGAGATGGAAAAAATAGGGATAGCAAGCTACACACTGCAGCAAACGATATACGCCTCACGGTACACTGCTGATGCAAAAACTCTGAAAGTCATCTGGACTCCTATTCAGGGGGTTGGCAATGCCATTGTTGAAGGGGAGTGGGCAATAATCCCTCAGGGGGGAGGAACAAAGGTATCCCTCAAAACAAAAGGTAATCTTACGGTCGATTTCCCCTCTTTTCTGGAGTTCATCATCTCTCCGCTTGTAGTCATGGAATTCACTGGCATGATAGAGCGATACCTCGACAATTTGCAGGATACATTCAGTATTCTGTGACAGCTCAAGAGGTGTGACGTGCCAAGGTCATATCCCTATTAAGTTGATAACCACTTTTTTTCGCTGCGATTTCTTGAATATCAGGAACAGGCATCATGCAATTTTTACTGCAAGGCATGAACTTGCTGCCAATGAATCGCGTTAGAGGTACTTGTAAGAGAATGAAAAAATGGAAGAATCGTGTCTTATATTTTAGAATAATCGTAAAAGAGACCACATTTATTGAATACGTTATCAAATGTCTAGCACTCCTTGCCATATTCTTGCAGTTGTTGGTACGTATCGTAAAGGTGGTATTATTGATACTGCAGTCGATGAAATTCTTTCTTCAGCAAAAGGAAATGGTGCTGAGACTAGAAAAATTTATTTAATCGATACGGTACTTTCATTCTGCACAAATTGCAGGAGTTGTACACAGCAGGAGGGACAACAGTATGGCGCATGTATGCTTGATGACGATATGAAAAGTGTGCTTCAAGAGCTGGAATGGGCTGATTCGATTGTACTCGCTTCACCAATGAATGCAGGGACGGTTACGGCAGTCATGAAAGTGTTTATCGAGCGACTTGTTTGTACTGCATACTGGCCATGGGGATCGCCTGCTCCAAAGAATCGAAACCCACAAAAAAAGAAACGTGCTGTTCTCGTAGCTTCTTCCGCAGCTCCAGCCTTAATGGCAAGATTTATGGAAGGAGATATACTGGGAAGGCTGAAAAGTGCTGCAAGCATGCTTGGAGCCTGTACAATCGGGACACTCTTTATTGGTCTCGCTGCGCAGCATCCTCATCAGGGAATAGGGAAACGTGCAATAAAAAAAGCCAGACTTCTCGGCCAAAAACTTGCGGAAAGACGAGTCAATTAAAAAGGCTTTTCAACCTTTTAATCACTGTTACCATGAAACAGTTTCTTCACAAAAATCCAGATATCGGCTCAAAAACAAAAGCTGGATCCGAGCCTCTCAAAGCGAATATCTTTCATTCAGCTCCGGCTGTTGCATACGGCGCCATGGCACTCGGTGCTTTGGCCATTGGAGCGCTCGCTATAGGAACTCTGGCTATAGGAAAACTTGTTCTTGGCAAGGTCTCAATAGGATGCGCCCGTATCAAAAATCTAGAAATTGAAAAACTTACGGTAAAACAGACAACAATAGGACAAGACCCCATTTCAGAAGTCGATATGCCAAAGTAAACCGTAACTGAATGATCTTCTCTGATAAGTAAAACCAGGGACGTTGTTGATTAGCTTAAGAAGTATAGAACATCCTATATTGATTTAATAGATTAAATTTGATGTTCCGATAAGTCCTCTGAGGATGCGGTGTTTTTCCGTATCTCAAAAAAGCCACTGAAACTTTACGAAATGAATGTTATCCCAAAATCCATCTTGCTTGATGAATTGTTTAGCAGTTATCAGCAATTGTTAGGTGTTGATTACGATGCTTATAAAAATCATTGTTTGCGTGTATTCAATTTTTGTTGTGCACTTGCTGGCGATTGTCCAGATGCAGAGGATAAAATTGCAATCGCCACTTTTTTTCATGATATCGGCATATGGACAGATAACACCTTTGACTATCTGGTACCTTCACAACTGCTTGCTCGGCGTTATCTCGAACAAACGAATAGAGTGGCATGGGGTGATGAAATAGAGGCAATGATCGGTGAGCATCATAAGCTTACAAAATATGAGGCGAATTCCTCATGGCTTGTTGAACCGTTTAGAAAAGCTGACTGGATAGATGTATCGGGAGGACTGCTTCGATTCCGTTTACTGGATGATTTTGTCACCGATGTTCTTTATGCTTTCCCAAACGCCGGGTTTCATAAAAAACTTGTTGAGCTTTCCATAAAGCGACTTAAAACCCATCCATTCAGTCCGTTACCAATGTTGAAACTGTAGTGCCAAACAATTCAGGAAAATGATAAGTAACAAAATTGAAACCACTTATATTGTCAAGGTATGCCAAGAACCGCGAGGCTTGATTATCCGGGAACATTGCATCATGTGATTTTCAGGGGGATTGAACGCTGTCTCATTGTTGCAGATATTTCAGACCGTCAGGAATTTATCAATCGCATGAGCCTGTTGGCTGAAGCGACGGGAACTGTGATTTATGCATGGGCCCTCATGACTAATCATGCTCATATCCTGCTGCGGAGCGGTAAAACGGGGTTACCGTCTTACATGAGAAAGCTGTTATCGGGATATGCGCAGTATTTCAATCGACGTCACAATCGTTCCGGTCACCTTTTCCAGAACCGTTATAAATCGATCATTTGCGAGGAAGAGACCTATTTTCAAAAGCTTGTTGCATATATCCATCTGAACCCTCTGAGAGCTGGTCTTGTTCCATCCTTGAATGAGCTTGAACAATATCCATGGTGTGGTCATGGAGTTATTTTAAAAAGTGTACAGCATCCCTGGCAGAATCGTAATTATGTTTTAGAAAGTTTTGGCTTAAAAGAAGAGGCAGGGAGAGAAGCATACAAGGAATTTGTTACGAAAGAGGCAGGAAAAGGGGCGCAATTAGAGCTGGCAGGTGGTGGTTTGGTCCGCTCTCATGGTGGCTGGTCAGTTGTTCAATCGAAAAGAAAGCAGGGCTCGAGAGTGCTTGGTGATGCACGGATTCTTGGCAGCAACAACTTTGTACTATCGATGCTTGATAAAGCAGATGAGCACATACTGAGTCAGATACCGATGGTTGAGATTATGCAAAACGTTCAAGAGGATATTCAGCAGGTATGTAAGCGGACTGGTATCACGGTTTTGCAATTTCGATCAGGAGGACGCATTAAGCCTTTACCTGCTTTGCGAAAAGAACTTGCCTCCAAATTTGTTAACGAATACGGGCTCTCTCTGGCAGAGTCTGCAAGGCAGCTTGGTATCACTACCAGTGCAGTTTATCAATTGCTAAAAAAAGCGCCCTTACAATGATTTAGAATCTTTTTGAGCATCTGTTTGTATGCTTTTACCCCTGACCCCTAAAACAGGAAAAGCTCCATCTTACGAAGGAGCTTTTCCTGTCAATAATACCGACGACTTATAGATCACCTAATCCACATCATCTGCATCAAGAGCCATCAATATAGAGAAGGTTAAACCTTACTTGGCTTCTGATGCAGCAGCTTCTGCTTTAGCCTCAGCTTTTGCTTCTGCCTTTTTAGCAGCTTTCTTTTTTGCTGCTTTTTTCTTGGTAGCTTTCTTTTTGGCAGCCTTCTTTTCTGCTTTCACTTCAGTCTTTGCTTCAGGTGCAGCGGCTTCTGCAGGTGCGGCAGGTGCAGCTACTGCTGCAGGAGCTGCTTTTGCAGGTGCTTTGTCAGCTGCGAAAGATACGCCACCAAAAATTCCGGTCATTGCAAGTGAGACGATAACGCCGGCGATCAGATTCTTTTTCATTTGTTTGTAGTGTAAATTAATTAATGAAGTATGATCCAAATTTTACTGCGTCCTACTTCTTAATACGTCAGTCATTTCAATTTTCTTTCAAAAAATCTTTCCGCGGTGTAAAATTTTATCACTTACTATCGTAAGCGGGGTTAAAAGGGTGCGATTAGTATTAACAAGAAAAGCTCCTTCGTAAGATGGAGCTTTTCTTGTTAATACTATCAATGACTGATTTTATGGCATCCCCAAGCATCAATATATATTGTTTTTTTTGTCAACAGGGACAATCTTATCTACCTGCGTCTTCTCTAGCTTCAGCCCTTTTTTCTGCTCTTCTTTCAGCTTTTTTTTCTGCGTGCCGTGCTCTTTTTGCTCTCTTTGCTTTTTTGTGATGAGCCTTTTTTTCTGCTTTGATTTCAGCTTTCTTTTCAGCTCTTGCCTCAACTCTTGCTTCTTTCTTGATTTCTTCTTTTTTATCACCGGCGAAAGACACACCACCAAAAATTCCGGTCATTGCGAGTGAAATGATAATACCGGCGATCAGATTCTTTTTCATCTTTATGGAGATTGAGTTTTTATAGTTACTCGGAAGACAGATTATTCTGCTTCCTACCTCTTAATACGCAGAGCGTTGAACTTTCTTTCAATAATTCTTTTTGCCGGCTGTGTGAGAAGAGTTGGGATGGCATAACCGCCTCTATTCTCCGCAGTTTGCATTCATTCCCAACGTCTGAAAACAAGAAAAGCTCCATCTTACGAAGGAGCTTTTCTTGTCAATAATACCGACGACTTATATTATCATCTAATCCACATCATCTTCATCAAGAGCCATCAATATAAAATTGTTAAAGCTTACTTGGTTGCTGCTGGTGCTGCTTCTGCCTTAACTTCTGCTTTCTTTTCAGCTGCTTTCTTTGCAACTTTCTTTGCTTTCTTTGCTTTCTTAGCCTTCTTAGCTTTTTTAGCAGCTTTCTTTTCTGCCTTAACTTCTGCTTTAGCTTCAGTCTTTGCTTCAGGAGTTGCTGCTGCTGCTGGTGCGGCAGGTGCTGCTACTGCTGCAGGAGTTGCTTTTGCAGGAGCTTTGTCAGCTGCGAAAGATACGCCACCAAAAATTCCGGTCATTGCAAGTGAAACGATAACGCCAGCGATCAGATTCTTTCTCATTTGTATAGTAGATTGAGTTTGTTAATTAATTGGAGCCAGGATTATCCTGATTCCTACATACTACTACGCAAGCCCATTGCACTTTCTTTCAATAAATCTTTCTTAAGTGAAAATACTTTCAGAAGTGGCGATATTGACTGAGCAAACAGAGGGATGGTCGTACTAACGTGAACAGTCACGTATTCGATCATTCTACAACGGCGGTGCTTGAATTTGATGGTAGTTTCATCACAATGCAAAACCCGAAGCAATTGCACTGAGTTGTTACAATTGCTCCGGGTTGCAAGGTAGGAGACGGTTAAAGTTCCCCTTTATTCAGGATCATAGTTCAATACTTGCGCGAGCCATTTCTCTGCTTCTTTGACGCTCATTCCTTTCCGTAAGGCATAATCCTCGACCTGGTCTTTGCCGATTTTACCGAGCATAAAGTATTTTGCTGCAGGATGTGCGAAGTAGAGACCGCTGACTGAGGAGGCCGGGTTCATGGCAAAGGTTTCGGTCAGTGTTATGCCCGTATTGGTTTCAGCGTTCAACAGGGTAAAGAGTTCTGCTTTTTCCGTGTGGTCCGGGCTTGATGGATATCCTGAAGCGGGGCGGATTCCCTGGTAGTTTTCCTCAAGCAGTTCTTTGCTTTTGAGGGATTCAGTCGGTGCATAACCCCAAAGTTCACGCCGCACCTTTTCATGCAGCATTTCAGCAAACGCTTCCGCCATGCGATCAGTAAGTGCCTGTGCCATGATGCGATGGTAGTCATCTTGTTCATCGCTGAACTGTTTGAGTAGCTTTTCAATGCCGCGCCCGGCAGTGACTGCAAAGCCTCCGATGTAGTCCTTCAAACCACTCTCTTTGGGGGCGATAAAGTCGGCAAGAGCAAGATTCGGATCTCCTGCTTCTTTTGCCTGCTGTTGACGAAGGGTGTGCAAGGTAATAAGCACGGTTTTACGGCTCTCGTCAGCATAGACTTCAATATCATCGCCAGTGCTGTTAGCGGGGAATATCCCGGCAACTCCCTTCAGACCAAGCAATGTTTCTTTTTCGATCCTGTCGAGCAGAAGATTTGCGTCATCAAACAGTTTTTTTGCTTCGCTGCCGAATTCGGTATGGTCAAAAATTTCTGGGTAGCGCCCGTGCAGTTCCCATACCATGAAAAATGGTGTCCAATCAATGTATGGACGTAGAGCAGCGACTGTAACATTCTCAAGAAGGGTAATGCCCGGTTTCAGCGGCTTGAATACAGTTGTATTGTCCCATTGAAGCGCAGGACGGTTTTGTCGGGCATCGATCAAGTACCTGCACGACTGCACCCGAATAGACTGGGGCAATCTTGACTGCAGTATGTATTCTCGATGTTGTTGCACCTCCGATCAGGAGCGGAATTTTCATGCCGAGCCGTTCCATTTCGCTTGCTACATAGACCATTTCATCAAGCGAAGGTGTTATAAGTCCGCTCAGTCCAATCAGGTCAGCTTTTTCACGCACTGCAGCTTCAAGGATCTTTTCGCAGGGCATCATGACTCCGATATCGACAACATCATAGTTATTGCAGGCAAGCACAACAGCAACAATATTTTTGCCTATATCATGTACATCTCCTTTAACCGTTGCAAGAAGCACTTTGGCAGCAGCGCGGGTATCCTTGTTCAGTGCCTTCTCCTCCTCGATGAATGGTAACAGGTATGCAACTGAGCGTTTCATGACGCGGGCACTCTTAACTACCTGAGGCAGGAACATCTTACCCTCAGCAAAAAGGTCACCAATAGCGTTCATGCCGTTCATCAGCGGTCCTTCAATGACCTGAAGTGGGCTTGGGTAGAGCTGTCGGGCCTCTTCAGTATCCTCTTCAATATATTCGACAATGCCTTTGATCAGCGCGTGGCGCAACCGCTCCTCTACGGGAGCACTCCGCCATTCGGCTGCTTTAGCTTCAGTCTTTTCGCTACCATCGCTGAAGGTTTCAGCAAAGCTGACTAGTCGTTCAGTAGCATCAGGACGGCGGTTGAGCAGCACATCCTCAACCCGAACAAGCAGTTCAGGCTCTATATCTTCGTAGATAGCAAGCTGCCCGGCATTGACAATGCCCATGTTCAGCCCGGAACGTATAGCGTGGTAAAGAAAAGCGGCATGCATAGCTTCCCGGACTGGTTCGTTGCCTCGGAAAGAAAATGAGACGTTGCTGATGCCACCGGAAATCTTTGCATAAGGAAGGTTTTCTTTGATCCACCGGACGGTCTGAATAAAATCGACAGCATAGTTGTTGTGCTCTTCGATGCCTGTAGCAACGGTCAGGACATTTGGATCGAAGATGATATCTTCAGGAGGGAAGCCTACTTCACGTGTAAGAATATCATAGGCGCGTTTGCAGATGGCAATACGTCGCTCATAGCTGTCGGCCTGCCCTTGCTCGTCGAATGCCATTACAACGGTGGCTGCGCCGTACTGCAGAACTTTATGTGCCCGCTCCTTGAAGAGCTTTTCACCTTCCTTAAGGCTGATAGAGTTGACGATACTTTTTCCCTGAACACACTGCAGTCCGTTTTCAATGACCGACCATTTCGAACTGTCGATCATGACCGGCACACGGGATATTTCAGGTTCAGACGCAATCAGATTGAGGAACTCCTTCATGACCTGTTCAGAATCCAGCATACCTTCATCGACATTGATATCAATAACCTGTGCACCGTTCTCCACCTGCTGGCGGGCAATAGAGAGTGCTTCATCGTAGTTCCCCTCTTTGATAAGGCGGGCAAATTTTTTCGATCCAGTTACATTGGTTCGTTCGCCGATATTAATGAATCCGGTCGTACTGTTGACATGGAGAGGTTCAAGGCCGGAGAGTTGAAGCTCATGATGTTTTATAGGTCGCTGGCGAGGTTTAAGGGTTTTGACTGCTTCAGCAATTGCCTTGATATGCTGAGGAGTGGTGCCGCAGCATCCACCTACAATATTTACAAAACCCGAGGTTGCGAAGTCAGCGATTTGTGCAGCCATATAGTCCGGTGAATCATCATACTCTCCGAACTCATTCGGCAGGCCAGCATTAGGATAAACGCTCACCAGACTTTCGGCAATACCTGCAAGAGCAGCAATAAAGGGGCGCATCTGTTTTGACCCCAATGCGCAGTTCAGGCCTACAGAGAGTAGGTCCGGCATGTGGGCGATAGATATCCAGAATGCTTCGGTTGTCTGACCTGAAAGGGTACGTCCGCTGGCATCAACAACCGTTCCCGAAACCATGACCGGGATACGAACCCCAGTGCGGTTGAAAAACTCTTCGATCGAAAATAGTGCGGCTTTGCAGTTGAGGGTGTCAAATACTGTTTCCACAAGCAGAAGATCGACACCACCCTCTATAAGCCCTTCAAGTTGCAGGGTGTAGTTATCAACAACTTCCTGGAAACTGACTGCCCGGAAACCGGGATTATTGACATCGGGGGAGAGCGATAAAGTCTTGTTGGTCGGTCCTATGGAGCCGGCAACAAAGCGAGGCTTATCAGGGGTCTTTTTTGTATACACATCGGCTGCTTTTCGAGCAAGTCTGGCAGCTTCGACGTTTAGTTCTTTTACAAGGTTTGATGCATTGTAGTCTGCCTGCGAAATCGGGTTCGCATTGAAGGTGTTAGTCTCTATAATGTCAGAGCCTGCTTCGAGAAAGTCGCAGTGGAGTGCATAAATGATGTCCGGCCTTGTCAGAACAAGGATATCGTTGTTGCCCATAAGCGGATGTGAATGGGCAGCAAATCGAGTCCCTCGATAATCTTTTTCCTGTAATTTATGGCGCTGAATCATTGTGCCCATGGCACCGTCCAGCACAAGGATGCGCTGTTCGAGCAGGTTTAAGAGAGTGTCCTTCATTATGTATGCGGGGCGGCGGTTAAAAAAAAGAATATACGATTAAGTCGGTAATTACTTTGTTTCCATGATTACCAGGAGTAACAGAGACCCTGAAGTGATTTATCACTCGCGGATGTATCAGCATTCATGACCGGCTTCAGGCGTTTTTTCTTCAAGCCACGACCGGATCAGCGCTATTCCGCTATCAGAGATCTGATGTGCTACAGGGTATTCACGATAGGTAAGATCATCCACATGCTTCTGAAGCCATTCATCTGCCGCACGTCCTTTTGCAATCGGCAGAACATCGTCATAGATGCCGTGCATCACAAGAAAAGGCAATTTCCTCAATGAATGTTCGGCCGTTGCAAGCGGCTGCGATGTTTCAGGAAGCTGTCCGCTCAGCGCAATTACGCCATGCAGCAGTTCCGGGGCATTAAACGCCATCAGATAGCTCATGACCGCTCCCTGGCTGAATCCCATGAGATAAACCTTGTCACCCGCAGGCCGGTACTCCCGGATGATTTCTCCAGTGAAATCAATTAACTGCTGAAGAGCTTTTTGAGCCGCACTGTAATCGACGGTGATGCCGCTATGAGTAAAGTCAATGGGAAACCAGCCATACATACCAAAATCCATAGTTTTCGGTGCTCTTGCACTGATATAACGGAATTCTGGTCGCAGTGCAGGGGCAATTTGAATCAAGTCTTTTTCGTTACTGCCGTATCCGTGAAGCATAATCACGAGTGGCGCATGTTCTGGTTTTGCAGGTGCAAGGTCCAGGTAGGTGAGCGAAAGATTGTTGCGTTGCAGCATAGCTAAGAATTGGGTTACTATTGGTGAGTGTTAATAATTTGGGTGATGAACCCACCGCAGAGTACTTCACTGTCGCGGTAAAATACCGCTGCCTGTCCTGTCGAAACGGCATTTTTTGGAGAATCGAATGAAACGGTTGCTGAGTTATCGCCAAGAGGGACAATGGTACAGGGGGTTTCCCTGTCACGATACCGGATTTTTCCAGAGGCCTGAATCGGATTGGTAAGCTTCTCTAAACCAATCAAATTCAGGCCTGAAGCGATCAGCGATGAGCATTCAAGCGATGACTTATTCCCAACCTGAATACGGTTATACTCGGTGTCTAGAGCGGTGACATAGAGTGGTTCTTTTGCTGAAACGCCGAGTCCACGACGCTGTCCAATAGTATAGAAAGGATAGCCTCGGTGTTTACCGATAACTTTACCCATTTCGTCAATAATATCACCACCGGCAACCTTTTCAGCAAGGCCTGGGATAGCCCCTGTAAGATAGCTGCAGTAATCGTCCTGAGGAACAAAGCATATCTCCTGACTCTCCTTTTTTTCAGCAGCCCTTACGCCAAAGGAGCGGGCCAGTTTGCGCACTTCCGGTTTTGTGAGCTTCCCAAGAGGGAAGAGGGTTTGCGCCAAGTCACTTTGTGAGAGCATCCAAAGAAAATAGCTCTGGTCTTTTTCCGTATCAGCCCCTTTATAAAGCCGGTATCTACCATTGCTGAATGATGTGGCAGCAAAATGACCCGTTGCAACAAAATCCGCCTCAAGTAGCTTCAAACCCTCAAAAAGACCGAACCACTTGATTTTTTTGTTGCAGACCATGCAGGGGTTTGGGGTGTTGCCACCAAGGTAGTCATCTTGAAAATACTGGATCACATCATCCCTGAATTTACTGCTGAGGTTGAGAGTAAATACCGGGATCTGAAAATCCGGATGATCGCTGATAACCAGCGGAGATGGCTTAAGCGAAGGCCTCTCTTCAATGGAGTCAAGCACCCTGATGTTTAAACCGGTGACTGCATACCCTTGTTCCACAAGGAGGCATGCTGCAACAGCAGAATCAACACCTCCCGAAATACCTACAACAACTTTTTTTTGTGCATTCATAAGTTTAACTGAGTTTATAGCCTGGCCCGCTGCCACCCTCAGGTGGTGTCCAGGTGATAATGCCGTATGGATCAGCGGTTTCGCATGTTTTACAGTGCAGGCAATTTGATGGGTTCAACTTGAACGAAGGCTTGGGATCGCTGATTATCTCATACACAGCTGCCGGACAGAAGTGCTGGCATGGGTTGGCAAATTCGATAGTGCATTTTTTCAGGCATATCTCCTCGATATTTTCGGGCTTGATAAGGAGGTGACATGGCTGGTTCTCTTCATGCACGATGCCTGATTGAAAGAGGCTCAGCTCTTTGCTGAAGGTCAGATATCCATCAGGCTTGAATTCCTCCTTTTCAGCAAAAAAGTTTTGCTGTTTTTTTTGACTCACTTTTGTCGGTAGTGAGAAGCCGGGTAAAGAAAGCTTAAGCCCAGCTTGCAGAAGAGCGGAGTATAATCCCTTATCAAAAGCGCTACGGTAGTTTCGGGCACTGTAAAGTTCCTCGTAAGCCCATGACGCTTTGAATCGTTTGCTGTAACTCTCCAGTTGAGCGGTGGAAAAATCATCATGCAAAAGTGATTCAAAAAGGGTTTCAGCTGCAAGAGTGCCGGATTTCATCGCCAGGTGCAGCCCTTTGTGGCGTTGCATATTTACCATTCCTGCTGATTCACCGGTGACAAGAAATCCTGGGCCATAAAGGGGAGGCATGGCATCAGCTCCTCCCGATGTTATTGTTCGTGCCCCTGATTCAATCATGCTTCCTCCTTTGAGGATTTCAGCAAGCAACGGGTGTTGCTTAAAGCGTTGCAAGTTGAAGTGGGGGTCGCAAACTGGCGAAAGAGGGCCTAATGATGATATAAATCCAAGGGAGAGCAGCGTTGGGGAAAAAGCGTAGAGCCATCCTCCACCGTAAACATCAGACGAAAGAGGATAGCCAAACATCTGGTGTATCTCTCCTGCAACGAGTCGGCCTGCAGGTATACGCCATGTCTCTTTTACGCCGGTTTCGTAGCGTTGAGGGATGGTTGCAGAAGATTTTGGAAAATATTCGCAAAGATGTCGAAAAAATGATCCATCCGAGCCTTCCCCTATGACAGCAGCTTTTGTTTTAAGTAAAAGGCCTGGTTCATAAGTAGCTTTTCGCTTACCATTTTTGTCGATTCCTTTATCGTCAGTAATGATGCCGGAAAGTCTCTCATTTTCAAAAAAGGGGGTTGATGCCGCAGTGTTGCCGAAGAATTGAAGACCCTCTTTTTCAGCTTCTTCGGCCATCCATGCACCGAGGCGGCTGAGCGAAACGAGAAAAGCCCCTTTGTTGCTGAATTGTTCGGGCAGGAACGGGAAAAGAAACTTTTTTTTTCTGCTTAAGTACCAGAGAGCTTCATTCGAGACGGTGGCTTCAATTGGGCAGCCATGTTCAAGGTAATCGGGAAAAAATTCATCGAGGGTTCTTGTATCAAGAATGGCCCCCGAGAGCAGGTGAGCTCCAGCGTATCGCCCTTTATCAATTATGGCGATTGTGGGATCAAGGGGAGTTGACGAAACCGAATTATGATGCTTCAGCAGACGCTGCAGGTGTATTGCTGATGCAAGATTTGCCGGTCCAGCGCCGATAAATACAATATCGAATTCCAGTGATTCACGTTCCCGCTTCAAAGTAGACAACAAATCAAAATTATTGATTATCGATGCACATTCATTGATCAACATTACATCTTTTAATATAGTGTCTGATCAGGAAATTTTTCATGTGCTCTCTCTGCTCTGCGACGATTACCTTTAAAGATTGTGATGTCAGGAGAGTCATTGATTTCGTCCAATGATTCGGATATTATAAAGTGAATAACCTGTTTCAGCTCATTCTGAAGAATGAGTAAAAAAACAAAAGAGGCTATAAGCCTCCTTTTTAAGTGACGTTAGAGAAATCAGATACCAACTCTGAGGCCAAGCAGGAAGGAGCTGGTTGATGGGGTATATTTAATCAGGTTCCCTTCAGTAATTTCACCCATTGCAAAATGGCGATACCGGGCATCAATTGCGATGTTTTTAACAATGGGAATTGCAACACCAAAACCTAATTGATAAGCTAACTTAGTGACACCCCCACTCAAGATAAATGCGTTTCCTCCTACGACGAAATCGCCAAGACTTTCCCAGCCAAGACCTACACCTCCCGTAACATACGGTTGAATGCCCTCAGTATAAATGTCATAATAACCGTTCGCCAGCAAAGAAAGTATTTTTGAGCTTCCATTTACGCCAGCTAAGTCCATAGCCTTGCGCTGATAACCTAATTCACCTTCTATTCTGAAGTTTTCAAATCTTGAGCCAACAGCCCCCTGCAGGTTGGTTCCCGCCTGAAGCGGCAACTTCACCAATAAACTACCATTGGTGTTATTGATGTCTAAATCATTCGACGCTGACCAACCGATATTGCCACTGATATATGAATTGAAAGCATAGGCAGGAGCGGATAACATGAACAACGTGAGAGCCGTACCAAGCAGTAAGGTAAGATGCTTTTTCATGATTGATTATGTTTTGTTGCCTGAAGAATGAGCATAATAAAATTCCCCTTCTGGAAAATAGTACAAAAAAATTATTACGGCTTAATTCAAGCTGATAATAATTCAGCAATACACCGCATTATTTGAGCTCAACCAACCCGCACTTTTGAAACATGAGGATTATTGAGAATGAATTTTCGCCATTGCAGCTCACGGCTTTTTGAAATGCCAACTCTGGAACTTGTACCAATAAGGTGTTCCGGCACTGACGCGGCATTTTCTATAAAAAATTCTTCACCAAAAAGAGTTTGTTCATTGTTACTGCAGTCAATAGCAAGCGCTCTGGTCAGTTTGCCTGGACCGCTCATAAGATTGGTGCTAAGATTGGTTCCTCTCTTTTCCTGCATGAACAACTCTCCTTCAACCGGCTCCATGGCTCTTATAAGTACAGCTCCCGGGATGTTTTCAGGTTCGCTGACAATATTAAGCAGGTAATGGTTGCCGTAGGTAAAAAAAATATAAAGGGTTCCGGGTTTCTGGAACATAACATGGTTTCGTGCTGTTTTACCGCGCCATGCATGGCATGCTTCATCCATATTCCCGAAATAGGCTTCTGTTTCAACAATTTTACCTTTCAGCTGGATATTTCCCGGTAAGGTACGTACAAATATTTTACCGAGAAGTTTTTCAGCAAGTTCCAGTGTGGGGAGTTCATAAAATTGTTGTTCCAGCCTTTCCATGAAGCGAGATTAAAAATTTGTAATGGTTCATGTAAGTATTATAATGTAATTAAGTCATGACAGAACATTCAACTGCTATAAATTTCCCTGGTTAGTACATGGGCAGAGTTATTGCGATTGCAAACCAGAAGGGGGGGGTTGGAAAAACAACCACTTCTGTTAATATAGCGGCCTCTATTGCTATTTCTGAGTTTAAGACATTGCTTATCGATATCGATCCCCAGGCCAATGCTACTTCGGGCTTCGGGTTGGAAGTAGGCGACGAAATCGATAATACTTTTTATCAGGTTATGGTAAAAGGCGGTAACATTCAGGATGCTATCAAGTCTTCCAGTCTGGAATACCTTGATGTTCTTCCTTCCAATGTCAATCTTGTCGGGATGGAGGTCGAACTGGTGAATATGAAAGAACGCGAGTATGTAATGCAGAAAGCGTTGAAGGGGATTCGATCCCAGTACGATTATATCATCATCGATTGCCCGCCTTCGCTTGGGCTTATCACACTTAATTCGCTTACAGCAGCAGATTCAGTGCTTATTCCGGTTCAAGCGGAATATTACGCTCTCGAGGGGTTGGGAAAACTTCTCAATACCATCAGTATTGTTCGCAAGCACCTGAATCCGAAACTGGAAATTGAAGGCGTTCTGGTGACGATGTATGATGCGAGACTTCGCCTTGCATCGCAGGTTGCCGAAGAGGTTAAGAAGTTTTTCAAAGAAAAGGTTTATCGAACCTATATTCGCAGGAATGTGCGGCTTTCTGAAGCACCAAGCCATGGTAAACCTGCGTTGTTGTATGACGCTCAAAGTATTGGGTCGAAAGATTATCTCGATCTTGCACAGGAAATTTTTGAAAGGGATGGCAATATTAAAAAATTTAAAGTCCGGCAGTAAATGCTGACCGGTAAGCTGGCGGGGGGATATGTCGAAAAATGCATTGGGACGAGGTTTGAAAGCACTTATTCCGGATGAAGGATTTGATTCCGTTTCAAAAGATGAGGAACGGGAACTTGCTCAGGAAGGGAGTATTGGCAGTCTGCCAGTCGAAAAGATACGTACAAATCCGTTTCAGCCTCGCAAGGAATTTGATGAAACTGCTCTTGAGGAGCTGACGAACTCCATAATTGAAAATGGGGTAATACAGCCTGTAACGGTTTGCAGGGATGGGGATGGTTATCAACTCATCAGTGGAGAACGGAGGCTCAGGGCTGTTATGCAGGCCGGCTTCAAGTATATTCCTGCCTATGTTATTGAGGCTCATGATGATTCAAGTAAACTGGAACTGGCCCTTATCGAAAACATTCAACGCGAGGATCTCAATGCTATTGAGGTTGCGCTTGCGCTTAAAAGTTTGACAACAAAGTGTCGTTTGACCCAGGACGAGATAGCAAAAAAAGTAGGTAAAAACCGTTCAACAGTCAGCAATTTTCTCAGGCTTCTCAAACTGCCGTTACAGATCCAGGACAGTATAAGGAACAGGGAGATTTCATCGGGTCATGCAAGGGCGCTGATTAACCTTCCCAGTGAGCAGCAGCAGTTGAAGGTCTGGAAACAGATTCTCAATCGTCAGCTTTCTGTTCGTCAGACCGAAGCACTGGTTAATCGCATATTCAAGGATCAGTCAAAACCTATACTCCCCGACTCTATAGAGCGCTCTTCGCATATTAACCAGCTTGAATCCCAGTTGAGAGATAAGCTTGCCACAAAAGTTCGTATCCTTGAAAAAAAAGGTGGTAAGGGGGAAATTCATATACAATATTTTTCGAATGAGGATCTCGACAGGCTTCTTGAAATTATGAGTTACGAGTGAACTGGGCGCTGAAGCTGCAACTTTTTCACCGAAAACGTTAAGTATAATTATAATTATGAGGTTTACTCTCGTAGGAAATGGTAGAATGGGCCATCAGGTTGCTTTTGTGATCGGTCAGTCAGATTGCCATGAGATTTCTGCAGTTATCGATGTGGATACACAGATTGTCCCTGAAATTTTTCATGGGAGTGATGCCATTATTGACTTCACCGTAAAGGATGCATTTCTCAGCAATCTTCCTGCTATGCTTTCGTCAGGTGTTCCCGTTATTGTGGGTACTACAGGGTGGGATGATGTCATGGTTGAAGTAAAAAAAATGGTAGCCGATGCCGGAGCGTCACTGCTCTATTCAGCAAATTTCTCCCTTGGTGTCAACATATTTCTCAGGAGCGTGCGTGAAGCTGCACGGCTTATTGCTCCGTTTGCTCAGTTTGATATTGCCTTTGCCGAACAGCATCATACAGGAAAGGTCGATTTTCCAAGTGGTACAGCACTTAGGGCAGCCGATATGATTCTGTCGGCCAACAGCCGGAAAAAAACCATTGTCCGCCAATTGTCGGACAACAGAAAACTAGCGTCCGAAGAATTACAGGTCGCAGCTCTACGACTTGGCGGTGTTTTCGGAAAGCATTCTGCGTTTATTGATTCGGATGCGGATGAAATTGTTATTTCGCATACAGCAAAAAACCGCTCAGGTTTTGCCTCAGGCGCCGTTGAAGCGGCAGCTTGGCTTGCCTTGCGACATAAAACCAAACCTGGATTTTATACGATGGATGATTTTTTAAATGAACGGCTTTCCTGAAGATATATGGCTACTGAAAAAGTGAATCAATCTACTCTGCCATTTAAAGGAAAGTTGTATACGGTTCTGCTGGGTGCTTTAATCATTATTTTGTCAACAACAGTTCCCTACCTGACACTGCTTAATGTTTTTCTCTTTGCCGGTATTTTCCTTGCAGGAACAGTTGCACTGCATAATTCAATTATGCTCTTTCAGGTTCGATTGACTTACAATCAAGCCTTTCTTCTTGGATGCGTTGCTGGTTTGGTTGGAGGTGTGGTGTCAGAAGGTATTACTTTTCTTCTTATGGAACTCTTCAACTACAGACCAGGAACAGAAAGTCTTGCTCTTGTGATTGACTGGGCGCTCGAAATGGCAAAAGGAAGGCCTGAGGTTCAACAGCAAGTTCAGGCGCTTGTTGCGGCGGAGAAACTGGCTCTTGTTCCTGTGAAATTAAGCTTCATTGATATTTTGATGAACATGCTTTTTTCAGGCGCTTTTTATGCTCCAATAGCAGGCCTTGGGGGAGCATTTGCAGTTCTCAGGCTCAAGCGTAAAGCCGCCAGAGGATAAAGGTCGACATGCTTTTTAATGGAACAGTTGAGCTGGGCTTATAATGTCCAGAGTGAGGTTGGCTTGAGATGTCTCAGGTTGACTGTCAGTCCTGCTTTATAGAGTTTGTAAGCATCAAGCAGTCCATTTGCGGCCATGAAAGGGGTTTCAAGCAGGTCATGCTTCAGATAACGGTAAGTGTCCAGACCGCATGCCGCTGGCTTGGAAGTTGTAGATGCTGCAAGCCATGAGTAAAAGCTCAGACTGATTCCACTCTCAAAAGCTGAGCTGAATACTGCCAGCAGATTGTGTTTTTTTGCATACCTTACCAGTTGCAGCGTTGCCCAGATTCCTCCTAAGCGGTTGGGTTTCAGTATCAGCGCGGAAAGTGCTTCCGGTGGAATTTGATCAAGAAGTTCCGGATTTTGCCAGAGGGTTTCATCCAACGCTGATCTGATGGCAGTTTTTGCATAAAACTCCTCGATATATTCTGCCTGTTTCAGAGGTTCCTCAATATAGGCAATACTTTCCTGAGGAAGGTGTTCGGTAAATGAGAGCGCTTCATCAAGTGAGAATGACTGATTGGCATCAAGTCGCAGTTCGACAGTGTTTCCATAAATGCGGTTAAGTGCTTCAATGCTTCGAATTGCGGTGTCCATATCCCCTGAAGAGACCTTAAGCTTGAAGGTGCGATATCCAAGATTGAAATACTCTTCTGCGCGTCGAATGACTTGCTTTGTCTCACCGAAAAGCAGGGCATTGACAGGAACATTTTTTGCGGCACGTATCGCACCATCTGAAAACACAGGAGCGTCGCCCGAAGTTAGGGCATCAAGGTTGATCATTGCCATTTCGAGCCCTGTACGAACCGAAGGGAAGAGGTCTTCAGGTAAAATGCTGTTATCGGTGAATTCGTGTTTTGAAATTACCTCCACAAGCTGTTCTTCGGCAGCTTCAAGGGTTTCCTGATGTAGTCCCGGAAGCGGAGCAACTTCACCATAAGCGGTGTGATGCCCTTCAGTAGTCTTCAGGGCAAGGATAATGCCTTCCCTTTGCTGAACCCGACGTCCTATTACGGATATAGGTTCTGTAAAGGGAATTGCATATCTATAAAGAAGTATATGGGTAGCGTTCAAGGTCTTTTTGGAAATTTACTGAAATCCGGTTTTCGCTTTTCGACGAAAGCATTTTTCCCTTCCTGTGCTTCTTCACACATATAATAAAGCATGGTAGCATTTCCGGCCAGTTCCTGTAGTCCAGCCTGTCCGTCACAATCAGCATTGAGTGCCGATTTCAGACACCTGATGGCGAGTGATGAATTTGCGAGTATTTCACGACACCATTGCACGGTCTCTTTTTCAAGCTGATCAAGAGGTACAACAGTGTTTACAAGTCCCATCGAAAGGGCTTCAGTGGCATTGTACTGGCGGCAAAGGTACCATATTTCACGGGCTTTTTTCTGGCCGACAAGGCGGGCCATGTAGCTTGCTCCCCATCCGCCGTCAAATGAACCGACCTTAGGACCGGTCTGTCCGAAGATTGCATTTTCGGCTGCTAT
>JAPLFE010000102.1 GCA_026390855.1 Chlorobiales bacterium | reverse complement strand
AAAAGGAGCTAAAAAAATAGTCAAAACTTCCGCAGAGTTGGTGGTCACCACATAGCGAATGAACTTGCGAATATTGTCATACAGACGACGGCCATGGCGCACTGCATGAACAATGGTCGCGAAATTGTCATCCAGTAATACCATGTGTGCTGCTTCACGCGCCACGTCGGTACCTCCTTTGCCCATGGCTATCCCAATGTCTGAAGCTTTAAGTGCGGGAGCATCGTTAACGCCATCACCAGTCATGGCAACAATCTCTCCGTTGGCCTTAAAGGCCTTAACCAGTCGCAATTTTTCTTCAGGAACAACCCTTGCAAAAATATTCACCTCACCAATCCTCTTCTGAAGTTCAATGTCCGATATACCCTGCATTTCACTGCCGGTCATAACCTTATCCGCATATTTAAGACCGATCTGGCGGGCAATATTACGTGCAGTACCCGGATAATCGCCTGTAATCATCACCACACGGATTCCTGCACTATAGCATTCGGCAATTGCCGCAGGCACCGTCGGCCGCACTGGATCAGCCAGCCCTGTCAACCCAACAAATTCAAAAATAAAATCATGTTGTCCATCAGGCAAAACTGGTTTTTGAAAATATGCCCGTGCCACCCCCAATACCCGCAAACCCTCATCAGCCATTTCACTGATCTTACGGAAAAGTTGCTCCGTCTGCTGATCATCAAAATGACAAAGATCCATAATTGCTTCAGGAGCTCCTTTCGCCGCAATGATATACTCATCCTGATCCCCTGACTTCCATACACGAGAAAGAGAAAGCAACTCTTTCGACAAAGGATATTCATGCACCAGTGCCCAATTCTGATGCAAATGCTCGGTCTCTGTCAGATAGTCATCCCCCGCCTGCTTGATTGCTTTATCCATAGGATCAAAAGGGTCAAGCTGACTCGCAAGAATGCTGAATTCCAGAAGCTCATGAAATTCTTCAGGTAGCGAACGGTTTGAAACTGAATTGATGTCAACAACTTCTTTTCCGGCAAAAAGCTTGCTGACCGTCATACGGTTCATGGTAAGTGTACCAGTCTTGTCAACACAAAGAACAGTAGCTGAGCCAAGTGTCTCTATTGCCGGCATACGTCGTGTAAGCACTTGTTTTTTTGAAATGCGCCATGCTCCAAGAGCAAGAAAAATCATCAGCACAACAGGAAGTTCTTCAGGAAGAATGGCCATGGCAAGGGTAATCCCTGCAAGTATTCCATTAAGCAGATCACCGCGTGTAAGACTGTAAAACACAATCACCAAAACACATAATAACAAGCCTGTAACAGCAAGATTACGCACCCAAACCCCTGTTTCATGCTGCAGCAATGTCTCTTCAGGCTCCACGGACTGCAAAACCTTGCCGATTTTCCCGATTTCAGTTCTTATTCCGGTTGCTGTAACACGGGCAATCCCCTGCCCCTGAACCACAAGGGTTCCAGAATAGATATACGGAAGATCATCCCCTCCAGGATGAACCTCTTTTGCATCCTCTGTATCATCAGATTTTCTGACTGGAACAGACTCACCCGTTAAAAAAGATTCATCAACCGAAAGGTTCAGGCAAGACAGAACAAGAGCATCAGCAGGAACACGATCACCTTCATTAACAATAAAAATATCACCCCGCACTACGTCACGTCCAGCAATGCGCTTTTCTATACCATCCCTTACAACCAAGGCACGGGGACTTGAAAGATCCCTTAATGCATCAAGGGCGTTTTCAGTTTTTCGTTCCTGATAAAGGGTCAACCCCATAACAAATGCCACAAACCCAAGAAGCATCAACGCCTCCTGCACATCACCTAGCACCAGATAAACCGCTCCGCAAGCAACCAGCAGAAGAAACATCGGCTCACGTACAACCTCAAACGCAGTAATAAAAATACTCCGTCGCACCGTTGAAGGCAACTCATTATACCCTTCCAATGCCAACTGCTCAGCTACTTCTGCTTCGGAAAGGCCAACAAATCCAACTGAAGTTATGGAGTTTTTCATGATCGATATCTTTTAAACAAACCATACATACTACGCTGCTCAAATACCAGCGTATATCTTGAGTCCGTCTATAAATAATCTATAATGCAGCTTAATAAATCTATAGTCTTAAAAAACTATTCAACCATGAGTATGGCCTCTCTTATATATCTATTATGAAAGACGCTGAACACTTCCATTTAATGTTTTTCAGGGGTATACACCCTGTAAATTGACATTGCAGGAATGGGGGCCGTAGGAAATCTGTTATTCCCTTCTATTCCAGCATTTTCATTTTCAGTGCTGTTCACACTTTTTATTCTTTACAGTGTAATTGTCTGGCCATATCATAAAATAGCCATGATCCTGAAATGGCTATGCATAAGTCTAACATCAATACGGTAGAAGAAGCGGCCCATGCCTTACGACCCATTGCAGGAAATCAAGCTTATCTCTTATTTGCATTAGGAGTTATCGGTACAGGATTTCTTGCTATTCCAGTTCTTGCAGGATCGCTGAGCTATATGATGGCCGAAACATTTGGATGGAAAGGGCACTCTCGCTCATCATAGGCTTGCTTATTCATTTCATAGGAATAAGTCCAATTCAGGCGTTAATCTATACCGCCGTACTTTATGGAGTAACAGCACCAGTACTGATTTTACTTATTCTGCATATCTGCAATAACAAAAATATAATGGGCGCCTATACCAATAACATCTGGTCCAATTTTTTTGGCATCGCAACCTTTGTACTGATGACGGCCTCTTCTCTCTTTCTGCTCTGGTATACTGTTAATTGACCCCATGTATCCTGAATCTTACCAGCTTAAGAGGCTCGGGTAATTTCAGATCAAGGAAAGGAACTGAGGCGTAAAACGGAAAAAGGCGACTACGGAATTTGCCGTAATCGCCTCTGGTGTCGGGGTGGCGGGACTCGAACCCACGACCTCTGCGTCCCGAACGCAGCACTCTACCAACTGAGCCACACCCCGAAATGCCTCTTTTCTGTGCCCTTGGGCAGACTTGAACTGCCGACCTTTAGTTTCGGAAACTACTGCTCTATCCACTGAGCTACAAGGGCCTGTTATCAATTCACTGTATCGAATCAGGGAATTGAAGATAATAATTCCCAAAGAAAACTAAAGATAAATTTCAAACGTGAAATCAACAGCCCTTGGGAAAGCTAATGCTGACATTGACGACGTTGAGGACCGTCACTCTGCCATTGCCACATTGACTGAGTTGCAGATTCTGAACATACAATCACTCAACCTAGCTTTTGACGCTTTTTGAAAAAACGCATTTCAATGGAAAAACCCCGCACCCACCATTCAGCTATCCATCAAACCAGCTTCTTTCACTATACCCTCCACAGCAAGATTGGCACTCATCACTGCGCCACCCATTGAATCGTAATAGAGTTGCTGTGAAAATCCACCAGCTAGAAAGAGATTTCGAACTGGTGTTGTCTGAGTTGGCCTGTACTGCTCCATGAAAGGTGTTGGCGCATAAACAGAATGCGGTATCTTCACCAGCGTTGCTTTCAGAATCTGTGCCCCACGTGAAGCTTCGGGATAGCAGTTTCGAACGCTGAGATCCACCTGACGAATTATTTCTTCCTTCGTAAGACCCATAAGGCTTCTTGCTGGAGCCACGCAAAACTCGAATCGGGTTTTACCATTAAAAGGTATCCCTCTGAGAGTACGGTAATCAGGTGTGGTTCGTGCAAGGTTTGCATAAACCGGAATAACACCGTCAGGAGAGAAGAGAACGTTATCATCCGTGGCGATTTCCTTATCATACCATATCTGCACGGAAATCACAGGAACAGCATCCAGGTTATCAAGTCCCCCAAAAAAACGATCATGTTGTTTCAGGCTGTCAGGCAGCACCTTGTTCAGGTTATGGATCGGCAGCGCACAGAGGTAGTAGTCAGCCGTCATGATCTCACCATTACGCAACTGGACGCCCTTTATTTCGCCTCCGTCATAGAGCAGTTCATCAACAGCGGTTCTGTTCTTAAAAATCGCACCTTTCGATGCCGAGTAGTCAAGAAGTGGCTGATGGATATACTCCTGAGGAGCTCCTTTCAGAAATCCCATACGAGACGAATCAGGAAGGCGGTAAAAAGTCTCGGTAACATCGAGAATAATTTTGGCAGATATCTCTTCAGGAGGAATAAACTTCAATGCAAGAGCCATCGGACGAAACATTTTATCCATCAGGCGCTTGCCGAATTTTTTTTGTTCTGCCCATTCAGCAAAGGTCAAATGGTCCTGTGTGGGCGGATATTTATCTTTTTGCAGTGCCAGCGGAATCAGTGATTTCGAAAAAGCAGCCATTTCGCCAAGAGTAAAATAGCCGTTTTTCGCAATTGCCGGCAACAGATGAAGCGGACTTGGAAGATCCCATGTGTTGAAGGTAAAGCGCTCCCCTCCATTAAGGGTATAGGTCAGCTGATGTTCTTTCCATAAAACAGCATGATCAGTCTTGATCTCTTTCAAAAGATCATAGAGCACCTTATATGCGCCAAAAAAACAGTGGGTCCCCGATTCAATCCAGTCCCCTTCCTCATCTTTCCATGATGAGACCTTCCCACCGAAAATCTCTCTTTTTTCAAGAACCTTAACCTGAAACCCTTTATCTATAAGGCGTTTGGCTGCGGTTAAACCGGCAAGACCTCCACCAAGGATCAAGACTGACTTTTTTTCTGAACTCATTATTCGGTAGTAATACGGAATTAAAATCCACAGGGATGTTGGCGACGAAGCAAAAAAAACTACACGGCAGAACGTCCCTCCATAGCCCGTGAAAGAGTTGCTTCGTCTATAAACTCAAGTTCTGCACCAACAGGTATCCCCCGTGCTATTTTTGTAACAAAGATACCGAGGGGCTTGAGAAGTTTACTGAGATAGAGAGATGTGGTTTCTCCTTCAATGGTCGGATTCAGTGCAAGCACAACCTCTTTTACTTCAGAGGGTTCATGCGCAGAAATTCGAGCAATCAGTTCGCGCACTTTGATATCATCAGGCCCTATACCGTCAAGTGGTGAAATAACACCATGAAGAACATGATAAAGTCCTTTAAAGTAACCGGTTTTTTCAAAGGCAAGCATATCAACAGGTGATTCCACTACGCAAATCACCGAACGGTCTCGAGCCCTGCTGGTACATACCGCACAGGGATCGGTACCTACATCGGTAACATTCTGGCAAACCGAACAGCGTATAACCTTGTCTTTAACTTCAAGAAGAGCTTCAGCCAATTTTTCCGCCTCAGCTCTCGGTTCACGCAGAATATGCATGGCAAGACGCTGGGCAGTTTTGCGTCCAATACCGGGAAGTTTAGCAAATTCATCAATAAGAGCTTCAATAGAAACTGAGGTATAATGCATGGAATGCTATTTGCCGAGGTTCAGATTTTTGAGAATATCGGCAGGGTTCATCATCCCCCCTGTTGCTTTGGATATCTCTTCCTGTGCCAACCGGGCAGACTCGTCGAGCGCGTTATTCACAGCAGCAAGCACAAGATCCTGAACCATTTCAGGGTCATCCATAATATCAGGATCAATAGCAAGACTAAGCACTTTCTGCTTGCCGCTGACGCTGACCTTTACCATTCCACCTCCAGCTTCTCCATAGGCCACAATCTTTTCCAGCTGTTTTTGCACATCCTGCATCTTTTCACCAGCCTGCTGGATCTGCTTCATCATATCGCCAAAATTAGGCATTGCCATAGCTTGAGTCTCCCCTCTGCGTTAAAAAAATTGTCGATCCCTTGTCATCCTTTTCCATGCAAAGAACGTGACATCAATTCTTTCTGCGCAGAGCCAGATAAATTTTTTCAAGAATATCTGCAGTAGTCAGTTTATATTTTTCCAGAAGATCATCAGCTTTTCCTGACTCACCAAACTGATCTTCTACACCCACCATTTCTATAGGCACGGGAATATTACTGGCACACACATGAGCCACAGCATCACCAAGACCGTTATGAATCTGATGTTCTTCTGCTGTAACAATGGCTCCAGTGTCGTTTGCGGCACAGACTATGGCAAGAGTATCTATAGGTTTAATGGTATGCATGTTGATCACCCTGACACCAACGCCCTCTTTTTCAAGAATACGGGCAGCTTCAAGGGCCTTCCAGACCATGATACCGCAGGCAATTACCGTGACGTCCTTTCCTGGGTGAAGTTCAATTGACTTTCCAATTTCAAATCCATCCTCATCAAGGGAAAAATCAGGAATATTCGGCCTGCCGAAGCGGAGATATACCGGACCCTGATGCTTTATCATAGCTTTTGTTGCCCGTACAGTTTCGCTGTAATCACTAGGAACGACTACGGTCATTCTTGGCAAACCGCGCATCAGACCAATATCTTCAAGAATCTGGTGAGTAGCCCCATCCTCGCCCAAAGTAAGGCCAGCATGCGAGGCACAAATCTTGACATTGAGGTTCGAATAGCAGACCGACTGGCGGATCTGGTCAAAAACCCTGCCAGTAGCAAACACCGCAAAACTTGCCGCTACCGGTATTTTACCTGTTGTAGCAAGACCGGCAGCCATAGAAATCATGTTAGCTTCGGCTATCCCTGTCTGAATAAAGCGCTCAGGGAAAGCCTCGCGGAACAAATTCATATTTAACGACCCTGTCAGATCGGCACATAACCCAACAACAGAGCTGTTCTCCCGGCCAATTTCAAGCAAAGCGTCACCAAACCCGGTACGAGTAGCCTTGTTTCCCCGCGAAACGTATTGCGCCGCCGCGGTCCCGATGATATTTTCTTCCATTACTTCCAGAATAACTTAAATTATAAAAACTACTTCCGCTTGGCTATGCTACTGAAATAATTCCGAACCTCATGACAAAAGTTGAATATAAGCATACTGAAATCGCGGTGAAAAAAAAATTAGGTCAAAACTTTTTGACCGACCGCAATATCACAAGAAAAATTGTAACTGCTTCCGGAGCAATCCAGGATGACAACATCCTGGAAATCGGACCCGGCTTCGGTTCTCTGACCAGAGAAATCATTGAAGTTTGTCCCGCATTTACTGTCGTTGAAAAGGATCATAAGCTTGCGGAATTCATCCGGACGGAATATCCTCAGTTGAATCTCATTGAAGGCGACTTCCTTGATATAGACCTCGAGCCTCTGGCTAAAGAGAAACCCCTCAGAGTTCTCGACACCCATTCTTTTCAAACTTCTCGATTACCGCAGTTGCTTCCTTTCAGCAACCCTGATGATGCAACATGAAGTTGCAATGAGAATTGTTGCAAAACCAAGTACAAAAGAATACGGAATCCTTGCTGTTCAGATGCAGGCATTTTTTCATGTCAATTATCTTTTCAAGGTTGGGCGCAAAGTCTTTCGACCGCAACCAGGAGTCGATAGTGCCGTTATCCAGATAATACCAAAAAAAGACGACCAGAAAGTAGACCAGAAAGGGTTCAGCCGTTTTGTCCGATGCGCCTTTCACCAGCGCCGCAAAACTCTGTTGAACAATCTTAAAGAGAGTTATAATCTTGAATTTGTCGATGCAAATACCTTAAAGCTGCGAGCTGAAGCACTCTCGATTGATGAATTATTCAAGCTTTTCGCACAATTGAGTCCACTTCTATTAAAATAATCAAGAAAAAAAAGTGTACACTCCTGTCACTTCCCAAAAGGCTCAGCTATGACCTCAATTTGTTGTACATGCATCTCTTCAGCTTTTTTATATTTCAACTTCACCATGTTTCATACAAAAAAGTCTTTCTCTCAAACAACAAATGTTCATTGTTCAAATGTGTATTTTTTGTTAACATTAGTTTTACAACAAAAAAAGCAATCCCAGTTCATGCTCTTCAAATACCCAACTGCCAGTTTCAATACTCTTAGTATCCCGTCCTCCCTTATTTTTTATTAAACTATCATTTTATCAGGGGGTAACTCGTATGCCGCAGTCCTTCAATACCGTTTATCAAAACTCAATCCAGAATCCGGAAGCTTTCTGGGGAGAAGCCGCTGAACAGCTTCACTGGTACAAAAAATGGAATAAGGTGTTAGATACGAGTAACCCTCCTTTTTTCCGGTGGTTTGCCGGAGGGGTTACCAACACCTGCTACAACGCCCTTGACCGTCATGTTGATGAAGGACGCGGAAATCAGCTAGCCGTCATTTATGACAGCCCTGTAACAGGCACTAAACAACGTTATACCTACCGGGAGTTCCGAGACATTGTAGCGCAATTCGCCGGAGCCCTGCAGTCAAGAGGGGTACGTAAAGGAGACCGGGTTATTATTTATATGCCCATGATCCCCGAAGCTGTTGTTGCCATGCTTGCCTGTGCAAGGATCGGAGCCATACATTCTGTGGTATTCGGTGGCTTTGCGTCTCATGAACTTGCCATACGAATTGATGACTGTAAACCGAAGGTTATCATTTCGGCATCATGCGGCATTGAACACAGTAAAATTATTGACTATAAGCGACTCCTTGATTTTGCCATAGAGCTGGCCCACTTCAAGCCTGAAATCTGTATCATTAAACAACGTGACCAGCTTAAGGCAGAACTGAACGAAGAACGCGACCTTACCTGGAACCAGTCGCTCCTCGGCGCCGAACCAGCACAGTGTGTCCCCGTAGAATCCTCCGATCCCCTCTATATCCTTTACACTTCAGGAACAACAGGTCAACCTAAAGGCATTGTGCGCGACCACGGCGGCCACATGGTAGCATTGCAATGGTCCATGAAGAACATTTATAATGTTGAACCAGGGGAAGTTTTCTGGGCAGCAAGTGATGTTGGATGGGTTGTTGGACACTCCTATATTGTTTACGCACCACTGCTTCAGGGATGTACTACCCTGATTTTTGAAGGCAAACCAGTTCCAACAGCGTTCAGGGCTATTAAAAAAGAAGATCCGAACGGCAACTACCTCAGAAATTATAATTTCTCAAATTTCCGCACTCTCTTTCTGGCAGGAGAACGGGCTGATCCCGATACCGTAAAATGGGCTGAGGAAAAACTTAAAGTACCTGTCATCGACCATTGGTGGCAGACTGAAACGGGATGGGCCATTGCTGCTAACTGCCAGGGCATTGAACCTGGTCCGGTAAAGTATGGCTCCGCATCAAGGGCTGTTCCCGGGTATAATGTTCAGGTAATCAATTCCGACATGGAGGAACTTGCCCCCGGACAGATGGGCGACATCGTCGTAAAACTACCTCTTCCTCCAGGATGTATGCTGACACTCTGGAAAGCCGACAACCGGTTTGTGGAAAGTTATATGAAAGAGTTCCCTGGCTACTACCAGACAAGTGATGCCGGCTATATCGACGAAGACGGCTACATTAATATCATGTCACGGACAGATGACATTATCAATGTTGCCGGTCACAGACTTTCAACTGGAGGAATTGAAGGTGCCCTTTGCGAGCATCCTGATGTTGCTGAAAGTGCGGTAATCGGTGTCCATGACGACTTGAAAGGTCAGGTTCCTCTAGGCTTCCTTGTGCTTAAGAACAATGTCGACACTCCACACAACCTTATCATCAAGCACGTTATTGAGTACGTCCGCGAGAATATCGGACCTGTAGCATCGTTCAAGAGTGCTATTATTGTCGACCGTCTTCCGAAAACCAGGTCGGGCAAAATACTTCGCGGCACCATGCGGAAAATTGCCAACGGCGAAGAATATACCATGCCGGCTACGATTGACGATCCAATGATTCTCGAAGAACTGACTGAAGTACTGCAAACAATCGGCTATGCACAACCAAAACAAAAAACAGCACCATCAAAAAGCTGATGATTAAAAAAATTGACCACATAGCCATTGCCGTTCAAAACCTTGACAGCGCACTCGAAACATTCCGGAACTTACTCGGGTGCGCTCCTGAGGCAATCAGAATCGAAGAGGTTGCCTCAGAAAAGGTAAGAGTAGCATTTATTCCTATTGGAGATACCAAAATCGAATTGCTCGAGCCCTTAAGCGATGAAAGCCCGATTGCAAAATTTCTTGCAAAAAATGGCGACGGAATGCATCATATAGCGCTTGAAACAGACGATATCAGCAAAGAAACGGAACGTCTTGAATCTGTCAACATTAAACCACTCAGCTTGCCAAAAGAGGGGGCAGGCGGAAAAAAAATCATGTTTCTTCATCCTAAAGAGACAAACCGGGTACTTATTGAGTTTGCTCAGAAAAAGCATTAACCAATCGATACAAAGCTAGATTGTAACCAGTGAAACATTTTTATCTGCCTTTTGAAAAAAGAGAGGGCTTCAGCTACTCTCACGAGAGTATTGAACAGCTTACTGAATACGAAAAGTATCAACTCTCCTTTCACCCCGAACGCCCCAAACACCTTGATTACGTAGCTGTATTTAGCGATGCTGAAGAGTGCCTGCAAAATGATCTGCATGGCAGCTGCATCATCCAGACCCACCGGGCAGTACTGCGCAACGGAAAAAATTCCTGGCCAGTAATGCTTATCGGTCAGCAATCAGGGCCAACATCCGATTTTGTGCTCATGCGCAAACTGATGAGAAGTCCTGAAGAGATCCAGAAATGGAATCAGGGTATGCCGACACCCGCAGCATTTGAAAAAGCAATCGATGCTATTAAACTTGCTGAAGAGGAAAACCGTATCATCATAACCGTTATCGACACTGCTGGTGCTGATCCTACCGAACAATCGGAAGCAGGCGGCATCGCATGGAAAATCGGACGATGTATGCAGTTACTCGCCGAAGCAACAGTTCCGACCTTATCGGTTATCATCAACCGCGGATGTAGTGGTGGCGCCATAGCTCTCACCGGATGCGATGCGGTACTGGCCATGGAATACTCAACCTATATGGTTATTTCGCCTGAAGCATGTTCATCCATTTTATTCCGCACAAGAGAAAAAGCAGGTTTTGCTGCTGAAATTTCACAGATAACAGCCAAAGAGGCATTGAAAAACGGCATTATTGATGAAATTATCCGTGAGCCTGAAGGTCCTGCACACCGTTTCCAGAAGACTGCCTTTCAATCGTTCAAAAAATCGATGGCCAAGTGGCTTGACAAACTGAGTAAAATACCTTCCAACAAGGTATTTTCGAGAAGAATGGAGCGCTGGGAAAAAATTGGCCAGTGGAACACTATTACCGAAGAAGAGATTGTTGCATTTGAAAAGCCGGTCTCCTTTTTTATCCACAAGCCTCATAGAATTCTCTTTGTTGCCCGGCACAAAAATTGCCACAACATTATGGAAAAAAAGGTGCTCGATCCGATACTCTACACAAAATTGCTTGCCGATAATTTTGTGTGCGAAACATGTGGGCACCGCTATGTAAGGCTAACAGCTCATGACTACATCGACCTGATCCTTGACCCTGGTTCCTTCCAGGAGCATGCTGATACCCGCTACATTGTCGACCGGGATATTCTCAAGTTTCCCGATTACAGGAAAAAGATTGATGAAGCACAACATAAAACCGGTGCTGCTGCATCAGTTATTACTGGCGATGCTACCATTGAGGGAGAGCCGGTTGTCTTTTGCGCAACCAACTTCAATTTCCTTGGAGGTTCATTCTGCATGACAACTGCAGAAAAAATCTGGCGAGCCAGTAAAGCAGCTATCAGGCAAGGCGTTCCGCTAATTGTCCAGGCCTCAGGTGGTGGTGCAAGAATGCATGAAGGATGCTCGTCAATGGTTGGCCTCCCAAAACTGCATGTAGCAATATCCAGTGTAGAAAAAGCCGGACTGCCGGTCATCTCCATTATTACCGACCCTACTCTCGGTGGCGTCGCCATTGGTATCGCATCAAGGGGAATCAAGCTCTTTGAGCATAATGCCGGTAATATCGGATTTTCTGGTAAACGGGTCATTGAACAATACACAGGAAAGCCAACAACACGAGACTTCCAGACAACTTGGTGGCTTCAGCAGAAAGGATTTGTTGAAAGAACTGCATTACCGCAAAAAATGAAGTATAAAATTACTGAGATCCTCAAAGAGTACAAAATCGAACACGCACAGCTGGAAACACAGGAAGCATAGATTGCCTGTTTTGCATGAACAACTCTAAACCAAGTTATGACACACTCCCGGCCTGATTCTCTCTTTAATGAGTTCCCGGCGGTCAGCCGGGAGGATTGGAAAAAAAAGGCAATAGCCGAACTCAAGGAAACACCTTACGACAACATTGTCTGGCATACGCCGGACGGGTTTAACCTTGAGCCATGGTACAGCCATGAAGAAAAACAACAACACCTTGACATTCCGCACTATAAACCGGTCAATTCCTGGAAAAATTGTCATCAGATTATTGTTGATGATCCAGAAGGAGCAAATAAAGCTGCGTTAAAAAGCTTTGAATTGGATGCCGCAGCAATTGAGTTCCAGATAACCGATCCATCACTCTGCAGTCCTGAAAATCTCAGCAAAATCTTTGCAGGAATTAAAATCTCAGCTGTTGCTATTTACTTTTCAGGCAACCTCCCCCCAGCCGAAGTACTTCTTAAAAACCTCCTTACCATACCAGGATTTACGGGCACTTCAGGAGGTTTACTTTCCATTGTGCCTGCTGTTTCAAGCAGAGAGGATGCTGAACTGTTCACCTGCGGAAAAGCAATACCAGAGTTCCGACTTCTCGGTATCGATACTCTCCCCTACCATGAAAAGGGTTCAACCGCTGCCCAGGAAATCGCCTTTGCACTTGCAGGAGTAAGCGACTGCCTTGATCGTTATCTTGAGGCTGGAATTCCAGCTGACCTCATTGTATCGAACTTGAACATTATTCTGGCGGTAGGATCAAGTCATTTTACAGAACTTGCAAAGCCAAGGGCCCTGCGCTACCTGCTTGGGCATCTTTTGAAAGCTTACGGAACATCAGGGGAATCACTGCCAGCCCTGTTTGCCAGAACATCAGAAAGGAACCGTTCTCTGCTTGACCCCTACACCAATGTTCTCCGCCTGACAACTGAAGCTGTTTCAGCAATACTTGGCGGCTACGATACCTTGCAGATAGGAGCATTCGATACCGGACTATCCGTCAATCCAGATGTTGCAGCACGCATTACCGGTAATATTCACCTTATTCTCAAGGAAGAGGCTTCACTCGACCGGGTTGTCGATCCCGCACATGGTTCTCATTACATTGAAACACTGACAAAAAACCTTGTTGAGTCAGCATGGAATATCTTTAAAGAAATCGAAGCACAAGGTGGCCTTGCAAAAGCCACCGACAACGGTTTCATGCAGTCAATAATTTCAGAATCTGAAGCGAAACGACGCAAAACCCTCGACAACCGCAAAAAAACACTGATCGGTGTCAACCGTTATCCTTGGCCTCTCGTTGCAGAACAAGAAGAGAATATCGAAGCACTTACCCGCGCTGCTGAAAAGTTGCCTGAAGGCAATGAAATTGCAGGGTATGAGCTGTTACGTCTTAAAACCCTCTCTTACAGTATCAATGCAGGCCGTACGCCCTCAGTCTTTATCTGGATGCTTGGCGACCCTGCCATGAGCTTCCGTCAGGCTGCCTTTGCCGAAGATTTCTTCAAGTGTGGAGGTTTTGAAATCGCAGGGAGAGCAGCACTTTCTCTTGAAGAGAGTTCATACAACTCCGCATTACAAGCGAAACCTGACATCATTGTCCTGTGTATAGCCGAAAAAGATCCCGTACCAACAGCAGAAACAATCACCTCAACGCTCCGTTCTCTTGACGCTGGCACAATCATGATTATGGCAGGCAAACCCCCAAAAGAACATCAGCAACTTCTCAATGCAGGTATTGACAGCTTTATTTATACTGGTGTCAACGTCCTTGAAATGCTGAAATCCTACCAACATAAAACCGGAGTGAAATGAGACCGGACTTTTCAGAGATTGATATTTTTTCTTCCAATCCCGCAACCAGTCAAACATGTTGCGAAGCTCAACAAAAAGACTGGACATCTGCAGAAGGCATCGGAATCAAATCCATATACCACGAATCTGACCTTGAACAGGCTGAACAACTGAACTTTGCTCCCGGCTTTGCTCCATACATCGGTGGACCTTACACCACCATGTACACCACAAGGCCATGGACAATCCGCCAGTACGCTGGATTTTCAACAGCAGAAGAATCAAACCGGTTTTATCGCCAGAATCTTGCTGCCGGCCAGAAAGGGTTATCTGTAGCATTCGATCTTCCGACCCACAGGGGTTACGATTCCGATCATGAACGGGTTATTGGTGACGTCGGCAAAGCAGGTGTAGCTGTCGACTCGATTGAAGACATGAAAATCCTCTTCGACCAAATTCCGCTTGGCGATATTTCCGTTTCTATGACCATGAACGGAGCTGTTCTTCCTATCATGGCATTTTATATCGTAGCAGCCGAAGAACAGGGCGTCCCTGCTGAAAAGCTCAGCGGCACGATCCAGAATGATATTCTCAAGGAGTTTATGGTTCGCAATACCTATATCTACCCGCCAGAACCATCCATGAGAATTATTGCCGATATCTTCCGCTACACCAGTAGCCATATGCCGAAGTTCAACTCTATCAGTATATCGGGCTACCACATGCAGGAAGCCGGTGCAACAGCCGACCTTGAGCTTGCATTCACCCTTGCCGATGGGCTTGAATACATCCGTACAGGGCTGAAAACTGGGCTCGATATTGATGCCTTTGCTCCTCGCCTCTCCTTCTTCTGGGCAACAGGTATGAACTACTTCATGGAAATAGCCAAGCTGCGAGCCGCAAGAATGCTCTGGGCTAAAATCGTCAAGCAGTTCAATCCTAAAAATCCAAAATCGCTGATGCTTCGCTCGCACTGCCAGACCTCCGGTTGGAGTCTGACAGAGCAGGATCCATTCAACAACATCACACGCACCTGTCTTGAGGCCTTGGCAGCAACACTCGGGCACACACAGTCACTGCATACCAATGCACTCGACGAAGCCATCGCCCTCCCTTCACCGTTTTCAGCAAGAATTGCCCGTAACACCCAGCTCTACCTGCAGGAAGAGACCGATATCACCAAAAGCATTGATCCATGGGCTGGCTCCAGCTATGTTGAATATCTTACTGGTGAACTTGCAGCAAAAGCATGGAAAATCATCAGCGATATCGAAGCAGCAGGAGGTATGGTAAAGGCCATCGAGCAGGGGCTTCCAAAACTGCAGATCGAAGAAGCCGCAACCCGCAAACAGGCTCGTATCGACAGCGGAAAAGAAATTATTGTAGGCGTTAACGGATACACAACCACCAGTAAAACTGATATTGAACTGCTGGAAGTGGACAACACCCTGGTACTTCAGCAGCAGCTCCGGCGACTGGCAACAATCAAAGCTGAACGAAACAATGATGAAACCTCACTTGCGCTCAAGGCAATCGAGGAAAGTGCCGCATCAGGTGAGGGCAATCTGCTTGAACTGGCCGTTGACGCCGCAAGAAAAAGAGCTACATTGGGAGAAATATCATCAGCCTGCGAAAAAACTTTCGGAAGATACCGCGCCGTCACCAGGCTTAACACCAGTGTCTATATGTCACAGATGCAGGATAACATACTCTTCAAAGAAGCACAGCAACTTGCCGATACCTTTGCGACTCTCGAAGGCCGCCGCCCAAGAATCATGGTTTCCAAAGTTGGACAGGACGGTCACGACCGTGGAGCAAAAGTTATTGCTGCGGGATTTGCCGATATCGGTTTTGATGTCGATATCAGCCCTCTCTTCCAAACCCCTGAAGAGGTGGTACAGCAAGCCCTCGACAACGATGTTCACCTTATCGGCATATCAAGTCTTGCCGCAGGTCACAAAACCCTTATTCCAAAAATCATTGAGGAACTGAAAGAAAAGCAAAGGGAGGATATTCTGGTAATAGCCGGAGGGATTATTCCCGAAAAAGATCATGCCTTCCTCTATGAAAAGGGAGTTGCGGGTATTTTCGGCCCTGGTACAGTTATTGCCGAAGCTGCTACTAAACTTCTCAAACTGCTTATTGCACGTTTTGACCAATGAGCAGCAGTGGACAAAATGTCAAATTAAGGCCTTACCACGACCCTGACGTCGATACCATTGTCAGCGGCATCATGAATGGCGACCGTCACATGCTGAGTCGAGCGATTACTTTGATTGAATCGCAAAAACCCGAACATGAGCGAAAAGCCCATGAAATTCTTGACCGCTGCCTTGCAAAAAAAGCAACATCACTCCGAATTGGCATAACTGGCTCTCCGGGGGCAGGGAAAAGCACCTTTATCGAAGCACTCGGCGAACTGATCATCAGCCAGGGTAAAACCCTGGCTGTGCTGGCCATTGACCCCAGCAGCCACCAGTCAAAAGGGAGCATCCTCGGCGACAAGGCTCGCATGGAAAAGCTTACCGGAAAAAAAGAAGCCTTTATCCGACCCACAGCCTCTTCGGGTTATCTGGGCGGTACATCGCCAAAAACCCATGAAGCTATCGTGCTTTGCGAAGCTGCAGGGTACGATGTCATTCTTGTTGAAACCGTAGGTGTAGGTCAATCGGAAGTGCTTGTTGACACGATGGTCGACTTTATACTGCTTCTTATGCTGCCTGGTTCGGGAGACGAACTTCAGGGCATCAAACGTGGAATTATGGAAATTGCAGATGCTGTGGCAATTACTAAAACCGACGGCGATCAATCCAGCATAGCCGCTGTTTCAAAAGGAGAATTTGAAGCTGCACTAAGGATGCTTCCGGTAAAACATCCAGTATGGCAGCGAAAAGTATTTCTTACTTCAGCCCTCACCGGCAAAGGTATACAGGAAGTATGGCAGAATATTTCTGATTTTTTTGCAGCAATGCAAAACGAAAATACTCTTGAAAAGCGGAGACGCCAACAACTCAAAAGCCTGCTCTATACCGTACTCGAAGAAATGCTGAAAAAACAGTTTTTCTCCAACCCTGCCGTCAGCGGCTCCAAAGAAAGCGTTGAACAACAGGTTCTTTCAGCCCAAATCAGCCCATTCAGTGGAGCAAAAACCCTGATTGAAGCCTTTACTCGTCCCCGATAAACTCCTTTTCTTCGTTTTTGACAATCAACACTGGACAATTTGCTTTTCGGACAACAGTCTCGGCAACACTGCCCATGATCAGCCGACTCAACCCTTTTTTACCTTGAGAACCCATGATAATAAGGTTGACATTGAGAGTATTAACATTATCAAGTATCACATCCGCGGGATTTCCTATCTGAACGCCACCCTCAGCTCTCAGGCCTGCACAGCGAAACTCCTCGAGAATAACCTCCAGATCATCTTTTGCAGCTTTTTCAAGATCAGCTTCAAAAGGCACATAATTAAGCGATACATCAACAGCCATCGGTCGAGGCTCCACCACATTCAACAGATAAACAGAAGCTCCCATATTACTCGCAAATTCCTGGGCATACCGTACAGCTTTCCTGGAAGCATCCGAAAAATCGACAGGACAAAGAATAGTATGAATCTTGAACATGATCGAAATATTTTAAGTTATCTGGGAAGATGACGACGATCTGTTTTCAAAAAACGGCTTAAATAAATCCAGAGGTATGGGAAAAACTGTGGTAGAGTTGTTCTCCGCGGCAATATCCTTCAAGGTCTGCAGATAGCGAAGCTGCAGAGCTGCAGGCGTGCCTGAAATTATAGCTGCAGCATCAGCAAGCCGCTGAGCAGCCTGAAACTCCCCTTCAGCATTGATGATTGCCGAACGGCGTTCCCGTTCTGCCTCAGCCTGTTTAGCCATAGCACGGCGCATTCCCTCAGGAAGGTCAATCTCCTTTACTTCCACCTTACTCACCTTAACACCCCAGGGCTCAGTATCCTTATCAAGGATAGACTGGATGCGGTCATTAATTTCATCCCGCTCAGCAAGCAGATTATCAAGCTCCCCCTGACCGCACACACTGCGAAGCGTCGTCTGCGCAAGCTGCGACGTTGCAAAATGAAAATCCGCGACATCAACAATCGCCTTTATCGAATCAAGAACGCGAAAATACACCACCGCACTCACCTTAACCGATACGTTATCACGAGTAATGATATCCTGTGGAGGCACATCAAGCGTCACCGTACGAAGATCAACCTTGACCATTTTATCGATCCCCGGAATAAGAATAATCAACCCCGGCCCCTTAGCCCCAATAATCCGACCCAACCGGAAAACCACTCCCCTCTCATACTCCCGGAGAATTTTGACAGAAGATGCCAAAAAAGCCGCCAGAACAATCAGGACAGTCAACAAATTAAAAGTCATCATAATTAGCTCCTCATCATTACTTTTCCCCCAATATTACATTATAACAAAACAACTAAAGAATGCCGAGTCAAAGCTCGTCAATTTCATGCGTTTCACCCAACTTCATCATGTGACAACTACAAAAACACACTGCACCTTATGAAGCCCTCACCACACCTCGTAAAGATACACAGTATACATACAAAACATATCCTACCCACAGACTCATAACAACTGCCTCGATCCAGTTTTTTATTTGAGTTCAATATTGAGTAACTATCATATTGATATCATTCACTCATAAAAACAAACTAAAATCCGGTCATGGATATCCCGACAAACCCCAATCACAAAGAATCCGTAACACCTCCCTACGAGACTGTAATCGAACAAATTGTTCAACGTTGGGCCATAGGCAAGCCATTGCTTGAAACTACTGGTAAACCAAGTGGGTTCTACCGTCTCACCAATTATCTCCGTGAGTATATCCATGCCAACAAAACTTTGCCCAAGGGTGTGCATACCATGCCCGAAGGACGAGACCGACTCAACAACATCGAGCCATCATTCCCGGTTGATTTCGATACCATTACGGAATTGACCGACACAGTATGAAAACCAAAAAACAATCTCCTGTTACAATAATACCAGTAAAGAAAACAATCGGGCTCAATCAACCCATTTCTCGATCATGATACGCAATTACTTTACTCTCTACCATGCTGCAATGGAACTGCATGAACGGCTTGCAGGAGGGTATCTGATCGAAATCTCTTCACAGCATAAAAACGAACTCAACCTTAGTTTCATCGGCGTTGACGGCCGGCACCTGCAGATCGTCATAGTCACCCATACTCCCCTGCTTTGCCTCTCTGTAAAAGAAGGAGCTCACAAAAAAGCACGCAATTCAGCAAGCCTGATGAGTGAGGTCCACAAACAACAGGTTTCAAGAGTCGATATATCTCCATCTGACCGGGAAATACGCATCCTCCTTGCCAATGAAACCACAATTGTTCTGCAGTTATTCAGTTCAAACACAAACGTCTTTCTTGTCCGCGAAAACCATATTATCGATGCGTTCAAACATAAAAATGCCCTTACCGGCGAACCTTGGCAACCTGGCAACAATTCTCCCGGTGTTCTAAGAAACCTCGAAACACTTGCAACAAACCAAACCCTTTTTGTTGAACAATTCAATTCTCGGAGTGAAAAGGAAATCCCCGAAAAGCTTTCAGCCGCTCTTGCTGGTTTTGACCGTTCCCTTGTGCAGGAAGTACTGAAAAGGGTACCTGCGGAGAGTAGCGCCGAAGCTCTTTTCATAGCTTTTCAATCGGTTTTTTATGAACTGCTCGACCCCAAAATAACGGTTGCAGAAAAAGAGAATGGCGAACCAAAATTTTCACTTTTTCAAAGCCCCTTTCCACAACCTCATTTTTTTAATTCAGTTCTTGAAGGTCTTACCGATTACAGCATAAAAATGTGGCAGTTTTTTGAAACAAAAGAGCAACTGAAAGCACTTCGTTCAAAACTGCTGCGAGACTTGGGAAAGAAACAAAAAGCACTCGAAAGCTTTAACACTGAACTGCTCGGGGAATTTGCACAAAACTATGAAACCTCCGGCCATCTGCTCATGGCCTCGCTCTACCAGCCGAGAACACATCGCGAGAGTATTACGGTTAAAAATATATTTGAGCAGGAAGCGCCAGACACAACCATCAAGCTCAAAGAGGCATTAACGCTTCAGAAAAACGCCGAAGAGTATTTCTCAAAAGCGTCAAAAACCAGAGGCAAACTCAAAGTAATGCAGGGAAGGCTTACGCGACTTGAAGAGGAAGCCAAAGCACTTGAAAAATTGCTCGCAGAAACCGATACCATTACAACCCCAAAAGAAGCGCGCAGATTTATTGAAAACTATTCCATCAGCCTTGGCAAATCCAGCGCACTGTCAACGAAAAATAACCGCGCACCCCTACCCTTCAGAGTGATACAACTCTCCCAATCAATCACCCTCCTGGTAGGCAAAAATGCAGCAAACAACGACCTGCTCACCTTTACCCATGCCCGTCCTCATGATATCTGGCTCCATGCCCGAGGCTCATCCGGCTCTCACTGCGTCTTGAAAGGTGCAACACTGCAGCAACTCAACGAAATCAAAAAAGCAGCTGAAATTGCCGCATGGTACTCATCCGCAAAACATTCCGAACTTGTCCCAGTCCTCTATACCTTAAAAAAATATGTCCGGCACGGCAAACACCTTGCCCCAGGCCAGGTGATCGTTGAACGCGAAGAGGTTATCCTTGTCAAACCACTCAAAGGCACGGAATAAATCAGTAATTCCACTACCCCCTATTTTCAATCCCACGCTTATAAACCCTATGGCAATACTCCTGCTCTTTGCAAGGTTATCGTTGAAACACTAAAAAAACATCAAAAAAACTCTCATAGATCAGGCATAATACCTCATTCTGATGTCCTACTGCCACCTTATTTTCAACAATAATACATCTTTTAATCCCGTAACTTATTACATTAGTTTATCCAGTGTAGATATATCAGAAATATAAAGTAAAAATAAAGGATCGACAGATTACCCTACTGTAGTCCCTTTTAAGCACAACAATTTTATTGTCTCAAACTCACATTTATGACGTTTCAGCCATTAAAGCCTGTTGCTCATCTGCGTGAAAATCTGGATGGTTCCTGGGTGGAGCACAACCTAAAAGATCATTTAATCCATGTCGCGGAAAAAGCTGCTCGATTTGCAGACGAATTCGGTAATGGTGATTGGGTAAAAACTGCTGGTATGTTGCATGATCTTAGGAAATATAATCCAGCTTGGCAAGTTCAGATCAGGAAGAACGACGGCTAATACATTGAGGATGTCAATGAGAAAGGTTGATCATTCAGCTGCAGGGGCAATGCTGGCTGTCGAAAAAAACAAAGGAATCGGACAGTGATGGGATTTGAAAAAGGGAACCTTGCTATGATAGAATTTTTGGGACAAACAACTCTCCGGAATCTCAGTATTTGAATACGTGATCAACAAAGAGAGTGTGGCTCGAAGTCTTGTAGAAACATTCTTTTTCCTTCTGGTAAGCTTTCAACTTTGTGTCAAAGAGCTTGTGCACTTGATGTATTACTCGAATTGGGGAAAAGTTCTCCAAGATTTCAGCCAAAGAGACAGCAATTATTGGTCGCAAAAAAACTTGCGACTAATGCTAATAAGGAATAAAAGGAGATTTTTATGATGGCAAAAAAATACGTTGTGCAACTAGAAATCGCGGGGCCTGCGGCGATGTTTACACGACCTGATACGGGGGCAACTCCGATCTCCTATCCCGTTCCAACTTATTCAGCGGCAAAGGGAATGTTTGAGGCCGTAGCCAGATATAAAAGTGCTTATATCAGGCCAACCAAGGTGGAAATATGCAAGCCCATTCGTTTTGAGAAATATGTGACAAACTATGGTGGACCTTTAAGAAAAACCAACCAGATCGCAGCAGAGGCCTCCTATCAATTACCCGCGACAATTTTAGTCGATGTCTGCTTTCGAGTGCATGGAGTAGTTGAAGAGATCGGCTCAGCCCCAAATGGCAATAATCATCTTCACGCATTGCAAGAAATGTTTCTGCGTCGCTTACGGAAGGGACAAACCTATTTCACCCCTGTTTTAGGGTGGAAAGAATTTGTGCCTTCGTATTTCGGTCCCAAAAGAGAATGTGATACCGTTGTACAGAAAGATATCAATCTGAGCATTCCTTCATTGCTCCATACAGTTTTTGATCGACCGGCAGACGGAATGTATAACCCTGTTTTTCGGCAGGATGTAAATATACGCGAGGGGGTTCTTCAATATGCTTAGTGAACTTTATACACTCCACGAAAGTCTGAGGCGGTGCGGAATTGTTCCTGAGAAATCAGATACATGGATAACTTATCATAAAAAGGAAGATGGATTTGTTGTCGGTTTGGATGAGGAGGGGGAAGTCAAACGTATTGAATATCTACCCAAACAAAGGATGGCGGAAGTATGGAAAGCCGCGCCAAGCAACCATCATTCGTTTCCTGCTCTGAATTTGAAGGTTCCTGTTTGGCAACCGTCCGAAAGCGTGGAGAGCATTCGCGCATCTTTAAAAGGAAAAAAAGGAAAAGTACGGGTTGAGCAAGTTAAAGCAATCTGCAATGCATCTGCTCTTTGCCCGCACGGAAAAGGACAAAGTCTTGATCAATATCTACAAAATTTCAGTAAACGATTAACTGCCTTTCCTAAGGAACTTGATCTAATCATTCGACCAGTTCTTGATGCTGATTGCATTGTATTGGACTTACTGAATCGCGTTCAAAAAATCAGAAATCAATCAGGGCAATTTTTACGGCAATTATCGGAGTTGGCTATCAATGCAAGTTTAGACGGACGTCTGGACTCATGGGAGTTGGTTGAACGACTCTTGTTAGGGATGTGGGATGAAAAGGAAAATAATTATAAGAGTTTTGATATACCGATAGTGCTTGATGTTGATAATTACAGCGATTTTTCATTCCGAATATTTGATGGACTTGTAAAAAAACAGGTAAATGACGCCTTGTTTCAGCACAAAGGAGTGGGGATCGGCCAAGGAGTTTGCGCATTGAGTGGTGAGAGTGGTGAATTGGAAAATGATAAATTCCCACAACCCAAATTACCTATTCTTGGCCCGTCATACCTTTATTCAATGAACAAGGATGCAAAATGCCATACTCGCTATGGGCGAATCAGTACCGCCAGCTATCCGGTAAACAAAGAGTTGGCTGTTGAGTTGCAAAACAGTCTTTTATTCATCACCGCTAATGAAAGAGAAGGAAAAACGTGGTGTTCTGTTCCCGGCAGTAGCAAAAAAGAGAGAGATATACTCATAGCTTACCTGGAAAAAATGCCAGTAAACGACATTGATTTTAGCTTTCTCGGTGAGCAGGAAAATATGGAGGGGGAGTTCGAGGCTTCGGCTAAGCAAGTTTGTGAGGCTTTGCGTGGAAATCCGATGATCAGTGCAGATGATGAGCTACGGATTTTTGTATTGAAAAGTGTAGATAAGGCTCGCAGGCAAGTGCTGTTTAACTCTGTGTTTTCGGTTTCGAAAATCATTAACGGGAATGAATTATGGCTCAAAGGTGCAACTAATCATCCGTTATTCTCTCTAACTATTCCTTTAAAAAAAGGTGAAAAGGCCAAAGCACTTGCTCCGTTTTGTCCCTCTCCTTCAGCCGTTATGCGTTTTTTCCATTTTCAATGGATTCGTAATGGACAGGAGAAAAGCGAAGTACATGGTTGCAGACTCAGTGATGTCTTTGATCTTATGTTCGCTGATTCAGAACTGAGTAAAAAGCTCTGTATTAAATTCTTGAAATTGGTGCTGCGGCAAGTACATCCTTTACTCATAGGGGTTGGCGGAGCTTTACATCTTGGGCAAGTGAATCGTAACGTTCAATACAGTCTCGACAAATACAGTATTGAATCAAAAAAGGCTACGTTGGTTGCTGTCAGTTTGATCTCAATATTACTCTACAAACTTGGTTTTAAGAAGGAGGATTATATGAATGAGATAGCGTTTCAAATTGGCAGGATACTGTCGTTAGTGGACACATTGCATAGAGAATACAGCAAGGTAGTCAGAGATGATATTCCGAACCAGTTGCTTGGGAATTCCATGATGAAAACGGCGTTGGATAATCCACAACGCGCACTGGCGAGATTGAATCAAAGACTTCTGGTTTACAAAGCGTGGGTTGATAAAGGTGGAGAAGAGGCAAGATTGGCCAAATGGGCGGTTGGCGAAATGGGAAAAATTGCGCGCGGACTTGAAAATTGTGACCTTGACATACGCCTTGACGATATAGGGCAAGCTAAAATGCTGCTGGGTTATCTGGCTCGTTATGAAAATCAAAATAAAGGAGAAGAATATGCAACAGACTTCAAAGAATGAATTGTTGAAAAAAGCTGTGGGTATTCTGGTTATCGAAGTCAGAAACTCAAATCCTAATGGAGACCCTGACAAGGAGAGCGATCCAAGGCAGCGGTTTGATGATCGAGGTGAGATTTCCCCTGTTTCATTCAAGCGTAAAGCCCGTGATTTGGTTGACAACAAAGAAGGACCAGTGTGGCTCGAAATTTCAAAACAGTTTGATCCTGCACTTGATCCTGAACACTTTTATATACTCGAAAGCAGAGGGCGTAAGAGAGATGTAATAAGCGGTGAAATTGAAGCTGGAACTTTTTCCGGAAAATATTGGGACGGGAGAATTTTTGGCAATACGTTTCTCGAAGAAGGAGCATCGACAACTATTAAAACCGGTGTTGTGCAGTTTGGTATGGGTGTATCTATAAGCCCTGTTGAAATTGAAAGGCAGACAAATACAAATAAAGCCGGAGTTCAAGAGGGAAAAGACAGGGGCATGGCTCCTCTTGGTTATCGCATCGTCAACCACGGGGTGTATACGATTCCTTTTTTTGTCAATCCTACAGCTGCCACCAAATCTGACTGCACTAAACAGGATGTTGACCTTCTGCTCAAGATTATCCCTTACGTTTACAGTCACACCGCATCATATGTACGGCCTGCAGTTTCTATTCGACATGCCTGGTATGTAGAGCACAAATCGTCGCTCGGCTCCTGTTCTGATTTCGATATTATTGATGCATTGACTCCACGAAAGAAGCAAAATCAAGGCAATCCTTCTGTAGCCTGGGATGATTATGAAGTGCCGATTGTTCTCCCTGAAAGATTGCAATTGAAAGTTGAAAAATTGCGAGATTTAATGGACGAAGTGTAATGGAGCCATTAGCCCATAGCGCCAGAGCTGAAAAAGGAATTTCGTCTCAAACGTACCATGATCACATCAGTGCTGTTGTGAAGAGGGCGAGTACAAATGTCAGCAATGCTTGCCGTTATTTGCACGGGGACAGTTTCGTCTTCATAGAGACTGTAACTAATGGGGCTGTCTGTCATGATTTGGGAAAACTGGATCCTTTAAATCAAGATGTGCTTGCAGGCAATTCTAAAAAGGGGTTGCCAGTGAAGCATGAGGACGCTGGCGCAGCCTGTTTGTTACAGAATAAAGACTACACGGCAGCGATTTTGGTCAGTAGGCACCATCAGGGACTACCTGATCTGTTAGAGGAAAGACAGCGCAAAAAATTGTTTCTCAGAAACGCTGAAGACCCTTCGCGAACAGATCAGTATTTGCCAGAATACATAGATGCCCATAATACACACGTTCCTGAATATCTGATTCCTGGGGTTAGCAAGAACAATACCAATTGGTCGTTCAGAGGTTTGCGCATGCGACTGGCCTTGTCTTGTCTTGTAGATGCAGACCACGGGGATACTGCTTGCCATTATGGTAATGAGGGGGACATAATACAACCAGATTGCCGATGGCAGGAGCGACTGCAAGCATTAGAAGAATATACGGATAGTCTTTTTAATCAGGATCCGAAGAGTCAACGAAATATCTTAAGAAGAGAGATATTCAAGAGCAGTAAAGATGCAGGTATCGGATACGGGATTGTTGCCTGTGACAGTCCGGTTGGGACTGGCAAGACAACGGCTGTGATGGCTCATTTACTCAATGTTGCTATTCAAAAAAAATTACGGCACATAATAGTTGTTTTACCATATACAAATATCATTAAGCAATCGGTGGAGACATACCGTAACGCTTTAGTGCTGCCCGGTGAGAATGGGGCTGATATAGTTGCTGAACATCACCACCAGGCTGATTTTGAGCATATCGACAGTCGGTATCTTACTACACTATGGAAGACTCCAATCATTGTCACAACTGCTGTTCAGTTTTTCGAAACCATAGCGGCTAATAAACCGGCCAACTTGCGAAAGTTGCATGAGTTGCCCGGAACAGCTGTGTTTGTTGATGAAGTGCATAATTCAATCCCCTCTTGGATGTGGCCACAAATGTGGCAATGGATCCAGGAACTGGTTAACGATTGGTCCTGTCATTTTGTCTTGGCTTCTGGTTCCTTACCAAGATTTTGGGAATTCCCCAAAATGCCGAAAACCAATGTGAGTATTTCGGATTTAATTCCTATGAAAATTCTTGATAAAGCGGATAAAGCTGAACGAAAACGGATAAAATATATCACTATTCCTGAGCCATTAAGTTTAGCAGCATTGATCGCACGTATACAGTCTGTTCCAGGAACACGTTTGGTCATTATGAATACTGTTCAATCAGCAGCGGTAGTCGCTCATGAACTATATCAAATTGAGTCCAGTAAAGGGAAATGCGATGGCTATTGCAACGTTTTACATTTATCTACAGCGCTCTGCCCGGCTGATCGAGACAAAGTCGTTGATCAGATTAAAATACGCTTAAGAAATAAGTCAGAAAAAAATGATTGGACGCTTGTTGCTACCAGTTGTGTTGAGGCCGGTATGGATTTTTCTTTCACTACAGGTTTTCGGGAGAGCTGCAGCGTATCAAGTCTCATCCAGATTGGCGGAAGAGTAAACCGACACGGTGAAGAGTATATATCTGAAATTTGGGATTTTCGGATTTCTTCGGATGAACAGTTATTAAACAAACACCCTTCATTTGATAACTCCAGTAGGGTTCTTGCTGACCTATTTGCTGAAAAAAAGATGGATGTGCTAACGAGTACAGCTCTGGCGACTGAGGCAATGCGTCGTGAAATAATGAACTTTTTTGATGGAAAGGCTAAAGCGATTGTGGATAGAGAGGAAAAACACGACTTTCCAGAAGTAGCAAGATTATGTCGGGTGATAGATGCAGACACGAGGACGGTAGTTGTTTCACCACTGCTGATAGCTGCATTGCAGCACAGCATAAAAGTTGAGCATAAAGACCTACTACGAAACAGTGTGCAGTTGTGGCCTAAAAAGATTGAACTCCTTGCTTTGGAAGAAATCAGTGCTTGCCCCGGTCTCTATATTTTGCCAGAGGGATACTACGGTGGATTTGAAGGCAACAGCAAGCCCTGTTTTGGCTATATGAAAGGAGTGTTAACCTTGGTGTATATGTACAAATATGGTCTAATCATTTGAAAAATGTTTAGTCTCCGGCTTTCCAGCTCTTTGATTCGATCGATATTCGACGGGTCGAAGGTTCCACTGGTCCAGCTCGTGCGTTTGACGACTATGTGGTTAACGTTGACAGTAATGATCTAGGTGAAGTGAAACTGATTCGAAAACTCGGCTGATAACAAAAAGAGAAAAGGCATGTACTCGGAATCCGACTTCGTCGCATTGTCCGCATTGCAGCATTTTATCTATTGCCCAAGGCAGTGTGCGCTTATCCATCTTGAGCAGATATGGAGTGAGAACATTTATACTGCTGAAGGTCGTGAGATGCATGAGCGAGTCGATGACGGCAAAACGTCCTATCGGAGTGGTGTCCGAATAACAAGAAGCGAATTATTGCGGAGCGCTATCCTTGGGGTTTCAGGTGTGGCTGACGTGGTTGAATGGCATAAACAGAATAATTACGACGAGCCGTTTCCTGTTGAGTACAAGCGCGGTAAGCCGAAAAAACATGATGCTGATAAAATCCAGCTTTGTGCTCAGGCAATATGCCTTGAAGAGATGCTTGCTGTTCATATCCCGGCAGGCGCATTGTTTTATGGCCAGACAAAACGTCGGCTTGATGTTGTTTTCGATGATGCTTTACGTGAAAAAACCATTCTTGCTGCAAAGGAAGTGCATGATCTTTTCCAGAACGGAGTAACACCGCCACCCGATTCAGGGCCAAAATGCAAGCTGTGCTCATTGAAAGACGAGTGTTTGCCGGATGTAATTACTCATGGAAAGTCTGCAAAAATATACCTTCAAAAACTACTCCAAACACTCTCGGAGGAAGAGATTTGAAAAAACACCTCAATACCCTTTTTGTAACAACACAAGGAGCCTACCTCTCAAAGGAAGGAGAGTGTGCCGTTATTAAAATTGACCAAGAAGTAAAAGTACGCCTCCCGCTTCATATGCTTGATGGTATTATATGTTTTGGATCGGTAACGTGCAGTCCATTTTTGCTTGGCCATTGTGCTGAAACTGGTGTGACAGTAACATTTTTAAGCCAGTACGGGAAATTCTTCTGTCAGATGCAAGGGGCAACACGGGGTAATATTTTATTGCGGAGAGCACAGTATCGTCTGGCAGATAATTACCTCCAATCAGCTCTCCTTGCTCGAACATTTGTTATCGGAAAAATTGGCAATGCGCGTATCACTTTAGCTAGAGCGTTAAGAGATCATCCTGAAAAAGTGAACGCTGTTAAACTGAAAAATGCCCAGCACCTCCTTGCCGGGTGCATAAAGCGTTTGCAGGTTGAAACCGATCAGGAACGTATTAGAGGAATTGAAGGAGAAGCCGCAAAAGTTTACTTTGATGTATTCGATGAATGCATTACTTCTTCTGACCCGTTATTCCGGTTTACAGGGCGCAATCGACGCCCCCCTCTTGACAGAATTAATTGCCTGCTTTCATTTCTCTATACGCTGCTCACCCACGATATTCGTTCTGCTCTTGAGTCATGTGGACTTGATCCTGCTGCTGGCTTTTTACATAAAGACCGACCAGGAAGACCAAGCCTTGCTCTTGATATGATCGAAGAATTCCGCTCGTTTATTGCAGATCGATTGGCTTTATCACTGATCAATAGAGGTCAGATTCAAGCCAATGATTTTACCGTTTCTGAAACAGGTGCTGTGCTCATGAAAGATGATGCTCGTAAAACGCTTTTGACCGCTTACCAACAACGTAAACAGGAAGAAATTGAGCATCCTTTTGTCAAAGAAAAAATGGCTATCGGTCTGTTGTGGCATATGCAGGCCATGCTTCTTGCCAGGTATATCCGAGGTGATATCGATACCTATCCGCCATTTGTCTGGAGATAAATAATGCTTGTACTGGTAACCTACGATGTCAATACCGAAACTCCGGCAGGAAAGAGAAGATTACGCCGGATTGCTAAAACTTGCCAGAACTATGGCCAGCGAGTTCAGTTCTCTGTGTTTGAATGCAATGTCGATCCTGCACAATGGACAAAATTACGGGCGAAACTGGTTCATGAGATGGATCATAAACTCGACAGTTTGCGCTTTTATTTTCTTGGGTCGAATTGGCAGCAACGTATTGAACACGAAGGAACAAAAGAACCTCGTGATCTCGAAGGTCTGTTGATTTTATAACGCGAACATCAAGCTGTACCAATATTCCTGCTACATTCGCAATCTCCCTATATTCTTAATATTTTTGTGTTTATAGATTTCATCATCAAGTTTTCGTAAACTGTTATTTGGCATAGACAGTGGTT
>JAPLFE010000123.1 GCA_026390855.1 Chlorobiales bacterium | reverse complement strand
ACGGTTCTTGAAAAAGCTATCAGTTTATGACGTTCTGATCATAGATGATATCGGATATGTTCAGCAGGACCGATCTGAAATGGAAGTGCTGTTTACCCTGCTCGCTGAACGGTACGAGCGAGGCAGTATCATGATTACCAGTAATCTGCCGTTTTCCAGGTGGGGGAGCAGATCTTTAAAGACCCGATGGTTACGGCAGCTGCTATTGACCGACTAATCCATCACAGTGTGATTCTGGAACTGAACATTAGCAGTTACCGGATGGAAACAGCGAAGAACAAAAGAACGCAACAACCTGATAGATCGTCAAATCAAAACAAAGGAGGTAACTAATGCGGGAGTTAGTTTACAATCCTCAGAAAGGCAGGCCGGGACACGTTACGGTAGTTTGCCTGTCTTGGGAAGCGCAATAATTTGTGATAATTTTCGGGAATTATAGTTGTCGCTGATCGGGAAATATAATGATCGCTAATCACACTGCTTTTATCTTGATACAAAAAATAGAGTTATTGGTATGCAGATGATCAGCAGAGGCAGTCTCAATGCAACTCTTATCCATCCAAGAGAAGTATTCAAGGGTGCACTACTTGCCAATGCTCATGCAGTGATCCTTGCTCACAATCACCCTTCAGGAGATGTTGAACCCAGGTGTATCTTGACCCCATCGTCTATACATTGCAAGAATAAATACATCACACTTATCTATTTCTTCATTGATTACTCCTTGACTTCGACGACCTGTTGATGCGAGCGTATCCTCCCATCCTAAAGGTTCAAATTCAATATTTGCGCCATCGCCAAAACCTGCATTGAGTTGCCTAATTGCATTTTTAAAAAATCGACGTTCATTAGCGAGATCACTTGGCGATGCAATAAAAACTGAAATTTTTCTTTTCATATTCTTACGGGATTTCCTCTCGATAATAGAAATGGCGTAGAGATGAATTGTGTGCTGAACTCAGCTTGATTCTCTTTATTCGGTGTTTTACTAGGTACTGGCCTCTATCAGACTTTGCATTTCTTTCTACTTCGTTGTTAAGGCTCTTTTTCTATGTCCGCTATTCATTTGTCTACGTTTGATCCAATAGCTCATCATTACTACTTTTTCGAAGTCACATGATAAGCCTGTTCAGAATACAGGGCACTGGTGATGCTTAATAAAGTTAATACCTGATAGAATGAAAAGAAGGATCAGCCAAGAGCGAATTAGCCAATACTTATTGGTGGGGATGGGATAAAGTGCCATAAGAAACGTTACGTCAGAAAGGGTTCTGAGACGGACACCACAACAACTCATAGAAGGTACGCATTTTACACGTAATCGCAAAAAGCAGGTATGGCAGAGAAGAAGAGAACGGCGGAGAAACTGAAGCTTTGTTTTCAATGTGAAGGTCCCGGTTTTGGACGGGGCCTTTTGTGGAGGGAGAATATCTGGCGGCTTAGTTGCAGAGGTATTTGTCGATCATTTTCCTTCTTCGCCAGCAAGAGGTGCGAGAGACGTTCCGTATTATTTCGATGTTCTGTGGGCAACTATTTCAGCCAAGAGTTCCTTGTCATTTGTTCCTGCATAAGTAGTTATGCTCTTGGTGTCAACGTGTTTCCTTACTGCGGTCCATTCTTTTGAATCTCTTTCTACTGATTTCGGTTCCTGGGCCCATGCGTTAACTGAAAGCAACATTCCTATTGCTATCGTGAGTAACGTTTTTGGGAGGATGGTGAGAGATGCGTTTTTCATGGTAGTAAAGTTTTAGTTCGGTTCTAATGTATTTATACAACTACCATGCCAAGCTTATTTTTTGCGAGCACCCCATGCATCGCAACGTCTCATTCTACTCGCAATTTTATTTTTTAAAGCATTATTTAGTAATGCCTTGAGTAGCTCCAATAACTAAGGTATGCTGAACGAATATTGTATAAAAATACTAAGATAGTGTGATCGAATAAGTTGAGGCATTGACGGGTGGTTGACTCAGTGTAGCGGCTTGATACAATTGGGACAGATTTTATACGATATCAAGGGAAAAAGGCAGGCAGGGAGATGAGACAGTCTATGATGATGAGATGGATATGAGCGGTGGCTATGGTGATCACAAGGGGAATAACAAAACCCCGGTGGAGTGCCGGGGCTTGGTGTCTTCATTTGCTGAAAGGGATGTGTGTCAACCTGTATACGCCTCATAGATGATCCCATTGGCGATAACACCGGCAACATTAGTAAGATTTTCTCGAGATATGGTGAAATCAACGAGCACCTCTTCTCGGGATACTCCATGCAGGGCAGTCATCCAGTAAACGTAACCTCCCTGATCTGGAGTACGACCCATTACATGTTGGTAGAGAAGGTTAACAAAATTAGAGTCTGTTGGATTATCACCGTACATCGCTTTAAACTCATTGCTATCCATAAAACCCCCTGCCACATCATGTAATGATGCACCGTGATCTATAGCTTTAAACCAATACCCTAACCCTCCGTAATCCGGGGTACGATCAAATGCTGCCTTGTAGATGAGATATGACTCCAAAAGAGTATTGCTTGGATTTGTAGCAATTGTAAGCGTATGGTCACTGAATAGAAGTTTATCGACATGAATAACTGTGTCAGTACCATCAGTGCCTACATTATCTTTGATTGAAAATCCTGATCCAGACAGATTGATGGTGTAGTTAGCTTCATTTCCTGAAAAAAGAACAGTCTTGGCACCTGCATCACCATTGAAAGAGTCGTTACCGGATGTTCCAGTTTGAATTGTTGGCAACTCTGAGATTCGCACAGAATCGATATCAAATCGATAGGCAGTATTAGTGTTTGAATTTGTGACTGGGTTCAGTGCACTACTTAAAGCGTACGGCCATTCGTCACCTGGAGCATAGATGTCCAAATATAGTGACATCTTATTCTGTGGGATATTATCGGTCTGCTCGCGGACTAACTGGCCGTCAACGAACCACCGTATTGCATTTGTGAACCATTCGATGCGGTAGGTGTGGTCTTCGGTTAATGCACTGGAAAGTTGACTACTTTGAGGGTGACCTGCGCCAAGGGGTTCATTATTATAGACGTTGGTCTGAATTTGGTTGGGGTGATTCGATATCGCTTCAAAATCGATCTCGTCATGATGGGTTGCGTCTCTGAAGTTGTAGAGAAAAAAGCCACCAACAATACCAGCTGTCACTGAATTATCAAAATGAGCCTTGATTTCAAAAGAAGTGCCAGGTAAATATTGATTATGGGAGATGATTTCTGTGCCATAGAATGACGGTGCATAATTGGGGTTATTTGTTGGGTTGTACGTATAGAGTACGAGGGGTAATACTCCATTTGACACTGTCGGAAGCGAATGGGTATTATATTGAGTGCGTCCGTTAAATGAAGCGTTTTTGTCAAGGGTCCAAACGGTAAGGTTCCAGTTAGCTGAAACTAATGGATTGTTGAAATCTTCAGAGAAAAGAGATACTAAATCCTCAATCTGTCCAGACATAATGAGTCCTCCAAAAATGGTTAATAAATCTTAATTGTTAAACTTAAAGGATTTTACAGCTTATAGTTAAAGATGAATTCTTTTGCATGGAGGTTGCAAAGTTACCCACCGAAACAGCAGCCTATGTTGCACTATGGACCATTATACAAGGTATTAATAAGCGGCTTAGCTAGGCGTACGGACTGATTTAAAGTGAACCTAGCAAGGCGAGCAATCCTAGCATATGCATCATGTCGATGACACTCTGGAAATTGATATTGCAGGATTTGGGTGGGGTGTGCCATAAGGAACTCCTAAATGGATTCTAAGGCAAACACTAAAACACTTCAAAAAAGATACGTATTTTACACGAAACAGCAAAAATAAAAGGCGAGAGAAACACAAAACCCCGGTGAGTGCCGGGGCTTGGTGTCTTCATTTGCTGAAAGGGATGTCACCCTGTGTATGCCTCATAAATGATCCCATGAGATACCACACCAGAGAGGTTAGCGATATTCTCTGCAGACTCCGAGAAATGAGCAAGAACTTGTGCCCGCGTTTCAACATGTAGATCATTGAGCCAAAAATCAAAGCCACCTTGGTCAAGAGCACGACCAAGGACATGCTGGTAAACGAGAGACACAAACTCTGAATCCGTAGGGGCCGAACCATACATCGCAACAAACTCATTACTGTGAATAAATCCGTCAGCAACACTGCTTATTGACTGTCCATGCGACATCGCATTATACCAAAACCCTAATCCACCATAATCAGGAGCGCGGTCAAATGCTGCCTTGTAAATTCGGTATGACTCCAACAGTGTCTCACTTGGCGCTGAATCAATTGTAAGCGTATGGTCAGAAAATTGAAGCTTCTCAACATTGGTCTCTGTAACAGTTCCATCAGTTCCGATATGACCAGTAATAGAAAATCCCGCTCCTGATGGGGTAATGGTGTAGTTATATTCATAGCTGTTAAAAATAATAGTATCAACTCCCGCGCCTCCATCAATAACTGAATTTCCTGAGCCGGCATGGAAGGTGTCGTTGCCTGCATTCCCAGATGGGCCTGAGGATGTTATGCTTGGCAAGGTAAACGTAACGTCACTGTAGGGGTTTTGCATACTTTGTGTTAGAAGTATCCCCCTATTGATATTGAACGTTTCGCCTGGTGAAAAGGTCCATGTATCATTTGGAATAGTTTCTGTAAACTGTGTTGCGTAATCTCCGTTCGCTTTAAAATTCATCCAAGGTGCCTCTGGATATGTATATGTCGGAGAGATATTATCCGCATGCACTCCCTAGCATACATTGGTTCGCTGAACGTAATGGCAACAATATCACCTGAGCTATAGGCGTTATTGTGATCAACATCGGTTACGGCGACTGATACAATAGAAACATTTGCACTCATACTACCCCCGTTTTAATTGAAAAGGCCCAATTATACGCTTATTTACGCATTTTTACCACAATATATCAGCGGATATCCACTTATGGTAAGGAGGCGGAACCATCACGGCCGGCCTGTTCATTCGGCTATCGCACCCTCTACTTTGGCATGAACCGATTTCTTGAACGGATTGCCCAGACAAAACTCGATGGAACCTTTGTCAGGGTGCTCAACCAAATTGAACGAACCCATCTGATTATTCTTGATGATTTCGGCCTGCAACCCCTTGATGCAACAACACGTATTGCCCTGCTGCAGATCCTTGAAGATCGGTATGGAAAACAAGCGATAATGATCACTTCTCAGCTTCCTGTTACCCAGTGGCATGACGTAATTGGGGAGCCTACAATTGCCGACGGAATCATGGATCGGCTGGTCGGAAACGCTCATCGGCTTGAGCTGAAAGGTGACTCTTTAAGAAGGAAGAAACTTGAAAAAAATGTGTAAGTTTTAACAACATATCTGACCTGGAAGAAGTGGTACAGTTTCACCCGGAAAGGGTGGTACACTTTCGCCCGGAATCAGTGGCACACTTTCCCCGGAATACTCATGCATGGCCCTGTCTTTCATTGTCGGGATACCGAGAGGTCGGGTTTTGCCGTTCTTCTTCGGGATGTGAATCCTTCGGAGTGGAAGGGACTTGTACCCCCTCCGCTTCAGTGACGCTATTGCATTGGCCTTTGCTTTTGGTGTTTTCCAGATTTCGTCGTCGACTCCCGGGGTGTGTTTACCCCGGTTCATCGTCACTCGCTTGACGGCAAGAGCTTTGCCGCTGAACGAGTGGGTCAGCAACCATTGCAAGGCTTTCACCTTGCCGTGACGGCCGTCCTTTGTTGCCTTTACAATGCGAGCTTGGAGCCTCTTGACCTGTTGGTTGACCCGGGACCAGTTGATTCCTTGCCAATCGAGGCCGGAAGGTGCACACACAGCGTTCACCATGTTCCCTTGCTTTCCTTCTACATGAGAGGTTCTTCAAGTTGACTGTAAATCGAGACCTCGAGGAAGTCAGCCCGTTTTCACGTGGAGTGATGTTGCAACTCCTATCCATCCGATTACAGGACGACATTCGCTTTTTCCCCGATCTTGTGCCCGCACTCCCATGGTCGCCCCTTACGGTTTGATTGCTCAATATTATCGGGCGGAAATACGGGGTTGTCGTGTTCCGCGTATCAAACATGCGGACGGGTTAGGCTTCGTCTGTACACCGGCGGGTTTTATCGACCGTGTATGCCCAACTCCAAGGGGCATACCAACCCGCATACCTTTTGGTCAAGCGTTTCAGTGAGCTTTCGCTTGTCACACTTTACGATGGTTTCGACGATTCACATGTGTTAGCCATACCGCCCTCCCCCTTGTCCCTCTCCGCCTGCTACTGGCAGATTCGGCATTTCCTCGCGGATCAGCCTACAGTTTCCTGCGGGTGCGTTTCCGGCAGCTTCACACAGGGCAATTGCTTATCCTGCATGTGTCGGTGGGGGCAGTTGACGGCTCAACTGGTTCAAAGAACAGTTTTTTATACGCGACTTCACGTCGCAATGCAGTAAAGTGTACCAGGCATTCTGGACAATGCATCATTCCATAAAGCAAAGGCAGTTCGACCGCTGTTGAAGGTGCTGAAGCTCTATTTCCTGCTGCCCTACAGTCCAGAACTCAATCGCATTGAAAAGTTTTGGCATAAGATGAAGTACGAATTACTAAGATTTAAGACAAGAAATACTCAAACCCTTGAAGAAGATGTAAACCAAGTACTTGATGATTTCGGAATTGATTACGGAATGACTGTGCGCTGTAGAAAGCAGTGCAAGAGATGATGGTAGGTCCATCGCACTCGGCTTACAGGAGCAGGGTGCAAACCACCGTAAGCGGCGTTGGTCAAAAGCTCTCGTCGTGAGCATTACGGAAAAGTCATCGTAAAGATGGCAGGTGTGAACCAAGGAAGACGAACACAAGTGAACTGCCGTAAACGTGTCGAAAGTAACAGATGACATCAAAACTGAGT
>JAPLFE010000094.1 GCA_026390855.1 Chlorobiales bacterium | reverse complement strand
CGTTTTAACGGTGTCCTCATAGTCCTTTCGGTTAGTTTTGGTTTGCACCGTTAAACTACGAAGGACTATGGGTGTTATTTTACGCCAAACTGCCGGTTCTTATTTTCCGAAATATGCTGGTTCTTAATTTCCGTTTACAGCTTCCTTCCCACCATAATCATTGACCATATTTAAGAACCGACGAGGAGTGTATGGTTTTTTCAATTTTCTAGCAGCATCATATATGCCAAGCATTGCATAGTGAAACCTTTCAATGAGTTCTTGCGTCATGGAAGTAACCATTTTGGAGTTCATAAAGATTAAATACTTATACGTACCTTTTTTATGAGGATGTAAAGGCGGTATCTACTATCCGCCATATTGATATTTTGGAACTCTTTTTTTTAAATGATAATAGGCACCTAACAAGTCTGATTCGATTTCGTGCAGTTGGTGTAATAAAATGTTTGAATCTAAAAGAGAAACATGAACCTCGTATTGTTCCAAATCCTGTTTGACCTTCTTGAGGACTGAATGGTTATTAAACCTACTGCGACAATTGGAAGTTTGGCCGATATAAACGACTTCATTCGACTCCTTATCCACCATTTTATAAACACAAGGTAGACTGCTCAATTTTTCGGGTACTATACCCGCGCCGACTACAGAGTACCATTCAAGCCCCATCCAGTCCAAGTCAGTTGGATTACTGAATAACAAGAGTGCTTCTATAGAAGGACCTGACGCAGGGTTTACCATCTCTGCAGATAATCTCAGTCCTCGAATACCACGACTCCTGGGACTTGACTTTGAATATGCCTTATGAAAACGACCATAGTTGCATTGCGTCGAAACGCCTGTAGTTGTTCTGTGTCTCCAGAGCAAGTAATCTTCGCAACCCATTCGTTCTCTTTTATCATCGCTGCTCGGTGCTGCTGAGCATTCATATTCGTAGCCATATTCTTTTAGCAATACCCATAGATTTGGAGCAGCCGTGTGAGGGTCATCAAATGGCATTTCAGCTGCGTAAGTATGTGTTGATAGTGCCGCTAACCTCCCTCTTAAAGAGGCTCCTGTTTGGCCGATGTAAAACAAATGGTTAACCCCTTTGGCTCTAACCCGATAAACCCCAGGCAGATTTGGAATCAATTTTCTATCCTTCAACGGTACCCATTCACTCCACTGCAACTCACCCCAATTCAGAGATAAAACATCATCTGAAAACATAACTTCTCCTGGTTTAAAGTTTTACATTGTTACATTCTCACTGTATACGGCAAAAAAAACACTTGAGTGATCAAGAGTTTAGATTTTGATTTTCCCGTCGATCAATGCTTGTGCACAAGTATAATGCCAGTTAGTCTTCTGAGTAGTTATAAACCTCTCAGTGTAAAAACCATTACCTAAAGCTGGAGCTGAAGAGGAATTGTAAAACACTCTTTTCTTGCCGGTCAACTCTTTTGTGAGTTTACTGAACAGAGGGAGATAATCTTTACCCCCTATAAACGCTATAGTATCGCCGTCATTCGGTATTTGACAAACATCAGCGTAATGATCTGACTTACGCCGGTGAGCATAGGATTCTACATTTTTAGCATTGCTGAACGTGATATCGTAATCAGGTGTCAGAAAATCGGATGCGATTAAGCCCCACCCTGCCGAGAGGATAAAAACCTGGCTTGTTCCAAATTTACCAACCAAATCCTCGTATACCTTTCGTGCATAGAGCCGATAAGCTGGCAATAGACCAAGTGGATTGGACTTTGCCTCCATATTGTAATCAAGAAGTTTTTCACGCCAGGTATACTGATTATCAGATAGATCATCCGGCCGGACATAAGCATATTGACTACTGCTTGGAGCGCCTTTAGCATCAGCAACAAATTTCACTACCCTTCCTGTATCATCACGGAAACCTGAGCCAGGTCGTTGCGCATTTTTTGTGCCCGCACATTGGATAACAATTTTCATAACGAACTCCCTTTTTTATTGATTAACAGTTCAAATGTATTTAAGAACGCAGGATCATAGGTCTCATCAACGTGGTTTTGATTCCACAAACCGGATAGACGAACTTTTTCACGATTGCACTGATAACCCAACCATTCTTTGGACGGTGGATCCAACGGCGGTTTCTGATAGTTACTCAGCAAAGCAATAGAGTTTCTCTCAATAACCCCTCTCAAGCTGTCGGGTGAGGCGTCATCATCAACATCCAGATAGAGATACGGCATATTTCTTATTATGGTGCTTACCTCTCGCTCAAGAGGTTCTTCGCTAAGCCTGATATCTGCATTTGCCGTTGACCCTTTGCCCCATCTAGTTTCACCACAACCGTTTACAGGAAGGGCTGTACCAACTATCAACCTGAAGATTGAGCCACGATGGTTTCCACCACCTGATATTATAACTCCCTTGTGTTGGGAAAGTCGCTGCGCTAAAGTCGATTTTGAACCTTGTTTTAACCCATGAGTCCCAACTCTGACAATTCTAAGACCGGTGCTCGCATCTGCTCTCAACTCACCATTTTCCATAAAAAAATAAACCCCTCTACGGGGTAAACTTATCGGGTGGTTAACAGACAGGTAGAACGGCCCACCTGTTTTTCGCTCCAATAACCGCAAAAGCTGATAAAACCGGTTTAGATCATCTTCCCTATTTAGCATTGGCGGATTCGTTAATGATTACAGTTAATTAAAAAGATACAAGCCCACCCTACTTATTACAGAATCGGGTTTATTTATCCCGCTAAGCAACAAACTTTACTAGAAACGATAATGCTGTGAGGTGAATGTTTTCCACGACACTTATTCCATTCATCCCGCCCAAGGTCAATACCAACCCGCGTGAGGATTTAAGCCTTCAGCATTAATGTATTTATGAGTTTGAGTATTAATATAGTGTAAAACAAATACCCCGCTACTTGGAGCGGGGTGGGGTGATCTATAAAACTCTATAAAACAGATACCCCGCTTCTAATGGCGGGGACTTCATTAAGTAATATGTGCCTACTTGACCTACTTTAATAGTATAAGCATTATTTCCCCTCAACTTCCAAATAAAAAATGCGATTTTAATACAAATAAAACATAGCGCCTAAATCCTACCGCGACGAATATACTACTGTGCCGCACATCCAATGCACCGCCAAAACATAGCGCGCAGAAAAGAAATGCGGCGGGCGGTGTACTCGCTGCCGGCTGCTCTTGAAGAAGAGGCTGATGTGTAGCCGCATTTGGCTCTTTAGCGATCTTCGTATGCACTGGCACTGAATTTGGCCTTGCTTTGCAAATGCTGTGACAGTGCAGGTATATCGCTGAGTTGCTTTTCTCTTCCCCAGCGGGCGAAGCACGCCGATTGCGTTTCCGATACGCCAGGCACAGCAGCATGCAATGGCAGCACAAGCGTCGTGGCGTGGCGGTAAGGCTGCGAGGAGTGAACGAAGCAATGCGTGGGAATTGCCACCGACAGGAACTGATGCCATTCCAAAAGCATCAGTGAATGATGTGCTTTTCTTTAATAATGGCAGCTGGACAGAATGAGAGAGTTGGGAAACCCATAGACGGAATGCGAGAAGGTAAAAGAGAATCCTTTTGTCAGGTGAAGTGTTGTTCTGTACCAACCTTTTTTTTGAGAAATGCAGATGATGTCGGACAGAGAGTTGAAAACTCAGCTGTTTCACTGATCTTTTTGGGTGCCTCACTCCTTGATGAAGGTGTATACCCAAGCTTGTTGAAGAACATTGATGCGGTGGTGGTTAAGAGATACAGTGTAGTGATCCCGTGAGTAACAGCATAATGTTCAGCAAAGCGGACAAGTTGTTGCCCCAGATGTTGGCCACGATATGGTTTTGAGACCGCGAAAGAACGAAGCAGACCATCATCACCGAACATTTCAAGTCCGATGACAGCAATAAGAACAGAGTTCAATCGAATGCTAAAAAAAAGGGGAGGATCAGAGATCGAAATATCGGATACTGGGAGATTATTACCGGCTAAAAAAGAAACAATTTCATCAATGTTTTCTATGCTTTCTTTGAAAATTTCCATGAGTTTATCCTCGAATTTCTCTCGAAATGGTTGAATAGTACAGTGTAGTATACGGGATATTCTTACATCAGAAAAAAAATAGAAAGTGGCGATACATGACTCATTCAGGACTATCTTGTACACCGGAACATACAGAGCACACCGTTATGTATACTGCGTTCAATCCGGCAAGGGTTGAGAATTTATTGCGGTGAGTTCTCGGCATTGTGGTTGGCAAGGACAGCGATAACTTGTGTTACCAAAAAATTTTTCTCGATAAAAGGTAACTTTATGGCGTGATTTCAAACACATATTTTTTGCTTCAAATAAATCGTACTTTCTTGCTATCTGTTCTTTATCCCCTATTGAATGGATACCTGAAGTTTCTTTCCCAGCGCTTCGGCATAATGAAAAAGGGTGGAGAGCTTTATATCTTCGGAATGATTTTCAATGCGCGAAATAGCTGATTTTTTTGTGTGTAATTTTCCAGCCAGTTCTTCTTGCGTAAAACCAGCACGCTCTCTTGCAAAACGAAGGAGTTCTCCGATCTTGAATTGCTCATAGCCTTTGTCAAAGGTCTTGGCAAATTCAAGATCACGGTCTTTTCGTTGTTCGATATATCGTTGCAGATCATCCATAATTATTTCCTCCTGAGATATTCTTTCTTTCGTTGTTCAGCCAGATCAATTTCAGACGCTGGCGTTTTTTGACTTTTTTTTGTAAACCCATTCGTCAAAACCACCAACGCACCATCATCAAGAAAGCCTAAAAGCCTGAATGCATTGTTGCCGAGCTTTGCGCGGGCTTCCCATATATCGTCAGTGTCTTGCAGTTTCTTAAAGTATTCGCCCGATACAGCAGGGAGTTCTTTAATCAGTTGCAATACCCATAAAACTTTCTGCGCCTCTTTTGCCGAGAGGGAATTCAGAAATTCCTCTACTGGCTTTTTTCCTGAAGAGTTGGAGAAAAAATGATGTTACGCATAATGAGAGTTAACATAACGGTTAACTAATTACAAGGAAGAAAAGCCGCCCGCCGTGGAGAACTTACTACAGCCGCTTCTTTGGATGGATTGTTTCAGGGTTTAAATGCGGGAGATTAGCCGTTATCCTCTGTCGTGATGCATTCGTTGATCGACATAAGAACGCAAGACGGCGTTAATCTTTGTCTGATAGCCCTTACCCTGATTGCGAAAAAATTCTAGCACCTCATAATCAACGCGCATGTTGAGGACGGCCTTGGACTGCGGTAATTCAACTGAGGCTTTAGTCCAATCAACCACCATGCCCGCTTCGTCGGCATCGGCAGCAATAGCCGCTTCAATTTCCGCATCCGTCATAGCAGCAGCTTGCGCCCAGCTACTTTTGCTCTCGCCGCGTTCCTGCATTGCGCGTAATTCCTTATCCGTGTGCTTGACGATACGCTCTTTCCTCGCCATGTCGTGCCCTCCTGAATGATATAATTCTTCTCGTGTTTTCTCGCCATGTCCAAACGATGGTATAAAATTTCCCTTCGATAATGGCGGTCGTGACATACCGCGCTTCAATGGGATAATCCGATTGAGCGGTGATGGTTTTCCGTCCGTCGAAAAGCAGCCGCGAATCTATAAAGTCCAGCTTGTGCTTCTCAAGGTTCAGTAACCGCTTGTCTTCGTCCTATTCGAATATTTTTTATAGTCTACACAATTTGTATATACATTACAAGGAGAAATCATAGGTACGCAGCGTTTTCTTTTCCCTATTGCCCTTTTAACAGAGCAAATCGGCGAAGAAGTTACAGCGTATATGCTCTGATATTATGAAGTTGCAGTTCCCTGGATTATCGTTCTTTAAGTTATTCCGTCTTTCTGTCTTTTTTCCCAGCAAAGAATTAACTCGAAGAAAAAATCACATCACTATTTTATCGTTTTTTAAGTCTGCCTTAAGATCCGTATAAGCTGGGCCTGATATCTTGTACTCAAATGATATTAATGCTTATACAATACCGTAACGATGTGGAAATCTGTCCTTATTCAACGAACCTTACCGCTTTCGGTCTCCTATCTGCTGCTGATTATTGCAGCAATCGCGCTTGACTACCTGTTGCATGTTACACACTTAGCATGGATAGGACGCTATATGGGAGTAGCCGGCACAGCTTTTCTTGTGTTTTCCTTTGGGTATTCCGCCCGCAAAAAAAAGCTGGTAACCAATGGAACCCTCAAATTTTTTCTCAGGCTTCACTGCAATGCCGGATGGATCGGCACACTCATGATTCTCCTTCATTCAGGAATCCATTTCAATGCAGTTCTGCCTTGGCTAGCTACTGCATTTATGCTGATAGTAACTGGTAGCGGTCATGTCGGGCAATACCTGCTGAAAAAAGTCAGGGATGAAGTAAAAATGAAAATGAAACAGCTTGGTGTCTCGGCAACCGATGAAAACATTGATCAGCAACAATACTGGGACACACTGACCGTTAAAACACTTAAGAAATGGAGAACCGTGCATATGCCCATGGTTTCTCTTTTAATGGCGTTGACCCTTATCCATATTCTCAGCATCGCATTTTTCTGGAACTGGAACTAAACCAATGAGAATACTACTGTTCGTTTTTATCGTATCAGCCATCATTCTTGCCTCCTTGGCTGCGATGTTCCCCGAAGTGCTGCTTAACCCAGGCCCACTGATGAAAGGCCATCACGCCTTAGAAAACAAGTGTCTGAGTTGTCACAAACCCTTTGCTGGAGCATCCTCCGTGCAGTGTATCAGCTGTCACAAGCAGAGTGATATCAGTGTCAAAAATGTCGCGG
>JAPLFE010000013.1 GCA_026390855.1 Chlorobiales bacterium | reverse complement strand
ACTCAGTTTTGATGTCATCTGTTACTTTCGACACGTTTACGGCAGTTCACTTGTGTTCGTCTTCCTTGGTTCACACCTGCCATCTTTACGATGACTTTTCCGTAATGCTCACGACGAGAGCTTTTGACCAACGCCGCTTACTGTGGTTTGCACCCTGCTCCTGTAAGCCGAGTGCGATGGACCTACCATCATCTCTTGCACTGCTTTCTACAGCGCACAGTCATTCCGTAATCAATTCCGAAACCATCAAGCACTTGGAGGACATCTTCTTCAAGGGTTTGGGCATTTCTCATCGGTTACAGATGTTCTTCATTACGGATATAACGATTCCAATACTTACCCATCCAGAGGTTAATCCCGGGAACGCCGAGCCCCAGCTCGGCATAACACTGTGCCTTTTTGGCTTTAATTTCTGGGCTGATAATGAGTTGCAATTTCAGAGCTTTGCCGTTTTTTCTCACCGTAAAAGCGATGGCTGGTAATGAATGGCTACGAAAACTTATAAATCTCTACGGGTCATATTCCCCGCCGCTTGCGGCGTGACATGATTTATATTAGTTGGCATGAGCGAATATATTCACAAGAGCCATAATGTCACCGTTCTGATGTATCACATAGTGCTGCCAGCAAAGTATAGACGCGTGATTTTTGATGAAGAGGTGGATGAAGTCCTAAAAGATGTTTGTTTGGAGATAGAAAATCGTTATCAGATCAAGTTCCTGGAAATTGGTACAGATAACGATCATGTGCATTTTTTGGTGCAATCAGTTCCAACGTATAGTGTTACGAAAATCGTGACGATGATAAAGAGTGTTTCTGCTCGAGAAGTTTTCAGGCGCTGTCCTAAAGTGAAAAAACTGTTGTGGGGTGGCGAGATGTGGACGGATGGGTATTATGCAGGAACGGTAGGAAAGCATGGAAATGAAGACATGATAGGCAAGTATGTCAAAGGGCAGGGCGGTACGTATCAGAAACTCTACAGTGATTATCAGTTTTCACTGTTTTAGCAGAGGAAATCTTCAATACCCCGCTGCTTGCGGCGGGGATTCTTTATTTACCGATTGTGTTAAAAACTTAAAATTGTATGCTGACATGTATCGCTTCCAACAATTATAATGAAATGCGGGACGTCATCAGGAGATCTGCCCTTATGGCTCAACAACTTAGAGCAATCTCTCTTGTACCTCGAAGCATAGAAAGGACGGTGAGTGATGACTATTCTGGAGGTTCGTATCATTGTTATCTTATCTCTCCTTGTAATTTCAGGGATAGTGTTGGCACTTTGGATATATGGGCTCAGAAAAATCAAAAACAGACGATTTAAATCTCCATATAATCAACAACATAAATAATGACAGAGTATGGCCTGGGTAGCTGTGTCACAAAATGGGCAAGAGTGTATTTGTTCATACCAAACATCCATTAAAAGGATTGTCCCATCGGGTCTGTTCGTCTGCCTCTTAACGAAGCGCTTCATCACATCCATAACGACAGGAAGCATTAACTCGTCATTATTTTTGCCTCAAGATCACCGAAGGAGCCATATTACAAGTTCGAAGTAATCAAAATATTTCCTTCTTGCCGTTGTTATGGATACTTCAGAATAACTCTGTATATTTTTGTTATATTACATCATAGCAGTATTGCGCATTGTTTCAATCCCTGGTCTCAGTCTGGGGCGCAATCTCAGGCATGGGCATCTTTAAATTAAGGAGAATATCATGGAGAGAAGATGCGATAACTGTGAATGGTGCTTCACTCTTTATACCATTTATCCAAGTTCCAATAACAACGAAAGTACCATTATTGATGATAATGATGGCATTTTTGCGTATTCAGAAGAGGAGAGAGACTTGATATTAACAGATCAAAAAGGATCAACGTATTCGGTACATAGAGAGTGTCGAGAAGATTCACCAAAAATATATGCTGTTCGTAATCAAGATGGATACAAAAAGATCTGTGGATGGCCTGAAGTTCAACCTGACGCTTGGTGTCGAAAGTTTTCAGAAAAGGTAAAGCAGGAAAACCTGCCTTACGGATAGTATGAAAGATCAAAGAATGCAGCCCTGGCTGAATTATCTCGCATAGAACCCCGCAAAGTCGGGGTTTTTTATTAAGGGGAGCTCAAAATCAAAGTTTTCATCCTCAACCAAGAATGTGCAAAACATGAATCAACATCTCTTCCTCATCCCTCAGTACTTCCTTTCTCCTTTATATTTTATGACAGTACATCAACTGCAAATTATGATGAAAATATATATTTTAATTATATAAAAAATTTAATTAATTTATTCCATGTATATGATCCGTATGTAGAGTGATTAAGTTTTCAGCCTCAAAATATTGAAGGAGGGTGCTATGTCACAAGAACAAGCCATGGAGTTCATCGAAAAAATGAAAAATGATGAGGCTTTCAGAGAAGAGGTGCAAAAGCGTGATGATGGAGACGCAAAACTGGAGTACGTTATTCAAAAGGGTATTACCTTTACATCCAACGAGCTTATGTTTGCTGCATATTCAGCCTTGGTAAACGATTAGTTTATTATATTTCGTTAAATTACAATGCGTTTTGTGCCCCATCATAATCGCGTTTTTATGTTACTCATAATTCCTATGGTATAAAAAAGTAGGTGGGGTTTCTATGCAGGTGGATGAAGTGGACCCCAACCACGAGACAAAAAGGGGCCGAGTTTAAGTTAGTATCCTGACCTGTTCATGCAGCGGAAAGGCACTGCTCCTTTGTTACTCCAGCCAGTTCTTCTTTAAGCTTTTTCTCCTG
>JAPLFE010000039.1 GCA_026390855.1 Chlorobiales bacterium | reverse complement strand
ACTCCGTCGTGCAGTGCTGCTGGTTGGAAGCTCTCGTATAGCGAAAAGTACCTCATCATCACTTGGCTCATATCTTTTTGAGCAACTGCAGAAGCATGGCCTCGCAACCGAGACGATTTATATCTACAAGGCTATCAACACCATAGAGCGGATGGAAGCGCTGCGTCAGGCGATTGATACGGCTGATCTGGTTGTTCTTGCTTTTCCGCTCTACGTGGACACGCTGCCGGCTCCCGTTATTTCAGTTCTCGAAGATGTTGTGACGCACGGTACAGCGAAAACGAAGCCGATACCGACACGATTTGTTGCCATCGTCAATTGCGGTTTCCCCGAAGCGAGGCAGAATGCCAGCGCCATTGCGGTTTGTGCCGAGTTTGCCCGTGCAGCTGAATTTGAGTGGATGGGAGGGCTTTCACTTGGTGCGGGAGAGGGGATAGTTCATGCTCAACCACTTTCGAAACTTGGCGGACAAGGTGCTCCCCTAAGACGAGCACTGGATATGGCAGCTGGGGAGCTAGCTCAAGGGAAACCCATTTCCAATAATGCACAGGAATTGTTTGCCAAACCATTGATGCCTGAATGGATGTACAGGTTGGGTGGCACTATCGGCTGGAAGATGCGGGCACGAAAGTTTGGCACACAAAAGCAACTGAGGGCAAGACCCTACAAGAAAGCATTATAGGATGTGGCTGACGTCTATCTAGTTCTTTGAGGAAAATGATTCTTTAAGCTAGGGTGTATCCTGGAAACCAAAAAATATCGGGAAAAATATCTGTGCAATGTGATTTCATACAGAGGGGCAGAAATACCGGAAACTATTAATACATGAGGCGATGATGTCATGAAATAGAACATGCAGCCAGAGCTAAACAAAGCCAATTGCTTTGTTATATAAGGAAACCGCCTCAAAAATAATTAGAGATTTTTTCTTAGATTCAGGCTCTTGGAATATCACTGAAACGATCATTAAATAAATTTTCTGCAAATGTCTGATCCTGTCATCAAGCGGGCGCTGGTCTCTGTATCTGATAAAACCGGTATTGTTGATTTCTGCCGGGAGTTGAGTGCCATGGGTGTTGAGATTTTCTCAACCGGAGGAACCTTGAAATCATTACAGGATTCAGGGATCAGCGCAGCTTCCATTTCCACTATCACCGGATTTCCGGAAATCATGGATGGGCGGGTAAAAACCCTGCATCCAAAAATACATGGTGGTCTTCTTGCTGTAAGGGAGAATACTGACCATGTCAACCAGGCGAAGGAGAACGGAATCGACTTCATTGATTTGGTAGTTGTCAATCTTTACCCTTTCGAAGCAACGGTGGCCAAGCCGGATGTGAGTTTCGAGGATGCCATAGAAAATATTGATATTGGTGGCCCCTCCATGCTTCGGAGTGCAGCCAAGAACAACGAGTCAGTCACGGTTGTAACCGACAGTGCTGACTATTCGATTGTTCTGCAGGAGATGAAGGAAAATAACGGAACAACAAAACGCACAACCCGTCTCTTGCTTGCCTTAAAGGTTTTTGAACTTACTTCCCGCTATGATCGTGCTATTGCCTCTTATCTCAACGGAGCTATCGGAGTTAAACAGCAAGAGGCAGCTGCTACGATGACTATCAAGCTTGAAAGAGAGCTTGATATGCGGTATGGTGAGAACCCTCATCAGAGCGCAGGTTTATATCGTCTTACCGATTCTGAAGGATCTCGTGCGTTCGGCAATTTCTTCGAAAAACTGCATGGCAAGGAACTGTCCTATAACAATATGCTCGATATTGCTGCAGCGACGGCCTTGATCGAGGAATTCCGTGGAGAAGAGCCTACGGTGGTTATTATCAAGCACACCAACCCGTGCGGAGTTGCACAGGCCTCAACACTGGTAGAGGCCTACCACAGGGCATTTTCAACTGATACCCAGGCTCCATTTGGTGGTATTATTGTCTTTAACCGTCCTCTTGACATGGATACGGCAAAGGCTGTCAATGAGATCTTTACTGAGATTCTTATTGCTCCGGCTTTTGAGGATGGAGTACTCGATATGCTTATGAAGAAAAAAGATCGCCGGCTTGTTCAGCAGACGCATGTCTTACCTAAAGGTGGCTGGGAGTTCAAGTCGACACCATTTGGGATGCTTGTGCAGGAACGTGACAGCAAAATAGTTGCTAAAGAGGATTTGACGGTAGTGACCAAACGGCAGCCAACCGAAGAGGAAGTTGCAGATATGATGTTTGCATGGAAGATCTGCAAGCATATCAAGTCGAATACAATTCTATATGTGAAAAACCGTCAGACTTTCGGTGTTGGAGCCGGTCAGATGTCGCGAGTGGACTCTTCGAAAATCGCACGATGGAAAGCTTCGGAAGTCGGACTTGATCTACATGGATCTGTTGTTGCTTCAGATGCATTTTTCCCGTTTGCTGATGGCCTGCTTGCAGCTGCTGAAGCTGGAGTAACCGCAGTTATACAGCCAGGAGGTTCGATCAGGGATAATGAGGTTATCGAGGCAGCTGATGCCAACAATCTTGCTATGGTTTTTACCGGGATGCGGCATTTCAAGCATTGAACTGAATGGAAGAGTTGCTCCACTCAAGGAGCACTGCATCAAACAGAACAGGCGCACTATAAGTGACGCCTGTTCTGTTTGATCCCTGCCGTTGCAAGCTCTGTTATGGAGCACTCCTGCGATGGCCTTCGATAGCGCCGTAATATTTTCATATTATAGTTGAGTTGATTTTATTATAATAAATTCAGCAAGGGGCATCGAGATGTTTTCTGTGCCAATGCAGCAAGGCATCTTGTTCGCAGACACATACTGGATATATCCCTCAGTGTCTTGTGTCGACAACATTTTTATGGTCTGAAAGATTACATAAAGCACTCATGTCAAAAAACCATAAAGGCAATCACCCTGATTCCGACTTTTCAGCACTTAAACAGTTTCAAATTGTTCCTCCTGACTGCGAGATGTGCCACAGGAACATAGCAATGCTCAACATGTATGGGTATGTTTACTGCAAGGTGGTTTTTGATGAAGAGGGGCGACCTGTAGATTTTATCCATGAAGAAGCCAATGCCGCTTATTGTAAAATGACCGGTATCAGTAAAATCGAAGGACTAAAAGTTTCAGAGGTGTTCCCCGGTTTTCTGGATTCAAATCCAGGGTTTATGGAGAGACATTTGAATGTCGCAGAGACGGGAGTAGCGGACAATTTCGAGCTCTATCTTGAGTCACTGGGCCGGTGGTTTGATTTTGCAGTTATTTCAAGCGAAAAAAAGCATTTCACTGCTATCATAGATGACGTGACCGATCGAAAGCTGGCTGAGGAGGTGCTGAAGGAAAACGAAGAGCGGTTCAGGGCGTTTTTTGAAAACCATTCTGCGATCAAGATGCTTCTTGACGCTGAAAACGGCAATATCGTTGATGCTAACTTTGCTGCTGCGGAGTTTTATGGGTATCCGGTTGATGAACTCAGGAAGATGCATATACAGCAGATCTCGACTGTAACAACAGAGATGCTTAAAAGTAATCTTGAAAAAATGAGGTCATCGCAGCAGAAAACATTTGCTTTTATCCACCGCAGGGTAGACGGTTCTTTGCGAAATGTAGAACTTTTTACCAACAAAATTGAGATCAAGGGAAAAGATTTTCTCTATCATGTTATTCATGATGTCACCGAGAGAAAACAAGCCGAAGAGGCTTTATTTAAAAGCGAGGAACGGTTCAGAAAATTGTTTGAAAGCTATTCAGCGATTCAGTTGGTCATAGACCCCGATACAGGGGCGATTATGGATGCAAACCCTGCGGCGGCTGATTATTATGGCTGGTCGATCGAAGAACTTCACCGGATGCATATTCAGGATATCAATATCTGTCAGCTTGAAAGTCTGAAAAAGGAATTTAAAACGGTAACCTCTTCTCATACATCTAAATATCTCTTCCGTCACCGGAGAGCTGATGGCAGCATCCGGGATGTTGAGGTATTCAGCACAAGAGTGGAAATTGAAGGTAAAGAGTTACTCTATTCAATTATTAATGATATCACCGATCGCTTAGAGACTGAGCTGGCTTTAACGCAAAGTGAGGAACGGTTCAGGAGTCTTTTTGAAGATCATGCAGCCGTCATGATTGTCCTTGACCCTCACACCGGAAGTATAGTTGATGCCAATCAAGCGGCTGCAGACTTTTACGGGTGGTCTGTTGATAAAATCAGAACGATGAATATCAATGCCGTCAATACCAGTTCTGCTGAGACCATCCGGGAAGAGATGGACAAATGGAATAAAATGGAACAAAGAAGCATGGCATTCCGTCATCGGAGAGCTGATGGATCTATTCGTGATGTTGAGATATTTGCCAAAAAAATCAGGATAGCGGGTAGGGATCTTGTTTATGATATTATTCATGATGTAACATTGCGCAAGCGTCTTGAACAGGTCAACGAGTTTCGTCTTCAAATACTCAAGAAGGCAGACAGCCTTTCAGTAGAAGAGTTGCTGCAGGAGACTGTTGATGAAACGGAACGGCTAACGGGAAGTGAGATAGGCTTTGTTTTTTTTGTTGATGAAGATCAAAAGTCTCTGTTTCTGCAGGTTGTCTCTACTAACACTTTTCAAAATATGTGTAAGGCTGAGGGGAAGGGTCAGCACTATCCACTTGATAAAGCTGGCGTTTGGGCGGATGCCGTGCGGGAAAGAAAAGTTGTTATCCATAATGATTATGCTTCACTCAAGAACCGCAAGGGAATGCCGAAGGGCCATGCAGAAATCAGGCGAGAACTGGTTTTACCTATAATCCGTAATGAGCGAATCGTGGCTATTATGGGAATAGGAAACAAGCCTACAGATTATGATGATAATGATATTGAATGGGTAGATACCCTTGCCAATCAGGTTTGGGATATTGCTGCCAAAAAGATCGCTGAAGAGCAAGAGAAAATTCTACAGGGCCAGCTCCAACTTTCAAAAAAAATGGAAATGATTGGTCAGCTTGCTGCTGGGCTTGCCCATGAAATCAATAATCCCGTTAATTTTATAACCATCAATGTTGCTAACCTTGAGAACAATTTTGATGATGTCTATGAACTTGTGAGTTATTACCGCAAGATTATCGAAAATATAGAGAAGGGGTATGATGTTGTCGATGAGTTGCGGCAACTGAGGGAAAAGGAAAAAACTTTAGAGATTGTGACGTGAGCCCAAAAAACTGTACCACTTGGAATTAGAGTGAAGTAATAATAAACTCAACCAAGGAGGTACAAAACATGAAAACCAAGCGATTCACAACAGAGCAAATTATCGGAGTCCTGAAGGAAGCTGAATCCGGCAT
>JAPLFE010000099.1 GCA_026390855.1 Chlorobiales bacterium | reverse complement strand
ATAATTGCTTGAGAAAAAGGTAATTTGGGGGAACTTCCGTCGGGTTGACAATAGAAACTTCTTTGCCAAGCGCCTTGAGTACTTTTGCAAGAGCTACTTCGCTGCCGAGGCCATCACCATCAGAATTTTCATGGGTTGTAATAACAAAATGCTGCCCTTCAAGCAGCGCGTCGATGACCGGAGACCATTCCTCGGTGTTAAGCATCCGACCATACTCAGGTAATATCATTAGTTTGAGGTAACTTTAACAAAAAATAAAACTTAATCTATGCTTTTTTCACCGCTACGAAAAGCAGAAACACTGACTGTTTTCATGCAGACAGAAAACTTCTGGTCAACATAATTTTCCTGCGATAAAATACTTTTTTTATATAGTACCAACAACAGAACAAATGAGGGCATATATTTTCTCTGAACAAGTGCTCTGAAGCTTGATTTTTCATCAACAACCGTTTTTTTCCATAAATCTATCCACCATTCAATGGCCGAACAGCTATCAGGGCTGCCCAGATACACCAGTGGCTTTTCAGCCACCATGCATCAAGTTTTGACGACATGACAATCCTCAGTCGTGAGTTACGTAAAAAGCTTTCTGCGACATTTTCAATCCGATCATTGCAACTTATTGATCGCCAAGAATGCTTCGAAGATGCCTGTGAAAATCCTACAGAAAAAATACTGCTGAAACTCCCTGATGATGAAATGATTGAAAGTGTACTCATTGCCTCCTCCGACAGGATGACCGCCTGCGTCTCATCACAGGTTGGATGCCCACTTCAATGCCCTTTCTGTGCAACTGGGAAAATGGGATTCCAACGCAATCTCAGTGCTGGAGAAATTACCGGGCAGATCTATGCTCTCAACGACATGGTTTCGGCAAAAAAATCCGGCAATAAAGTTACAAATATCGTCTTTATGGGAATGGGGGAACCTTTTCTGAACACCGACAATGTTCTTGAAGCTATTGACACTCTGAGTACAAAAAATTATCGATTCTGCCTGTCGCAGAAAAAAATAACCATTTCAACGGTTGGTGTAATTCCTGAAATTCAAAGACTCGCAAAGTCAGGAATGAAAACAAAACTTGCAGTTTCGCTACATGCCGCCACTCAGCAGAAACGTGAATCACTTATGCCCATTGCTGCAAGGCAATACCCACTTAAAGAGCTCGGCAAATCGCTTTCTGAGTATACGGCACTCACTGGAATGCCGGTAACCATTGTCTACATGCTGCTTAAAGGAATCAACGATTCTCTGGATGATGCTAAAATGCTGGCCCGATTTGCCAGAACCTTTTTATGCAAAATAAATTTGATTGATTACAATTCAATCATTAATATTAAATTCAAGCCTGTTTACAGTACAACCCGAGACATGTTTCAGCAACACCTCCTTATGTCAGGACTTCATGTCACGGTCAGAAAAAGCTACGGAACAACCATTAATGCAGCATGCGGGCAGCTGGCAACAACCGCCACCATGAACTGCAATAATCTCTAACCGTCCCAAAAATCATGGATTTTTTTGATTTGATTCCTTTCAAAAACGAGTTCAACAAAGCTTATTTTGGTGTAACAAGTAATGCAACACACACCTCGGAACACCCTGTTTTCCATGAGCTGAAAGTAAGACGCTACGACAAGCCCGTCGCTGCAGTTTCAGAATTTATTATTAACAAGATTGACCACTGGGTTGGTTGGAATCTGGTAAGTGAAAAAACAGCTGTCGGTGGAATGACCTCTATTAGAGCCGAGGTAAGCTCTTTTATTCTACTGTTTATGAAAATCAATGTAACTTTCGGGTTACTTGAAGAAAAGGATGTCAATGGTCGCCTGATTACCTCAATCAATGCAAAAGCTGTAACCCAGATAGAATCACGGGGAGATCTCGGTGAAAGCCGTAGAGTAATCAGAATGATGCTCGGAGCAATGGACTTCGAATTCAGAAATCAGGTAATCACAGAAGAAGACTATCAATACCGCTCATTGGATTCAACAGGCGCAGCAGCTGCATCACAGCAGATTTTTAATGACGCCCAACTGCAGATTCATAAAAAACCGCAAGGCCCTCCAAAAGCCAAAACAATCGAATTCAAGAAAAAACCTGCTATTCAGACTATCCAGCTCAATCACTCCACAGTAAGTAATGAAACATCTAATGCCCCCGCGCCAGTTTCAGCCACTATAGAACAGAACGGCTCGTCAGCAAACTCAAATGAAGCAGACGTCCCCGTTGATCAGACAAGGCTTTCAAGGCCAAAAATCATGATTGTCACATCAAAAAAAACCATATAAAATCAGTTGGATGAGAATTATTTTATTGGGAGCACCGGGTGCAGGAAAAGGCACGCAATCAAGCTATATTTCAAAAGCGCTTGGGATACCTCAAATTTCGACTGGTGACATGTTGCGGGCTGCAGTAAAAGCAGGAACATCTCTGGGTATTGCCGCAAAAAAAATTATGGATGCAGGACAACTGGTATCCGATGAAATCATTATTGGCCTGGTCAAGGAACGTCTGACCGAGCCAGATTGCGCGAATGGATGCCTTTTCGATGGCTTTCCCCGTACTCTCAACCAAGCCGAAGCATTGGGTAAAGACGGAATACGCATCGATCATGTTGTTGAAATTAATGTGGAGGACAAAGACATTATTGAACGGATGAGTGGACGTCGAGTACATCCCGCCTCGGGGAGAACCTATCATGTGTGCTTTAATCCCCCGAATACGCCGGATATTGACGATGAAACTGGAGAAGCTCTTGTTCAACGAGATGACGATCGCGAGGAGACTGTTCGGAAAAGGCTTGAAATCTATCATGAACAAACCGCTCCGCTGATCAACTACTATTTGGGCTTATCAAGGAATGGTTTCTTAAATGCTCCGAACTATCATAAAATTGAAGGGACAGGAAAAGTAGAGGAGATCCGCGACAGGATTCTCAAATCACTTACATCCTGACACCTCAATAAAAAGTCATTCAGTTAAAAAAAGTCAGTGCCTTCTCACTGGCTTTTTTCATTCACAACCATGCATGCACAGATTGTAGCTGAAAAAATTTTCAGGGGAGAACAGTTTAACGTTCTGGTACCCGACACTCAGGAACATGACATCCAGCCTGGATGCATGGTACTTCTTTCTACAAAAAAAGGGAGTAGCTCCGTTTCAATCGGCTACATTATAAGCCTCCATACTGGACATACCGAAGAACTTGCCGACATAGAAATATTGGATGTGCTTTATGACGGGCTTCCTGTCATTAAGTCTTCCCTCCTTAAGCTTACGGACTGGATGGCTAACTACTATCTCACAAGGAGAATTGATACCCTTACCGCAGCACTACCTGCAGCAGTAAGAACAACAGTGCATGATGTCGTTGAAATTACCAGCTTTGCACTGAACCTCGATAACCCGAAAATCATCAACACGAAACTTCGGCGTTCGATCATGCAGATGATGCTCAGAGAGAATCGCCTGACTGTTCATCAGCTTCAAAGGCGTCTGGGAAAAAAACAGCTTTACCGTACACTTTCCGAACTTGAGCGCGGTGGACATCTAAGGCTTACAAAAAAGTTTTCCTCGACAAAACCCAAACAAAAAACTGCTTATCGCCTGAGCGCTTCATTGCCAGAAAATATAGAGGAATGCCTTAAAGGGGCCCCAAAACAGCTTCACGCCATTAACTTACTGGAGTCTCTCGATAAAAGCGCCTCTGCATTTGCTGAAACCATCGGCACTTCAAGGGAGACCCTTAACGCTTTGGTAAAAAAAGGATTCATTGAAAAGGTGCAGACCGACATAACTAGTAATTTTTCAACTGGTTTTTCAGAAAAGCCTCAGTCACTGAAAATACCGACAGTGTCACAAAAAAAAGCTCTTAATCAGCTTGTTGCCGCTGTTGAACAACAAAAATATAAAACCTTCCTTCTGCACGGAGTAACTGGAAGCGGAAAAACGCTCATTTATATTGAACTGCTGAAAACGGTCATTGCTGCAGGAAAAACAGCTATTGTGCTTGTTCCTGAAATTGCTCTGACCCCGCAGACTGCAGGCCGGTTTCGTGAGCATTTTCATGACAAAATCACCATACTGCACAGCGCCATGAGCAATCAGGAAAAATATGATGCATGGCACAGTCTTCGAACCGGAAAAACAAAAATCGCTTTGGGGGCCCGCTCAACCATATTTGCGCCACTCGAAAATATCGGTGCAATCATTGTGGATGAAGAACATGATGGTGCTTACAAACAAGATCGTAACCCGCGTTATAATGCGCGTGACACTGCAGTCATGAGAGCAATGTACAGCAAGGCAATCTGTGTACTCGGATCGGCAACCCCATCGTTTGAATCCTACAGCAATGCTCTTAATGACAAATATACCCTTATCAATCTGCCAGAACGTGTTGACGGGGCCACAATGCCTCTCATTCGTCTTATCTGGATGAAAGAGAGTCCAAAAGCTTCTGCATCGATTTCCGAATTGCTCTATCGCCAGATAACACTTCGTCTCGAAAAAAATGAGCAGGTCATTCTTCTGCAAAACAGACGAGGATTTGCAGGAAGCATCTTTTGCCTTGCATGCGGTCATATCCCAACCTGCCAGTTCTGCAATATTCCCCTGGTCTACCACGCAACCCAGAAACGCCTCCGTTGCCATTATTGTGGACATACAGCACCGTTCACTGCATCATGTGCGAAATGTTCATCGACCGATCTTTTTTTTAAAAGCAGTGGCACGGAAAGAATCGAAGAAGAACTGCAGACCCTTTTTCCTGAAGAAAAAATCCTTCGCATGGATGTCGATACCACGACAACCAAGGGATCCCACGGGCGAATTCTCAAAGAATTTCACACCGGAAAAGCCCGCATTCTCCTTGGCACTCAAATGGTCGCAAAGGGACTTGATTTTCCATCTGTAACGCTGGTAGGAGTTCTTATGGCTGATATAGGGCTTAACATTCCTGACTTCAGAGCTTCAGAGCGAACCTTTTCGTTGCTTACCCAGGTAGCAGGACGTGCAGGTCGCTCGTCAATACCGGGAGAGGTCTACTTTCAGGTTTACAACAAGGAGAGTGATGTATTCACTGCACTTTTACAGGAAAAAGAGAGCTATAAAAAGTTTTTTCTTGAAGAAACGGCTATAAGAAAGGAACTTCACTACCCTCCGTCATCACGGATCATAAAATTTGAATGCAGCTCCGAAGATGAAAAACAAGCTGAAGCCGCTGCACTCTACTGCAAAGAAACCCTGGAATCTCAACTCCCGAAAGGGAATGGTCACGTTCTAGGTCCGGCACCAGCTGGTATTGCAAAAATCAAAGGCCGCTACCGATATCACGTGCTTGTCAAACTCTTCGACGGAAAACTTTCGCCCCTCTTTGTCAAGCAGATGAGCAACGACATTATTACCCGCTTCCGCCCGTCAGGCCTCACTTTTACCATCGATGTCGATCCTCTGAACCTCATGTAACTCGTCATCCTTTTACAAGTATGATCCAATTTTAATGGGGGTATAACAAAATAAGTTCACGCTTCCTTCATCGGTTAGCTTTTTCAAAACCAATCAAATATGAATATATTACGCACTATTTAGCTTCATTGCTCAATTTGTGAATAATATGACACCAATGCGTAATGACTTTAACACCTTAACCGATAGTAACTGGTAGATGAAACAGAATCCCTTCAAGACCGTAGGAATTATTCTCTTTATTACCGGACGGTATCTCTTTGCTCTTTTTTTTCTCTACGGTTTCTGGCACAAGCTGATAAAAGGTTGGCTATGGAGTGACCTCATGCGGGAATTTTTCACCAAACGCCTTGCTGAGCTTCCTGCCGGATCCTTTCAGGCTAACTATCTGGAACTTTTTGCTATACCTTTAGCCTTTCCAATAGCATGGATCGTAACTGTAGGTGAACTTATTATTGGTATCTCGCTGGTATTGGGTTTTACTGTAAGAGCCAACGCAGCACTCGCCCTGTTCCTGGTACTTAACTTCGCTGCAGGGGGTTACTACAATCTCACCCTGCCTCCATTTATGATCTTTTCTGTGATGATGATGATACTCCCGTCAGGTCAATGGTTTGGAATTGACAAAAAACTGCATCACAAATATCCAGACTCAATATGGTTTAAATAAAAAAAGATGCATACCTCAAAAAATCGCTGCACATATCTCGACGGGTGGTATTATGCCTTCCTTGTTTTTTCGCTCACAGTACTGGTTCCATCAGTTTCTGCAGAAGCAGCAAAAATGAAACGAACTGCAGGTTCAATTGATATAGCGGACCAGGCATTATGGCATATGAACTATCCAAAAGCCGATTCAATATACTCCTCGGAGCTGCACAATAATCCCAATAATGTACAATTGTACTGGAAACTTGCCAGGTTACAGGTGAGCCAGGGAGAATCCCTGGCTTCAGAAAATATCGATGGACGAATGGCGCATTACCGCAAAGCAGCGGAATATGCACGGGCTTGTATCGCCCTTGACAGTACCAATGCTAAAGGACATACCTGGCTTGCCGCATCACTTGGAATGATGGCTGACAAAATAGGCACAAAGGAAAAATTAAAACGGGCAAAGGAAATAAAACGAGAGCTTGATACTGCTCTCCGATTAAACCCAAACGACGAAACAGCTCTTTCCATGTTAGGGTCTTATTATCGCGAGGCTGCTAAAATCGGATGGTTCAGAAGAATGGTTGGTAATACCTTCATCGGTGAAGTCCCGAAAGGTAATTCTACGCTTGCCGAAAAAGCATTTCTAAAAGCAATCAGTATTGATTCCAGAGTCATCCGAAATTACCATGAACTCGCCTTGATCTATATCGAGTATGGCAAAAAAGATGAAGCAATCAGACTTATGACCACAGCACTGGACAAACCAATCCTTATTCCAAGTGACAGAAAGCGAATTGAGGAAATGCGCAGACTCCTCAAAAAGTTGAGTAAATAATAAGCGCTAACGCAGCTTTCCGGAATCATTCAAGCCAGCTGAAACGGAACATTCAAGCGGAAATACCCAACAGCGCCCTGACACCGAGATGATAGCTGTTCGCTCCAAAACCACTGATCACGCCAACACATACTGCGGAAATAACTGATTTGCGGCGAAACTCTTCGCGGGCATAAATATTCGAAAGGTGAACCTCCACAACGGGAATAACCACGCCACTAATGGCATCACGTAAAGCTATAGAATAGTGAGTGAGCGCTCCGGCATTAAGCAAAACACCCTTGTAACCACCTTTGTCTTCGATATGGAAAAGCTTTTCCAGCAAAGCACCTTCATCTTCCGTCTGAAAAAACTCAAAAGTAAGCTCTGGAAAACTTACCACCAGCCCACGATTAATATCATCAAGAGTCTGATAACCATAAACTTCCGGTTCGCGTTTTCCAAGCCTTGAAAGGTTCGGGCCGTTGAGAACAAGTATTGTCATCGCGCTTATCATAAATATAATAACCAAGCAGCTCAAAAAAAGAGCTGCTCAGTCACTGGTTTTCTAAAAGAAAGACTTAAAGGATATACTGGCTAAGATCCCTGTCTGCAACCACATGGTTTAGTTTTTCCTTCACCATAACTTCATCAATGACTACATGTTCATCTGCAAAATTCTCAGGAATATTAAACATTAATTCCTCAAGCAGATTTGTCATAATAGTATGCAACCTCCTTGCCCCGATATTTTCAACACTTTCATTAACCCTGGCAGCTATTTTGGCTATTTCACGAATAGCACCATCGCTGAATGTCAAGTCAACCCCTTCCGTTGCAAGAAGTGCTGAATACTGCTTTATAAGGGCGTTGTCGGGCTGAGTAAGAATAAGGTAAAAATCATCCTCAGTCAGGCTTTTCAGTTCAACCCTGATTGGAAATCGACCTTGCAGCTCAGGAATCAAATCAGAAGGTTTCGCTACATGGAAAGCACCGGAAGCAATAAACAATACATGATCAGTCTTCACCATACCATGTTTGGTCGCAACATTGGAACCCTCTACAATCGGTAAAAGATCTCGCTGAACGCCTTCTCGACTGACATCAGGGCCCTTACCACCAGATCCGGACGAAGGAGCAGCGATTTTATCGATTTCATCAATAAATACGATACCTGACTGTTCAACCTTATTGATAGCCTCTTTAACAACACTATCCATATCTATAAGCTTCTGAACCTCTTCCTGCTCAAGAAGCTTGCGAGCGTCAGCAATCGAAACCCTTCTTTTCTTCCGTTTACGTGGCAACCCACTCATCAGATCCTGCATAATCCCCCCAATTTCCTCCATCTGGCCAAGAGGACCAAAAATCTGCATCATACCACCGGGAGAATCACCAGAAATATCCATTTCAATCTGACGATCTTCAAGCTTTCCATTACGAAGACGTTCGAGCATTTTCTTGCGGCTTCGGCGATTAACCTCAAGGGACTTATCATGCTCATCAGGCAAAGCTGTGCCAGGAGTCTCCTCCTCCCCAGGTTCATCATTATCCACGGAGTTCTGTGACGACCCAAGAGGAGGAAGCAGAATGTCAAGAAGGCGCTCTTCAACAAGCAATGCAGCCTTTTCGCGTACATCCTCAGACCGCTCGCTTCTAACCATGGCTACCGACTGATCGACAAGATCACGAATCATCGATTCCACATCCCGTCCAACATACCCCACCTCAGTAAATTTCGAAGCCTCAACCTTGACAAAAGGAGCTTTTGCCAACTTGGCAAGTCTTCGGGCAATTTCAGTTTTTCCCACACCAGTCGGGCCGATCATAATAATGTTATTGGGCATGATCTCATCTCGAAGATCGTCACTTACATGCTGGCGGCGAAGCCTGTTTCGCAAAGCTATAGCGACAGATTTTTTCGCATCCTTCTGTCCAATAATATATTTATCAAGCAGCGAAACAATCTGGTTTGGCGTCAGATTACTGGCCGCTATCGAACTCTGAACCCCTTTTCTGGCTTCGGACAATGCAATAACATTATCCTCGCTGTTTATAGTCTTTTCCATTCGAAAAATTCTGAATTACAAAAAATAACAAAGCTAACTTGTAGCCCTGCTATACCTGAGTGCGAAACACTCAAACCTCTTCGATAACGATATGATCGTTGGTATAAATACAGATATCAGCAGCTATCTTCAAACTTTCATGCACAATATCCTTTGCCTGAAGGGCTGAATGTTTCATAAGCGAACGTGCAGCAGCAAGAGCATACATACTTCCACTGCCAATGGCTACGATACCATCTTCGGGCTCTATAACATCTCCGGTTCCTGAAATAATAAGTGCTTTGTCAATACTTACAATGGCAAGCATGGCTTCAAGACGTCGGAGATACTTATCGGTTCGCCAGTCTCTGGCAAGTTCAACAGCTGCGCGATCAAGCTTTCCATTATAGGCTTCAAGTTTTTCCTCAAACCGATCGAGCAGAGTCACGGCATCTGCCGTTGCCCCAGCAAAACCTGCCACAAGTTTTCCGTGATACAATCTCCTGATTTTCCGAGTAGAATGTTTGATGACGGTATTGCCAAGTGTCATCTGGCCATCACTTCCAAGTGCAGCCTTACCATCCCTTATAACACCGATAACCGTCGTTGAACGAATCAGTGGCCTTTGGTTATTCTTCATCAATTAAAATATTTTTTTTCTTAATCTTGCAACTGGAATTTGCATTTGTTCACGGTATTTTGCAACCGTTCTTCGAGCTATATGCACTCCCCTTTTCATCAACATCTCTGTCATACTATCATCACTCAGCGGATTTGCGGAATCCTCCTCCTTAACCATTTCTGTAATATACTGCCGGATAATCTTGCTCGACAAATCGTCACCTTCTTCGGTCGACAACCCGCCGCTGAAAAAATATTTTAACTCAAAAACGCCGAAACAAGTTTGAACATATTTACCATTAACTGCCCGGCTGATCGTTGATATATCAAGACCTGTATCAGCGGCAACAGTTTTCATACCAAGCGGCACAACCTTCTCAGGTCCAAAAACAAAAAATCCATACTGCAACTTCATCAAGGCTTCAATGACTTTCAAAAGTGTCTGACGCCTTGTTTCAATTGCACTGGTAAATTCTTTTGCCCTCTGAAGATTCTTGCGGATAAACAGTTTTTCCTCTTTTGGCCCTTTCCTGTTTTTCAGACGATCGAGATAAACATCACTAACCCTTACTGAAAGAGCACTTCTATCATTTAAAACCGCTGTCAAAGCACCATTTTCATAGCTCACCACAAAATCGGGTGTAATATAATGACCGCCTTCATCCTGAAAAATTCCCGGATGTGGATCAAGTCCTGTAATAATGGATATAGCCGATTCAACCCTTTCTTTCGGCTCTGAAAGTTTTTTCAGCAACAGCTCAAATCGTCTGTGCATAAAATCATCAAAATGGTCGCGGATGATTTTAGTCGCAAGTTCATATGTTTTCCGGTCGTGACGGTTAACACCAAGTTCAAGCTGGACAAGAAGCCTCTCTCGCAGATTCCTGACAGCTACGCCCGGTGGATCCAGAAACCATATTTTGCGTAAAACCCGTTCGAGCTCTTTTTTAGTGATTTCAAGACCTTCGAGTTGAAGGCTGTCAATAATGACGCTGTACTCTTCGCATAAATATCCATCTCCATCAAGGTTGCCGAGAATCTCGATGGCAATCATCACCTCACGTTTCCCAATTCCTTCCTGCAACGCCAACTGTTTAAGCAGTATTTCATGAAAACTATCATGCTGAACAGCCTGAAAGAACCTCTCCTTTGAACCACTCTCAAAGGTGTTGTTCAAGCGCCCATCAGCACTTTCACCATGAGAGGGAGTATCGTAGCGATCCTTCAGAGAGCTTTTACTGAACCGATCAATTGAATCGAACATATCATCATTGACTTCCCGCACACCCTCTACGCCAACATCGCCAGCACTATCTTTCCTTTCTTCAACAAGTTCGAGCAATGGATTTTCCTGCAGCTCTTCATAAATCCGCTGATCAAGATTTAACATCGGAAGTTGAAGAAGCTGACTGCTTAAAATCTGCTGAGCAGAAAGCAGCAGTTTTTGTTTCTGTTGAAGCCTGATTTCGGGCATTACTTCATGGGAGAAGAATCGACAAATGCTTTCAAGCTCTTCACCCAGTCAACACTATACAGTGCGCTGAGAGCTTGATAAACATAATCAATAAGTTTTACTTGTCGTTCCCCGCCCGCTTTTCGAGCAGAACGACACATTGCATGCTGTTCATAGACAAGATAGTCCAAACCAAACTTTTTTCTTACCCTTATCGGAAACAATCGACATGATAACGGCTTATCAAACTCCAATAACCCCTCACGAAAAGCGATCTCGATCGCGCAGACAGTTATCCCTTCGCGAATGCTTGTAAACACACACTCCCTGTTATCAATGGTTCGGGTATACTGTGTTCCCTGATACACCTCTACACAGCCATGCCGACGGAGATACTTAATATTCTTTTCCGGAAGCGTCCTCAATAACTCTTCGGGCAGATGCAAAAGCTGTTCAGCTTCACTATCGGATAATGGAGCGCCAAGCTCACCTTCAACACAACATGTACCTTTGCATTCGTGCAGATCGCATGAAAATAAAGCATTTAAAACATCCCTCTCAACAAGAACATCACCAACCGAAACAAGCGACATAAAGGACTATCTTTAGTTGAATAAAAGTATTCTGATATTTAGCCAAAAATAAAATATCAACTCCATTGATGGCATTTCTAACAACTCATCTCATTTCAGATTTGCTGCTTCGATGAATTTTTCATAGCTATGTGCACTATATTGTAAAAAATATATCAAGCTCCCTTAAACAGAAATAGACCATAACCAAGCCAAATCACTATGCTCATTATCGACGGAAAAAAGGTCTCCCTGGACCTGAAAAACGAACTGAAAGCCAGCGTTGAAAACTACAAAGCCATCACAGGCAAAGTTCCAGGACTGACAGTTATCATTGTTGGCCAAGACCCCGCCTCGCAAGTTTATGTACGCAATAAAGCTAAAACATGCAAAGAGATCGGCATGATTTCTACCGTCATCGAAATGCCCGCTGACACTGCAGAAAAGCATCTGCTTGATACCATTCATGAATTGAACAATGATCCCGCTGTCCATGGAATTCTTGTGCAGCAGCCTCTTCCAAAACAGATTGATGAATTTGCTGTGACACTCGCCATTGACCCATCAAAAGATGTCGACGGATTTCATCCCGAAAATCTCGGCCGCCTTGTAATGGGACATCTTGATAAATGTTTTGTCAGCTGTACCCCTTACGGCATTCTTGAACTTCTCGGACGTTACAACATTGAAACCAAAGGCAAGCATTGTGTTGTTGTGGGACGCAGCAACATTGTCGGAAAGCCCATGGCGAACCTTATGCTGCAGAAGCTCGATGCCACAAACTGCACAGTCACCATCTGTCATTCCGCCACTCAAAACATCCCATTCTACACCAAACAAGCTGATATACTCATCGCCGCAATAGGTAAGGCTGGATTTATTACCGCTGATATGGTAAAACCTGGAGCCGTAGTTATTGATGTAGGTATCAATCGTATCGAAGATCCAGCAACAAAAAGTGGCTACCGCCTTGTCGGTGATGTAGATTTCGAAGGAGTATCGCCAATCGCCTCTGCCATGACACCAGTACCCGGAGGAGTTGGACCAATGACCATTGCCATGCTCTTGAAAAACACGCTACAGTCATTCCAGCGTATCAACGGCCTTTAACTTTAAAAATGGCCAAATCAGCTACGAGGTATATCTGCTCAAACTGTGGAGCAGTTTCCCTGAAATATCAGGGTAAATGTTTTGAGTGCCAAAGCTGGGGTACACTTCAGGAAACCCGTGTCGAACCCGAACAGAAACACAGTTTACAGAGTGCTCCCGAAGGAGTTGCTGTTGTACAGAACCTGCATGACGTTGTGCCGTCAGAATTCCAACGCATCATGACAGGCATCGGGGAGCTCGACCGGGTACTTGGAGGAGGACTCATGCAGGCATCTGCAGTACTTGTAGGAGGAGAACCGGGTATCGGTAAATCGACCCTCATGCTGCAACTCGCTCCTCGCCTGGCTCCCTCAAAAGTGCTCTATATTTCCGGGGAAGAGTCGCCCAACCAGATACGCGAACGCGCCCGGAGACTTTCTATAAAGGCCGAAAACCTCTGGTTGATACCAGAAGTCAACCTTGAGCGTATTCTTGCTGTTATTGAACGAGAAAAACCTGCACTGGTTATTATCGATTCCATTCAAACCGTTCATTCTGCAGAATATCAGAGTTCCGCAGGCACCATCACCCAGATCAGAGAGTGTGCTGCAGCTCTGATTCGTGCAGCCAAGCAACAGAACGTTATCCTGATGATTATCGGCCATATAACCAAGGAGGGAGCTCTAGCTGGCCCAAAAGCCCTTGAACATATGGTCGATACAGTACTGCAGTTTGAAGGGGAAGGTTACCAGCGCTACCGGATTGTACGGTCGGTAAAAAACCGCTTTGGTTCTACCAATGAAATCGGCGTCTTCCGTATGGATGAAACCGGCCTAGAAGAGGTCAGCAATCCTTCTGAATTTTTTATTTCAGGACGTAGAACCGATGTACCAGGAAACTCTATACTCGCGGCCATCGAAGGCACAAGAGCTCTTCTTGTTGAAGTTCAAGCGCTTGTATCGAAAACCAACTACTCAATGCCGCAACGAATCAGCACAGGTTTCGATTTAAAGCGCATGTCCATTATCCTGGCAGTGCTTGAAAACAGGCTTCGAATGGAGACCTGGGGACAAGATGTTTTTGTAAAAATAGCCGGAGGTCTAAAACTGGCAGAACCTGCCGCGGACCTCGCAATAGCCGCAGCCATCGCTTCGGGACTTATGAACCGTCCTGTTGACGCTGCAACGGTTTGTTGCGGCGAAATCGGTCTTGCCGGTGAACTCAGAGCCATCAGCGACAGCGAACGACGTATCCGGGAAGCTGCACATCTGGGTTTCAAACGCATTGTCCTGCCCGAAGCCAATACCCGAGAACTGAAACCTTCACTAAAAAGTCTCCCCATAACCATTGCTGGATGTAAAACACTCCAAGACGCCCTTGAAGAGCTCAATCTCTAGATTATAGAAATCCTTTTCCTTTTTTCGCCTCAACCCACCCCGGAATGACTGCAAAACTTTTGCCGGCCTAACGCAATGCATCGAAAGCATTGAAATTGTAAAAAATAACCTCCACTGCCCGCAAATTCATACCTGAAAAAATAACAGAGAACACAGGAAAAAAATGTTCAAAATTGGACGAATTGGACACCCCTATAAGGAGGCGCCAAAAAGGGTCTGCAGGGCATTGAATTTTCAACGATTTTTTTGAAAAAATGTAATCGACGATTAACCCATTCCGGTCATCTTGCAAATCACGGTATAAAGAAAAATTGCTATCGAAGAAAAGCTCCTGATAATTATAATAGGCTCTCTTTTTCGGGCAGAGAAAGAGCCGGCTAAGCTTGAGAAAATTGTCAAAAAACAAAATTCACGTAGAGGCATTCAAAAGCTTGCCATAGACTAATGACTTACGTCCCTCGGAAAGCCATAATCTTATGGTATTCAGAGGTTTTCCGATTATTCTCGATATCGAGCGATGTTTTAGTCCGACAATCGCTGATAACAATACTGATAACCGTTTATCTGCGAACTCTTTGAGCATTGAAACTTCATGGCTTTCCAGCGGGAAACATGGTGTTTCCGGCAGAATGAAGGCGTCTTCCTGTTCAAGAGTATCGAAATAACAGGATCTAAATATTTTCAGTACTTCGGCTTCAGAACTATCATTATAAACATTCAGGTAGGTGTTGTTTACAAGTTCAGTGGCCTCCATCTCAGAAGCAGTCAGCCAATACGCAAGACTATAAATGTCATCCATTAAATCCAGGGGTGTTCTTTTTGCTGTAACCATGGCTCCTCCATTGATAGTGTGGTTGGCATAGAGAGATATACAATCAACAGGATCGATATCCCCACTTTCTAAAAGCATGAACTGGCAAGACTGCTGCTTGAATCCTGTACTCGGGTTGAACTCATGAATCAACCATATAGAAATAATGTAACTCAACTACAAATAATATATACTATATCGTATATAAAAAACCAAAAAAAATAAATTTTACTTCAAAAAGTAATGTTTTTTTTGAGTTGAAAACTAATTTTATATACATTGTATATGTAGAGACTGTAAAACATTACTATTTGTTAATAATGTTACAGTGATTGTTGTAAGTGGTGGGTTTTGGTAAGAAAAACAAAACATGGAGGAACACAGTCATGAAAAAGATGTCGCTGTTTATTGTCGCGGTAATGACACTTATTACTTTAAAAACAGCTTTTGCTACCGCTCCGGATGTAACCGTCATGAATAAGGAAGGTATCGGAAGTTATCTTACTGATGGAAATGGGAGAACGCTTTATTGGAATAAAAAAGATTCTCCAGGTAAAAGTAGCGTAGTTGGTAAGTTTATTGAAATTTGGCCTCCCTTTTTTAATGGTACTATTCTAGCCGCCTCACCAGAAATGAGATCGAAAGATTTTGGGGTGATCATCCGCCAGGACGGCAAAAAACAAAATACCTTCCGAAGCTATCCCCTTTATTACTATTCAATGGACAAGCAACCTGGTGATACCAAAGGCGATAAAGTGCTTAATGTCTGGTTTGTTCTTGATCCAGGAAAATTTCATTTAACCGAAACCGAGTCGGTTGGATACAGTAAAACTGAAGGTGTGGACTAAGCCTCAGCTTGCAGGTTCAGGGCGTAACCCTGTTCTCTTTTTTTACGAAAAGGGTTACGCCCATTTTAAAAATCTACTGACAACGCGTCATGAATACGCAAGGACAAGGTTGGCATATATAGAGTTACGGCTTCAATAACCGATGAACACGGAGGTGATTATGGCAAAAGTAACAAGAGAAGTGGTTGAAAAATCAGGAATTAAAGTTGATCATCTGATTGAGCTGCTGGTAAAAAATGCTAATCCTTAACGAGGAAATTGAACATGAATCCTGGTTTTCTGAATTCCTTGGCGAAGGACCTTCAGGACATTTTATGAGGAAAGGCGAGACATCACCTTTTGTTCGCAAGTTTCTTGCTTGATGCTGAGCTTTGTTCGCAAACATATACAACACACTTGCTTTGTACTGCGAATGATAAAATACTATAGCCAGCAGTGTCAACAACCCGTTCTTTTGAGCGGTTCAGCTGAGTTCCTTCACACTGCTCGTCAGTTTTGATGCAGCATGGAGCGTTCGGCTGGTCGAAATGAATCTTTTGTCATTCTGTAAAACCTCAGATGCAATGACACTCAGTATGTCTCCGACTCGATTACAAATAAATATGAAAATAGCGTTGCGCGATAAGAATTTATTATTGGGAACTAAAACCATTAATGACATGCGAATCGATATTAAACGGATGAAAGAATTATCCCTATGGAATGACGGCGACATCAATATAACGGCTGATGAATACATAGAAACCGAAAGGAGTTGCACAAAAAAAATGGGGATAGAAAACGCTTTTTTGGCAGAAGAAGCTACTCTTATTTCAGAAACTGAAGAATCGATTTACGAAATCTACTATACCGAGGATGGCGAGTATTATCGAGGAAGATATATAAGTGGTGATACCTTCAAAAAGTTGATTGCTGAAGCTACCAAACAGTGGAATAATCATCAGCACTCAAACCTCAAAGATCTTATAGAGACTTACGATGCTTCAGGCTTTTATATTGTTGAAGCCGGAAATGGTTCTCGGTTTAGTGAGCCAATATTCTTTTTTTGGGATAAGGAAGCACAGTCGAACTATGGAAATATCGACATGCAGAGTATAGCCCTTAATGATTATTTAGCAGAAGGGGTTCAGGCAGGAACGACATACGTCTCTGATTGGATTATAAAAGGCGGGGGAAATGACCCGTATAGAATAAAGATTTGCTTTTAAGGCTTTAAAAAACAAGTAAATACTATAATCGGAGAAAGAAAATGAACGAGCTGAAAAACAAAACCTGCGTACCATGCACAGAAGGGTTGGCGCCAATTTCCGCAACCGAAATCAAAAAATTATTAGTAAATATTCCAGAATGGGAAGTAACAGTGGAAAATGGGATTAACCAATTACAGCGAACCTTTACTTTTCCAGATTTCAAAAATGCGCTGGCTTTTACAAATCAGGTAGGCGCACTTGCTGAAGCAGAACAGCACCACCCAAAACTCATCACAGAGTGGGGTAAAGTAACGGTAATTTGGTGGACACATGCTGCTAAAGGGCTGCATATGAACGATTTCATTATGGCAGCCAGGACCAGTGAACTGAAAGCCGGCTGAAAAGAGAAAATTTCAAGTCACAAAACAAACGGACCCCTGCCGCTTTAATGTTCAAGGAACGTTCAAGGGTAGTGGTTCTACGAGAATTCAATCAAGAATCCACGCTGTAGAACTCCGTGGCATCATGTTTATTTATAATTTTATGTTGGGCCTTGCAAAAGAGTCTTATGGCCGGGTTCTTCATTGGTTTTCAGGATCTCCTGAACAACTTTTATAAATGCTGAAATGGTAAACGGTTTTTCGATAAAGTTCACTCCCTTTTCACTTTTCAGGTGCTGGGCTAAAAAATCAGCCGTGTACCCCGACATAAAAAGTGCCTTAAGGTTCGGACACACTTTTTGAAGTTCTTTAAAAAGATCACTCCCGTTCATTTCCGGCATAACCACATCAGTTACAAGAAGCTTAATCAAGCCTTTATATTGCCCGGCAATCTGTAATGCGTCTTTCGGTCCGAGAGCTGCAAGTACAGTGTAACCGCTTTTTTCAAGCATCTGCCTACAGAGCTGCAGGATTTCCGGTTGATCTTCAACCAGAAGTATCAATTCTTTTCCCTGAGGTAATCCCTGATCCTTTTGCACGCTCCTCTCTACACCAGAATCATACTTCTGTAAAGGAAAATAAATTTTCACACTGGTTCCCTGGCCCTTTTTACTCTGCACATCAATATAACCTTTGCTCTGCTTTACGATACCGTAGACCGTAGCAAGCCCCATACCGGTGCCTTTCCCTACCTCTTTTGTTGTAAAAAAAGGCTCAATAATATGAGGAAGATGCTTTTGCTCAATCCCCTCACCCGTATCAGTAACGGTAAGAGTTATATAATCACCCGGTATCGAACAGGTATGCCCGGCAGAACTTGACGCCTTGTCAACATGAATTTTGGTGGTTTCTATGGTGACAGTACCACTCTTCTCAATGGCATCGCGGGCATTGACACACAGATTTGCCAGAATCTGGTCGATTTGCGAAGTATCAAGCTTCACCAGCGCATTGCGGGTATTGGGCACCCATCGCAGCTCGATGTGCTCGCCAATCAATCGCTTGAGTATCGAGAGCATCCTCTCCACCTCAACATTCAGGTCGAAAACTTTCGACTTCACGCTCTGCCGACGGGCAAACGCAAGCAGCTGGCTGGTCAGCTCCGCAGAATGCGTTGCCGCCTTATGGATGACCTCCAGATCCTCAAAAGAACTGTCTTCATTTTGAAGTGCCAACTCCGTATGCCCCAGAATCACCATCAGCATATTGTTGAAGTCGTGGGCAATTCCCCCTGCCAGTTGGCCTACCAATTGCATTTTCTGAGCATGCTGCAACTGAGCCTGCAGACTCTCTTTCTCCTTCTCAGCCTTCCTGCGCTCAGTGACGTCGTGAAGAATAAGATAAGCCACTGCCTTGCTATTGATGTCAATCCTGCAACCGTATACCTCCACATCACGTATAGAGCCATCAGCTCTTCGATGACTCAATAAAAAGCTCAGCTTGTCTGACACTTTCCATTGATCGAGCACCAACCTCACCTCTTCAGGAGGGAGGGTATTGATTTGCTGGATACTCATTTTACGGAGTTCCTCAATCGACCATCCATAAAAATCTGCAGCCGACTGGTTGGCATCAAGAATCGCACCTGTCTCAGGATCGAGGACCAATTTTATAGCCGAATGCTTCTCAAACATCGTTCTGAAGCGCTCCTCACTCCTCTTCAGTGCTTCTTCTGTCTTCTTTCGTTCAGTAATATCAATACTTGTCCCGATATAGCGCACCGCATCCCCTTTCGTATCGCGTAACGGCATACCCTGTGCCATCAGCCAATGAACAGTGCCATCAGCATGAAAAACACGAAACTCGATATTGATAGCAATTTCTTTTTTTACAGCATCCTCAATAGTCTGGATTGTCTGTTCCCGGTCGTCAGGGTGTACTGTACTTTGCCAGAGTTGCATGGATGACTTTCTATTACCCCGTTCCAAACCATACAAGTCCCATATTTCATCCGACCATACATTCTCGCCGGTTTTCAAATCGGCCTCCCAAACACCTGCATGGGTAGCTTGCAATGCCTGACTGAACCTTTGCCTGCTCTCAACAAGCTCATCCTCAATGCGCTTGCGCTCAGTGATATCAAGACCAATAACAAAAATACAAGGCTTCCCTTCAATCATTACCCGCTTCAAATGAATCATGCGCCACACAAATTGCGGACCCCCATGCACAAGCACCCGTGCCTCCAACTCCCCTTCACCCCCCAGCTCCAGCACCTTCAAAAATTGCTCCTTCGCATAAGCCCTATCGTCTGGATGGATCACCTTAAATCCATCAAAACCCAGCATATCTTCTTCCGAGCGACCAACAAGAATATCCCTCGCAGCCTCGTTCCACTCCATCATACGTCCTGTTGCATCCAGAATCGAAAAGGAGTGAGACATCGTTTCACGGAAAGACTTATACACAGCATGCTCTTTCTGCACTTCACGTTCAGATAACTGTTGCCTGAAATTCTCGTGAACGATGATAAAAAGGTGTGTAATACTCCCTTTGGAAGAACCAGCAGGAATAAGGGAAAAACTGGATTTTGCTCCATCACTATCTTCCTCAAACGTGAGACGATAGCCGCTCCGAAGAACCTCTTCGACCTTTTTTCTCAGCCGAACTGTGGTTTCCTGACCCTGTTGCAGGGTCGCTTCAAGCTCAAAGATAGTAGCACCAATAACATTTTTGTCATGCTCGATGAATCGCTCCGCACCTGCGCTATTAGCATCCAGAAGAGTGCCTGCCGGGTCAATGAGAAATGCTGGTTCAGCAAAGGAGTCGAGCAAGGCAAAAATCGAATTGTCGATCTCTCTTCCTCCTAAAGGGATGTTTTTCGTATGTATCTGCATTAGAGATATGGTTATGTCTCTGTACCAAACAATGTCACTTACGAATAACACTAATAAAATACATATTTGTAACCAGTTTACAACAAATGACTCTCTCCGGAGACATACAACATTGAAGAGGATTGAATGGAGAAGTGGTTTTTGGATTCTTACTGGTGAAGTACTTTCTGCATCAGTTCAAACAGTTCGATTTTGTTGATCTTCCTTTGAGGTAAAAGCTGTCTGGGCAATCACTGGCAGGTGTGGACGAAGCTTTTTGATGAGTTTTGTGGCAATAATGTTGCGACGATGCAATCTCATCCTCGTTAAACCTCTTATACAACGGTACCAAAGATCCTGCCAACACCTGCCGTAAGCCCCATTGCAAGAGCCCCCCAGAAGGCAACTCGAAGAGACCCCTTCACTATAGAAGCTCCACCTGCGTATGCAGCTGTTCCGCCCAGAATAACTAATGTAAAGAGTGCTGTTGCAGATGAGACTTCGGCAATCCGGGCTGAAGGAGCCAGGAGCACTGTTGCAACAGGAATAATAGCACCCGCAACAAAAGATATTGCAGAAGCAAATGCGGCTTGGATTGGTCGTGCCCGTAAAGTCTCTGTAATGCCAAGTTCATCACGCACATGCGCTCCAAGCGCATCTTTCGACATCAGATTTTCTGCCACAAGCCTTGCCAGCGGTTGGTCAAGCCCTCGGCTAACATAAATTAAGGTGAGCTCCTCCAATTCGTGCTCTGGTTCAGTTGCGAGTTCACGTTTTTCTTTTTCAATGTCAGCCGCTTCGGTGTCGGCTTGCGATTGAACCGAGACATACTCACCTGCCGCCATAGACATGGCACCAGCTACCAGACCGGCAATACCTGATATCAGAATACTGCCCGGAGACGCACCAGCAGCGGCCACGCCTATTACAAGGCTCGCTACCGAGATGGTTCCGTCATTCGCACCAAGCACAGCAGCTCTAAGCCAACCTATACGACTTGATTTGTGTGACTCATTGTTAATTAATGGCTTCAAAAAAATCTCCGTTTAGTCCAACTTGCTCTTATATTGATCTGCCTGACCTGCATATTCTTAGACGGTGTACTCCAAAATAAAATGCCGATGTATCATTGTCGGTAATCATACAGTTATCCATACAGTAAAATAATGATTTAGAGATGCAGAATCCTGTTTTTTACTGAGATAACTGACTTTATCATTCCTGGCAGATCGGGTCATCAGAAAAAAAACGTCACATTATTGTTTTGTATTCAGTCCGACTCATAATTTTTTAACAAGAAGCCCGATGATGATGAAGTGTAGTTGCCAAGTATTCATCCGCGTTGCGGGAATACTTTTATTTGTTGCTACTGTTGTTTCAACGCCCTATGGTTTTAAACGCGGAAGTGGAATCGTCTTCGGTAAAAATATGCGGTTGACTTCGAAGGTCGCTCTCTCAAACGATGAATTATATCTGTACCGATTGATCATGAATTACCGTCAGCAGAACGGCTTGACGTCAATCCCCATATCACCAAGTTTGTCGTATGTTGCCAGACTTCATGCACGTGATCTTGAAATGCATCCGCCATCAGGTTCATGCTCAATGCATAGTTGGTCTGAACATGGCACATGGAAGCCGTTCCGTTACAATGGTAGTGAAAGTGCCGAGTACATGTGGCGCAAACCAGCCGAATTAACAAGTTACAGGGGCAGAGGGTATGAAATAGTAGCATGGACGAGTGACAGGATGGAACCGAACACTGCGTTATCCTTATGGATCGATTCATCACAGCATAATCCCGTCATTATCAATACCGGAAATTGGGAACGGCTTCGATGGAACGCTGTCGGCGTAGCCATCTCGGGAAACTATGCTGTTGTATGGTTCGGAGAAGAGCCCGACTATGCAGGGAAGACTCTTGCAGGGGCGCAAAAGAAAACTGGAAAAATAACATTTTAAGGAACTCGACTTTTGTGACCAGAACCGTCACAGAGAGTGCGGACACACTCTTTCTGCACGAACCGGATAAAACCGAATTGGGGTGCACACCACAGCACCTGCAAAAAAGGCCTCTGTGGTCACAATAATTTCATACCATCATTGTTTTACCAGCCCTTGGAGAAAAGTTTAGAGCGTCTTTATTTACGAGAGACATTTGCGCGTTCAGGGGCCGTAAATCGGTTTTGTAATTGATATATCGTCGCTGAAGGCCTGATGAGGAAACCATCCAGTACATTGGTTAATGCAATTTGCCCTATAACACGATGAGTTATACATGAGATGAGTCTACTACTAAACATTGGAGGAGAAACAATGAAAAAACGCAAGCTTGGCAACAGTAACCTTGAAGTTTCGGCCCTTGGATTAGGCTGCATGGGAATGAGTTTTTCTTATGGCCCCCCTGCTAACAAGCAAGAGATGATTTCGCTTCTTCGGACATCAGTTGATCGTGGCATCACATTTTTCGATACCGCGGAAGTATACGGACCTTTCACAAACGAAGAACTTGTTGGTGAAGCGCTCTCACCCATCCGCGATCAAGTAGTGATAGCCACAAAGTTCGGGTTCAAGCTCAATCCCGACGGAAAACCAGGTTGGATGGGACTGGATAGTCGACCAGAGCATATCAAGCAAGTCGCAGAGGCCTCACTCAAGCGACTTAAAATCGACGCCATTGATCTTTTCTATCAACACCGTGTTGACCCGGATGTGCCGATCGAAGAGGTGGCAGGAGCCGTGAAGGAGTTGATTCAGGAAGGAAAGGTCAAGCACTTCGGACTTTCCGAGCCTGGAGTACAGACGATTCGCCGTGCTCACGCCGTCCAGCCAGTAACCGCTGTCCAGAGCGAATATTCGCTGTGGTGGAGAACCCCTGAACAGGAACT
>JAPLFE010000152.1 GCA_026390855.1 Chlorobiales bacterium | reverse complement strand
CTGGAAAGCACAACAGAGGGATTTCCATTTAACAGTTTTGTTTTCTCTGAAGATAGGGTGTCAACGAGGTTCTTTGATCCAGTAAAAGCTATTGCTGGGTAATAAAGCAAATAACAAGTGATCATGACAAGAATCATTACCGTGCAGCCAGTAAAGTTATAGTGTTTATTCAAGGTAATGTCCAAAAATCTGAAACTCATATCTCAATAAGAATAACTTACCACTTAATGGAGCCTAAGAGGGCAATCGATATTTGTATTCGTAACATTATATTTTTGTTCATGGTTTCATCGTGAGTTCAAGACCAGCTTTTTTATACACCATCAGCCTTAAAAAGATATATCTATATAAAACAAAGACTTAATTAAGATCTTATTAAAAGCTATGACGTCATAAATCATCAGCAGTGATAAATTTTTTCTCCTTAAAGGCGGTTTTTTATTGTTCTTTAATTTATAAATAACTAAATAGCTATGTAGTTGTTTTTTTTACTAAGGTGCAATTGAAAACTTGGACTGTCTATGGCAAAAGTTGTTGTTTTGGGAGCTGGTATTTCAGGGCATACTTGCGCTTCATTTCTTAAAAAGAAACTTGGTAAACATCATGAGGTTGTTGTTGTTACCCCAAATAGTTATTACCAGTGGATCCCATCAAACATCTGGGTTGGTGTGGGGCAAATGTCTATTGATGATGTTCGTTTTGAACTGAAAAAAGTCTATACTCGCTGGGGCATTGTTCTTAAACAAGCCAAGGCCCTGGAAATCCATCCGGAAGGTGATGCAGAAGTTTATAAAGGGTATGTGACGATAGAATACACTGATGGCTTACGGAACGGACAGACTGAAAAAATTGACTATGATTACCTAGTCAATGCAACCGGCCCAAAGCTTAATTTTGAAGCCACAGAAGGTCTTGGTCCCGATAAAAACAGCTTTTCAGTTTGTACCTATAGCCATGCAGCCCATGCATGGGAGCATCTGCAGGACAATATCAAAAAGATGCAGGCCGGTCAAAAGCAGCGCATCTTGATCGGTACCGGTCACGCAATGGCAACCTGCCAAGGAGCTGCCTTTGAATATATTCTGAATGTGGCCCATGAAATTAAAAAACGCGGCCTGAGTGATAAAGCGCAAATAACATGGTTGTCCAATGAGTATGAGTTGGGTGATTTTGGAATGGGAGGCGCATTTATTAACAGGGGAGGCTATTACACTCCGACCAAGGTTTTCACTGAGTCGATTATGGCCGAGTATGGCATCAACTGGATCAGACGAGCCGGCATTCATAATGTTGAACCCGGAAAGGCGCACTATGAGACCCTTGATGGCGAGGAGATGACACAGGAATTTGATTTTGCCATGCTCATTCCCTCATTCTCAGGGGTCGGATTGACAGCTTATGATAAGAGCGGAGCTGAGATTACCGAGAAGATGTTTGCACCAAACAAGTTTATGAAAGTGGATGCAAACTATACCCCCAAACCTTTTGATGAGTGGGAAGCAGAGGACTGGCCATCGATCTATCAGAACCCACTTTATAAGAATATTTATGCTCCGGGGATCGCCTTTGCCCCTCCGCATCCGATTTCAAAACCAATGACAAGCCCGAGTGGTCGGCAGATTTTTCCGACAGCACCACGTACAGGAATGCCCGCAGGGGTTATGGGTAAAATTGTAGCGCTTAATATTGCAGAAAAAATTCAGGGAGCTGGTGAACATCGCCATAAAGCTTCGATGAGTAGGATGGGGGCAGCATGTGTTGTTTCGGCAGGATTCGGATCATTTGATGGTCTTGGTGCTTCAATGACCTTGTTCCCGGTTGTTCCAGACTGGAAAAAGTATCCTGAATGGGGTCGTGACATGAACTACTCTCTTGGTGAAGCGGGTCTTGCAGGACATTGGCTGAAATTCATTCTTCACTATGTATTTTTCCACAAAGCAAAAGGCTATCCGTTCTGGTGGTTAATTCCAGAATAAACTTTTTTAATAATAACATCAAATCGGTAAACCTATTATGGGCACCAATAAAGTCAAGGCATATTACGACGAAGCTTATCCTCCCGTCCCGTCCAAGACTACTCTATACTGGCGTAAGAACCTTCTGTGGCAGCTTGTTCGCTTTGTTGTTTTAAATGTGAAGATTATGCGAATTGTTGTCGGTGGTCATTCTTAATTTTCTCCTATCGACTAAGCCTTCTTCGTTTTCGCGCTTTGTTGAGGTTTTTCTTCAGGGAGATCAAGCAATTCCACAGTCAAGACTTTTTGGATCAGTAGTATACCACGGCATAGAAGATGTTTTTTTTGATCTCGCTCATTACAAACTGGTAACTTTTCTCGTTTTTCCACCAGAATATTGGATGCCACCATGTCGGATCGGTTGGTACAAGGATAAATTTTTTTGATGAACCATCAAACGCCTTACTCCATGTTTGGTAAAGACGGAGCATGTGTGGAGGGTCGCTGACCACAATCGCACTTTTCCATCCTCTTTTTTCCATTGTGTTTGATGTGTTCACGGCTTCCTCCCATGTTGTCGTTGATTTTGAGTCAACCTTAATCACATTTTTCGGGACTCCGAGTGCCATCATGCGGCGTTCCCTCCAATTTGGATGAGTAGGATTGTAAAAGCGCTCATCAATCCCTGTCAATATAACATGTGCGGCATACCCAGCTTTGTATAGCTCGGCCCCTTTTCGTACGCGGAGTCCGTTATCGCCTCCAAGCACAATAATAACATCAGAATTTTTAGGATTTCCTGCATGCTGCGAAACAAGAAAACCGAGGCTTAAAAAAAAGATAGCTGCTGCCGTGCTTACAGAAACGAAAAAAATCAAGGTCAGTTTAAAAAAGATTTTCATAAGCACGAATGAAGATTTGATATCCTGCAGGGTATTTGTATTTCACGCCTTTCTGCCGGATAATAATCATTTTTTGTAACCTTGCCACAGCTTTGCGGATGGTTGAGTTTGTTTTTTTATACGATCAAGCTCAGGGTCGAGAGGAGTGGGTGGGTGAAAAAACGGCGGGCGCCTTTTTAATAAAGCGCCTGCTTGTAGGAGTATCGGTAAATATTACTTTTAGGTTTAAAACCTTTTAGCTTGTTGGTGTGTAATCAGGAGGGTTCGGTGTTATCCGTTGTTGTTTCGGGTTGAGCAGAAGGAAAAGAAAATTTTTCAGTAGACAGGTTAAGTAACCTTACTGCTCCAGCAAAGCGCTTTTCGAAATAGTTTTGCTTCAGCCTATCTTCTGTTATGCCTTTTGAAAGGGAAGAGTGAATAAATGTATCGTTGCCGATAAAGATCCCAACATGGTTGATGTGCTGACCCTTTGTATGAAAAAATACCAGATCCCCAGGTTGAAGTTCATCCTTCTTGACCTTATTGCCTATCGCAGACATCTCTCTTGATGAACGCGGAAGGTGCATGTTAAATGCCTTATCGTACATGAAACGCACAAAACCCGAGCAGTCAAATCCTGCAGGAGTTTGTCCGCCAAATCTATACCGAGTTCCAAAATAGTGGGTAACATCATAAAAAAACGTTCCCATATGACCGAAAGTCTGTTTGGGCTGTTCGGAAGTTATTACTGTCTGTTGCTGTTTTACGACTGTTTCCGATGGAAGGTCACAAAAGGCTGTTGCAGGTTGTGTAAATTGAAGCGATGATAAAGCAAAGCAGAGAGCAAAAAAACGAAATGGACTGAGTTTTCTTTTCGGTGCAATATTCACGAAAATGGATGAGTGTCGAGCTTGCTGCAAAGGCATAGGCACTGTTTTTTTAGGGGTTCAGGACTTTGTCTTGCCGTTAATACATAGTCTTAGAATTATAAGCAGATATAAGGAATTTTCCCAATGTTTTATGGCTAATAACCAGCAATTCCTCTAATATCGGTAATGCTTTTCGAGAATAGCATGAAGATTATAATAGAATGTCTCCAAGCAAAGTGGAAGGCCCTTCATATTTTTCATTTATTTTTAATTTCATTTTCAGATGAACGGATTTGATGCGCTAAACGAACCGCTTTTCGAGCAGGAAATGCTTGACTTTGAAGCGCTTCTGAAGTCTGAGAGATCTTCCGGGAAGCGACCATATCGCTTAATGCACTCGACGGATTTTTTACAGCTCTTGTTATTGTCCCGGCAACTGTGTTGCCAAGTGAGTAGATTGCGTGTAATTTTAGTTACAGAAAAGATCTATTTTAGTATTATGGTTTAAGGGGCTCAGGAAATCATACAGCTTCTCATGCGCTATATGAATTCGCTTGTTGCGGTTTTTCAAGACGATACTGACTAGTTTGTTCCAATTTTTGACTGTTTTGAGCTTGAGACCAAGAAGGACGAAGATTCTGTTGTAGCCTCATGGACTCTTGGATTCATTTTGGGTATCGAGCTGCGTTTTGATGATTGGAAACCGATTGTTGGAGTGGCCAATAAAGATAATGAAGAGCCTGAGCTGATTCTTGCACCAATTCTTCTGCTTGCTAATCAAGGGGCTGATCCTTATGAGTTAGCAGCAATAGATCGATATATACTCAAAGAGCTGATCACTAAAAACGTAATCAATAGTTACATTTTTTGGCTTTCTTATCGTGATAAAGCTTTTCAAAACTCTCAATTTTCCTCAAAAAAAGCGAGGATCATACCTTTTGATCTGAACGATTTTCTTTTTGCCCCATGACACTCAATAAAGGTATACTCTTTCCTTCATATGATACACATGTTTTTATTTTTATTTGTGTTGGTTATAGCATTACCTGTTAACGTCGCACAGAAAAAAGATTTTGTGGATATCGGGGAGCTCGATAGCTCTATTTTGCTGGACCTCTGCTATGCTACGAAAAAAAATTTCACAGGAAAGGTCATGTACCCTGTTGCCCGTTGTCTTTTGAGGAGTGATTTTACAATGCGTTTACTTCGGGTTGAGCAAAAACTAAGAACTCAGGGATACCGCTTAATTGTTTTTGATGGTTATTGCCCACTTTCGGTGCAGAAGAAGTTCTGGGATATTCTCCCAGATGAACGCTATGTGGCTGATCCGGCCAAGGGATCAAGGCATAATAGGGGTGCTGCAGTTGATGTCACTCTAGCAGATCTTGCTGGTTATCCTCTTTCTATGCCATCAGAATATCACGATTTTTCAGTTAAAGCTCATCGAGATTATACAGGCGCCTCTCCTGAATCACAAAAGAACTGTGCACTTGTTGAAACCACCATGAAGGAGGAAGGATTTGATCCTTTTCCCTCTGAATGGTGGCACTTCGATGCTCCAGTATGGGAGCGTTACCCGCTTTCTGATTTTCAGCTCGATGAATTTCCAAGTAAACTCAAAAAATGATCTATCAGAGAGTTAATAAAAGTATCATGCTGAGATGGGAGGTATGAAAAAGGGGAGTACTGGACATTCTCTCGGAGTTGTCATCACTGGAGGGACCACAGGGCTCGGTTATGCCCTTGCCTCAGCGTTTCTTTTAGCTGGCGATCGGGTGGTCATTTGCGGTCGATACCAGCCACAGATGGAGTTTGCATTACAATCCTTGCGCATTGACGTGCCTAACGGAGAAGTTTATGGTATTATCTGTGATATTAGTGATCCTTCTCGAGGAAAAGTGTTTGCTGAATTTGCCAAGGATCGGCTTGGCAAAGTTGACCGATGGATAAATAATGCTGGCACAGCAGGAGAGTTGAAACGACCATTATGGGAGCTTCATTCGAATGATATTTTTGAGACATGCACGACCAATCTTTCTGGATCCATATTGATGTGTGCGGAAGCCGTTAGACTTATGGATAGTCAGCCTCCATCATCGGAAGCTATCTATCACATATTCAACATGGGCTTTTCATCCACAGGAGTGTTGTTTTCGCGTTCCGCTGTACCTCATAAGACATCAAAAAGGGGAGTAGCTGAACTTACACATTTTCTTTCAGGAGAGTTGAAGGTTGCAGGAAAAAACAGCATAGCTGTCCATGAGCTTAGCCCTGGCCTAGTCTTGACAAGGCTTCTCCTTCAAGATACTTCACCAGAAGCGAAGAGACTTTTTAAACTCATTGCAGAACCCCCTGCAAAAGTTGCATCTATTCTCGTACCGAAAATACGATCGATTACCGGTAGTAATCGCCGTATCAGGTATCAGCCACTGTTTATGATGCTTTTCAGGGCCTTAACCGCACTTTCTCAGATTATGAGTAGAGATAGGGGAAAAGATGTTTAAACAAACAGAATATTCTTTTTTTTGTGCTTAGTATTCAAAAATTTCTATGAGTAACGTTGTGTTTTAAACGTATAAGAGTCTGAGCGAAGGACATCGAGCAGAACCTTTTATGAACCACCCTCTTTTCAACTTCAAAATTTCAATGGATTGTCTGAGAAATGAATCCTGAAGCATTAGTAAATCAAAGGTTGATATCGTGATACGATTTTTTTCATTTAAGAGTGTAGCTTTTAAATAGAGAGAGTTTTTCATAAATTCCAGACTTAAAAAATTGATCGACAATTAAAAGGTTTGCTCAACCTCTTTTCAAAAAACTGATGAAGCATTCATTCTCGTTTCTGATTTTATTTATATCTCTCCTTGTTGGCTGTTCCGGTCAGAAAGGTGAAAAAAATAGGAACGAGCAATCCCAGAACAGCAAATTAAAAATTGGGCTTGTTTTTGATGTTGGTGGAAGAGGAGATAAATCGTTTAATGATTCAGCCTATAATGGTCTTGAAATAGCAAAGCAAAAGCATAATATTACTTTTCTTTACGTTGAACCTCAGGGAGAAGGAGCCGATCGTGAGGCTGCGTTGCGCCAGATGGCCACAGATCCAGATATTGGTTTAGTTATTGGTGTTGGATTGTTGTTCAGTGAAGACATTACCGCAATTGCAACCGAATTCCCCGATAAAAAATTTGTCTGCATTGACTATATCAGTAAACCCGGAGTTCCTATTCCTAATAATCTCCAAGGAATTGTTTTTGAAGAGAAAAAAGGTTCTTATCTAGCTGGAGCTCTTGCAGGGATGGTTACCAAGACAAAAATGGTCGGGTTCATCGGCGGAATGGAGTCAAACATTATCAAGAAATTTGAGACAGGCTTTATTGAAGGTGTTCACTCAGTCAATCCCGATGTCAAAGTTATTTCTGGCTATATTGGTATGACAGGTAGCGCATTTGCTAATCCATCCAAAGGCAAAGAACTGGCACTTGGACAGTATGGCAGAGGAGCAGATATCATCTATCAGGCAGCTGGAGCCAGTGGGCTCGGGGTAATTGAGGCTGCAAGAGAAAGCAAAAAACTTGTTATCTGTACCGATCGTGATCAGGAATCTGAAGCTCCAGGCTTTGTCCTCTCCAGTATGACCAAGGCTGTTGACAGGGCAGTTTTAAAAACCGTAGAAAATGTGCTTGATGGAAGCTTTAAGGGTGGAGTTGTTTCAGTCTTCGGGCTTGCCGATCGTTATACGGACTATGTTTACAACCAAAAAAACGCATTCTTGATAGGTAATAAAAATCATGATCGATTAGAGGAGATTCGGAAAAAAATAACAGAAGGGGAAATTGTTGTCAATGAGACCGCCGTTGGACAATAATGCTTGTATTACCGAGCAGAAGACACCTTTTCAATGTCTTACGGTGAGCGGAAAAATGAAGTGATTGTTAATTGACTGAAGGTACAATACTGGTGAATAAAAAAATCCTTGTAACTGGTGCAACTGGTTTTATTGGTTCGGTTCTTGTAAAAAAACTAGCTTTTACTTCTGATGAAGTTTGGATTCTTGTCCGGAAAAGTTCTGATTTAACTTCTCTTTCCGATGTTCTGCATAAAGTTCATCTTGTTTACGGGGATATTGCTGACAGATCTTCTCTTGATTCCGCATTACAAGGTATTGATCTCGTCTATCATTCTGCCGGCCTGACTTATATGGGGGATAAGAAGAATGAGCTCCTGTATAAAATCAATGTTGAAGGTACCCGCAATGTTTTACAGGCATCCGCTGCTGCTGGTGTTAAAAGAGTTGTGCATGTCAGCTCAATAACTGCCGTAGGAATTGCCTTCGATAAAAAACCGGTCAACGAATCTGTGGAATGGAACTTCAACGCTATAAACCTTGAGTATGCAAGGACGAAACATCTTTCGGAAATTGAAGTAGCAGAAGCAGTAAAAAAAGGATTAGACTGCGTTATCGTCAATCCTGCATTTGTCTTTGGTGCCGGCGATATTAATTTCAATGCAGGACGGATTATCAAGGATATTTACAATAGAAAGCTCCCATTTTATCCGCTTGGTGGCGTCTGTGTGGTCGATGTTGAGATTGTTGCCGATACCATAGTGACCGCTATGGAAATAGGGAAAACGGGGGAGCGCTACATCATCGGCGGTGAAAACGTATCCTATAAGCAGCTTGCAGATACGATTTCAAGGATAACAGGGGCTCCAAAAGTACGTTTTCCTCTCCCATTCTGGATGGCAAAGATACTGAGGGCATTACTGGACCTTAATAAAAATAAAAACCGGGTATCGAAACTCTTTAACCTGTCAATGTTCAGAGTTGCATCAGAGTTTCTCTATTATGATTCAACCAAGGCATCACAGAATTTGAACATGCGTTACGAACCCCATGAAAATAGTATTCGAAAAGCCTATGAGTGGTACCGTGATCGTGACATGCTCAATTAAAAAGCGCTGTAAGGTTTAGGTTCGCAACTTATGGTTTTCTGCAAAAGATCATCATTCGCGGTGAATCATTTTCCATATAGGGATCACCCTGATAGTTACCGGCAATCCCAGTTAAGGAAAATCCCTCACTCTGAAGCATTCCAACAATAATCTCCCTGCTATACAAACGTACCGACTCACTGAAAGTGAGTCTTTCCCCTAAAGGGTGGGTAATGGTAATCGTTTTAGTAATCTTATCCTCATCAAAAGCCCGTTCTTCAAGGAGTAGAAGATCTCCTACAGTTCGCTGGGTTTCAGAAACAAGGTTATGAGCAAGATAGATGGGATTAATAAGATCAAGGACATACCATCCTCCGCTTTTCAGTGCGCCGTAAACCTTATTGAGCACCATTTGATCATCCTCTTTCACGTCGAAATAACCGAAACTGGTAAATAGCTGTACCACAAGATCAAAAAGGCCACCAACCGGTATATGCCTCATGTCACAACAAGTAAGTTCCAGTTGCAACCGGCAGTTTAAAGCCTCTTTTCGGGCTTCTTCAAGCAGAAATGGCGAAAGATCGTTTCCCGTGACGCAGTATCCAAGGCGGGCAAGTTCAAGGGCGTGACGTCCGGCACCGCAGGCAATATCCAGCACTGCTAATGAGGCCGGATCTTTCAGTTCAAGGCCAGTTAATGAGAGAATAGTACGAATACAGAGCGCAGCTTCATCCTGATCCCTATGGCTGTATACCTCCAGATAAAGAGGATGGTTAAACCACGTTTCAAACCATTGACGGGATTTGTCCGCTCCTGAAGTATCGGGGCTCTCTACCATGTTTTTATGAGAAAAGGAAGTGATAAAGGAGGGGGATTCAGGGCATTGTGCAATGCCCTGAAGAAATATCCAACGTCATTATTTTGCGTAATCGTTGATTGCTTTAGCAAGAATCAACTGATCATTTTCTCCGTTAGGAATTCGGACGTTTTTTTCAATAAATTTCCAAGCATTGGTTTTTTCTGATTTCACAGAAAAAATCAGTTTGGCAACCTTGAAATCGCTGGAACCTGATTTTTTCCCTTTATCTGCAAACGTTTGTTTCTTTGCCATGACTCTTAAGGTAGTTCTTTTGGTTAAATCGCTGTACTATTGTTTTTACTCAAAATGAACATGAAAGTAATAAAAATATAACCGATAACCAAGTACTCTCATGAAGCAATTGCTTCTACAGAGCCTCTGATTCATAAAGTTTACCCTTATGAAAAATGCCCCGCGCTTTACCTCTCAATGATCGGTTAAGAAACGGTGTATTTGCTGATTTCGACTTAATTGAGTCTGTAGAGACAATCCATTCAGCATTAGGATCTATAAGAGAAAAGTTAGCTTGCTCTCCTGGGGTAAAAAGAATCGGCTTAAGATTAAGGATTCTTCTTGGATTGACTGAAAGCAGTTCAATTGCACGAGACATGGAAATCACCTTGGTATCAACCAGTTCAGTAATTGTCAATCCTAAGGAAGTTTCAAGCCCTATAATGCCGAATGCAGCATGGTCAGCAGGACAATCCTTTTCATGGGATGCATGCGGAGCATGATCTGTAGCTATGGCATCAATTGTACCATCAGCTAACCCCTCAAGCATAGCCTCACGATTTTCAATGGAGGAGAGAGGTGGCTTCATAATATAATTGCCTTTCCTTTCGGCGTGAAACAGGTTCTCATCACACAGGGTGAAATGATGGGGTGTAACTTCGCAGGTAACTTGAAGTCCATCTTTTTTAGCTTTGCGGACAAGATCAAGTGCTGCTTTTGTACTGATATGGGCAATATGATAGCGAGGCCTTTTGAGAGGACTATGCAGTTTGTGTTGTTCAAGATAATGCATCAAAAGCAAATCTCTGCTGAGTGTTATGGCTTCGGACACATCAGGAATTCCTTTAAGACCAAGTTTAGTCGAATACAATCCTTCATTCATGACAGCACCTTCAGTAAGCGATTTTTCCTCACAGTGCTGAATAATGAGAAGATCAAAGTTTGAAGCATACTCAAAAGCTAACCGCATTATCTGGCTATTCTGAATAGCCGAACCGTCATCCGAAACAGCATTTACTCCATAAGAACGGAATTTTCCAAAAGGAGCAAGATGTTCACCTTTACTTCCAACAGTCATCGCTCCGATTACTTCAAGATCTATCGGAAGCATTGCCGCATGGTGGCGGATATATACAACACCCAGCGGACTGTCAATTACTGGCTTAGTGTTCGGCATAAGAGCAACACCGGTAAACCCACCCGCAGCAGCAGCATTTGATCCGCTTTCAAGGGTTTCCTTGTATTCCTGACCAGGTTCCCTGAAATGGCAGTGCATATCAAATAACCCTGGGGCAACTATCATCCCTTGAAGATCAATAATCCGATCCCCTGATGAAGCTGTAATAGTCTCATTACCGAAAGCCACAGCCTCGATGGTTCCGTCATTGGCGACTTTTATGCTTCCAATGGTATCGAGATGTTCAAGTGGATTAAGAAGACGCGCCTTCTGAAAAATAAAGCTCATGCCTTTAGTATAATTATTAAGATTAGACAACTTTTGCATGCAGGTTAACAAGCTCACAACCCCCTTGTATACCATTTCCCGATATGGAAAGCAAAGCCTTCAAACTGTCTCCAGAAACAACCCTGCCCACACCGGCGGGTGTACCCGTAAATATAAGATCCCCCCTGCGCAATCCGTAAAGATACGACAAATAATGAATAAGCTCGGCTGGGGTATGCAGCATTTCAGAAACCACTCCCATCTGGACCAGCGATCCATTAAGCTCAAGCGATATTACAATATTCTCCGGAAACCTAGAATGATTGAAAGGAACAAAATCAGAAATCAAAGCACTGTTCCGGAACCCCTTGCTTTTCAGCCATGGGTTTCCGGATTTTTTTGCCGCAAACTGTACATCGCGGAGAGTCATGTCGAGACCAACGCCGAAGCCACCAATGTATTTAGGGGCATCCTCAATGGAGCAGCCATCGCATGACTCCCCAATCAGTAGAACCATTTCAACTTCATAATGCATGTTTGCAGAGAGAGGGCGACCATGAAATTCAGGTATAGCAATCCTTCCTCCTGTTTCAAGGGCAGTCGGTGGTTTCATGAAAATGATTGGCTCAACGTCATTTTCTATTACTGTACCCGGTATAGCTCCTTCAAGCTGCTGCATCTCTCTGGCATGTTCCGGGTAGTTTTTCCCGACACAATAAATGGCTCCTGGAGCAATAGTTCGGCTATCAAGTAGTTTTTCCATATTCTTACGATGTTTCCCAGTGTTGTTTTTCGATACAATTGCATGGCGAAAACAATGATAACAATACCTCGTCTTGACACAAATTGCTTAGATAAGAGAGGGAAAGAACTCTATTTTATTATTTTACGTTTGGTTAATAATGTACTGTATATGTTCAATATTGCTCGACGGAATGACAGACATTTATAGAGAGAGTATATGATATAAACAAGTGTAATACCATGGGCCGAGATGAAAAAGTTGTCAGTCAAAAAGCTATTCTCAGAGAGAAGATGCTCTCCTTAAGGCGTTCGATCCCTGTAGAATCCCGTACTGACATGAGTAATACTATTGGTAGAGATGTTATTGGATTACCTGAAATTGTAAATGCTCGCCATATTCATCTTTATCTTTCCATGACCTCCCACGCTGAAGTGGACACAGCAAAAATCATTGAAGGTCTTACCGCAATGGATAAGCAGCTCTCTGTTCCGGTTATCATTGATGGCAAACTCTTTTCGGCTGCTTTTCATAAAGGTGATGCCGTCAAAGTTGCACAATTCGGCCAACCAGAACCGGAAGTAGTCTCGGTTATCGATGAATCTCAGCTTGATGTTATACTCATTCCTCTTTTGGCCTTTGATGTAAGAGGGTATCGTCTCGGATACGGTAAAGGTTTTTATGATTTTTTTCTACAACGACTTTCCAAGCTAGGGAGAACTCCTTTTCGTATAGGCCTTTCTTTTAGCCGGCAGATGGTTGACGAGGTTCCTGCCGACCCATGGGATGAAATTCTTGACGGAGTAGTTCATGAACACGGGATCATTCGGTTTACCTAATATTTGTGATGTTTTTATGCTTAAAGGGATTCAAAATAACGCCAAGGTACCTGCGTCTCCAGATTTTATAAATACTTCACTTTACGTCAACAGGGAGCTTAGCTGGATTTATTTCAACCAGAGGGTGCTTGAAGAAGCGCTCGATCCTTATGCACATCCACTTCTTGAACGGGTAAAATTCATCTCGATTTTCAGTTCAAACCTCGATGAATACTTTATGATCCGTGTTGCGGGTATAGAGGATCAGTACGAGGCAGGTATTCAGGAACGTACAATCGACGGCCTTACTCCAGCCGAGCAGCTCGACAAGATACGCACGATGGTCCTTAAGCAGCTCAGCGAACGAAACGAGTGTTTTTATCACGACCTGTTGCCAGCTTTACAAAAAGAGGGTATAGAATTCCTTCGAGTATCTGAACTGTCAGCACCAAAGCAGCTTGCTTTGAGTCATTATTTCCGCAAGGAAATCTACCCGGTACTGACCCCTCTGGCCTTCGATACAGGCCATCCTTTTCCATTTATGTCGAACCTGTCACTGAACCTGGCTATCGAACTGGCAGATGAGGAAAGCGGGTCACTGAAGTTTGCCCGTGTAAAGGTTCCAAGCATTCTTCCCCGACTTCTCCAACTTAATGACATCAAGGGTTTCGATAGAGAAGACAGAATTATACGCTTTATCTGGCTTGAAGACCTCATCGAAAACAATCTTGCACACCTCTTTCCAAAGATGAAGATTACAAAATCGCATCTTTTTAGATTGATTCGTGATGCCGATATTGAAATCGAGGAAGATGAAGCCGGCGATCTGCTTGAAACTATTGAGCAGGGAATACGGTCACGTCGTTATGGCAAAGTTGTTCGCCTTGACATAACACCAGCGATGCCTCTTCCAGTGAGAAAACTTCTCATCAAAAATCTTGAAGTAGCCCAAAGAAACGTCTATGAAATAGATGGAGCATTAGGGCTCAGTTGTCTTATTGACCTTCTGAAAATAGAACGGCCCGACCTGAAAGATGACCCATTTGTGCCCAATAATCGAATTGGAGAACAATTTGGACTCGATATTTTCAGTGCAATAAGGGCTAAAGATCAGCTTCTCTACCATCCTTATGACTCTTTTCAACCTGTTGTCGATTTTATCAACCAGGCAGCTCTTGACCCTGACGTACTCTCAATAAAACAGACACTTTACCGGGTCGGCAGCAATTCTCCGATTGTCCAGACATTAATGAACGCCGCTGAAGAAGGGAAACAGGTCGCAGTACTTGTGGAACTCAAAGCAAGATTTGATGAAGAGAACAACATCGTCTGGGCACGAGCGCTGGAAGATGTCGGGGTGCATGTAGCCTACGGTCTTCCAAGACTGAAAACCCACGCAAAGCTAACGTTGATTGTTCGTCGCGAACAACAAAGGTTGAAGCGATACCTCCATCTCGGTACAGGAAACTACAACCCGGCAACCGGCAAGATTTATACTGACTACAGCCTTTTCACAGTCAACGAACAGCTCGCCAATGATGTTGCTGAACTTTTCAACGCCTTGACAGGGTATTCAAAACATACCGAATACAGAAAGCTTCTGGTCTCTCCGATCAATACCAGAAAAAGAATCATCGAGATGATTGATAGGGAAATTGAGTGGAGCCGTAAAGAAAACCAAGGAAGAATAATCATGAAAATGAATGCCCTTGTGGATCCCCAAACCATTCGGGCACTCTATAAGGCATCATGTGAGGGGGTCAAAATTGATCTTATTGTTCGTGGTATGTGCTCTCTTAAGCCCGGGATCCCAGGAATCAGCGACAATATCCGTGTCATCAGCGTCATCGGACGTTTTCTTGAACACAGCCGAGCATACTACTTTCGAAATGGAGGGAAAGATGAACTTTATCTCGGCAGTGCCGATATCATGCCCCGAAACCTTGATGGTCGAGTTGAAACCCTTTTCCCCGTGTTTGACAAATCACTTATACAAGAGATCAAAGCAGATCTTGAAATTATTTTGAGTGATAATGTAAAAGCATGGCAGATGACCTCCGAAGGTATATATTTAAAGATAAACAATGAAGGAACAAAGATAAACAGTCAGGCTCTCTTTTTAACTCGATCTGCCTTTAAAAAAAATACTTAAATTCAAAGTAAAAGAATTATGAAAATTGCAGTAGGAAGCGATCATGCAGGAGTTGAATTAAAAAAAACTGTTATTGCATGGCTTGAAAAAAATGGTTACGAGTCTGAAGATATGGGCCCCTATACAGAAGAATCAGTTGATTATCCCGATTATGCCCAAAAAGTTGCTTTATCTGTTGCAGGCGGACTCAGTGACCAAGGGATTCTGTTGTGTGGCACAGGCATCGGAGTTTCAATTGCTGCAAACAAAATAAAAGGTATTCGTGCAGCACTTGTTTTCAATCCAGAATTCGCAACACTTGCCCGACAGCATAATAATGCCAATATTATATGTTTCTCTGCCCGCTTTACTGATGAAGACACGATTGAAAAAAGTCTTCGAAATTGGTTTACAGCTGATTTTGAAGGAGGAAGGCATGAACGGAGAGTGAATAAAATCGAACCATGTTGTTAAATGAATGCATAGAGAGTTGTCTTGATAAAAATTATCCGTTTGTTGCGGGTGATGCTGATGTGGCTGAAGTCCTTGCCCTTATGCAGGAAAAGCGACTCGAATGTCTTCCTGTTTTGCACGAGGGAAAAATCACAGCAATCGTAACCCTGCTCGATCTTTTGCCCGCAAAATATTCCAGAAAAACGAACAAACGGCTTTTGAGCGATCTTAAGCTTAAACCAGCTGAAAGTATTGGACGCCATCAGCATCTCTTCGATATTTTTTCGAGGATACGATCGTTTCCAGGAACAATCATGCCAGTATCAGAAGAAGACGGGAAATATGCTGGAATTATTGAAAAAGGAACACTTCTTGATAAAATTGCCAGTGTATTTCACTTAACCGAAGAGGGTATGACCCTCGAACTAGATATACCGGCATTTGAATTGAAGCTATCCGAGGTTATAGCTACACTTGAAAAAAACGATGCAACAGTATTGAGTTTTGGAATGTACCATGCAACCCCTAAAGATGACAGCATGGTGATAACCTTCAAGGTTCAAACGCATGACCTCTTTCGTCTCGTAAAGAATATGGAAAAATATGGCTATTTGATTCGCTACACTTCACCATTCTTCAAAGAGAGCGATGATGAACTCCGAGACAAAGCTCTTGAGTTTATTCATTTTATGGACATGTAGTTACCCGAACGCCAGCCTGAACAGTAATATTTCCTTAACACCGAAATCCATGTCAACAGAATACAATACCGGGTTTGCCGAACGGATTCGTCAGCGTGCGGCAGAAATTTTTCCTGAGGTCCTTGCTCTGCGCCGGGAAATACATCTTCACCCCGAACTTTCTTATGAAGAAGTAAAGACAACAGCCTTGATAACCGACTATCTTCTTGGTCTCGGTATTACGCCAGAACCACCTTTACTTGAAACAGGCGTTGTTGCTCTCATCAAAGGTGAACATAAATACAGAAAAGATACTGTTATTGCGTTACGGGCAGATATTGATGCTTTACCACTTAATGAAGAGAACCAGCACGACTTCTGTTCGCTTGAATCAGGAAAAATGCATGCATGTGGTCATGATATGCATACGGCAATGCTTCTTGGCGCAGCAAAAATCCTTTCAGGCATGAAAGATAAGCTGGAAGGCGACGTCCTCCTTATTTTTCAGCCAGCGGAAGAAAAAGCTCCCGGCGGAGCAAAACCATTTCTCGATGCAGGTCTCTTCAAGCATTTCAACCCATCTATAATTATCGGACAGCATTGCTTCCCCAATGTCGAAACCGGAAAAGTCGCCTTGTGCAAAGGCAGCTTTATGGCCGCAGCCGATGAACTTTACTTTACAGTGACAGGGCAGGGGGGGCATGCTTCAGCTCCGCATAAAGCAGCAGATCCAGTTCTTGCAGCCGCTCATATAATAACCGCAGCTCAGCATCTTATAAGCAGAGTGGCTCCACCACATGAGCCAGCAGTAGTATCGATTGCATCCATACATGGCGGCAATGCCCCTAATGTCATTCCTCGACAAGTTACCATGTCAGGCACAATGCGAACAATGAACGAAGAATTGCGATCCCTTTTGCAGGATAAATTACGCCAAGTGGTCAATCATGTAGCCGAAGGACTTGGTGTTGAAGCAGAAGTTAAAATACTAAAAGGTTATCCGGTACTGTTTAACGATCCATCTGTAACAGAACAGGCAGAAATCATCTGCGGTGAATATATCGGCAGTGAAAATGTACTTCAGAGCGAACCGATTATGACGGCCGAAGATTTTGCCTACTACCTCAAAGAATGTCCAGGAACCTTCTGGCAGATTGGCACAGGCACTCCAGCTTCCCAAAAAGACAATACACTGCACTCTCCCACATTTAATCCAGAAGAACAAGCCCTTGAAATCGGCAGTGGTTTACTTGCCTATACAGCCACCCGGTTACTCGAATCTTTACGGGCATAATATAAGAAAGGCGCCTCAAGGCGCCTTTCTTATGGAACAATACTCTTGACGGAATTATGCTTTCCCGTTAGAGCCTAGTACATTGATGATCTTGTGGATATAAAGCTTTTTAAGAGCTTCACGGGCTGGGCCAAGATATTTTCTTGGATCAAACTCTTCCGGTTTTTCATCAAACACTTTACGGATAGCAGCTGTCATGGCAAGACGTCCATCAGAATCAATATTGATTTTGCAGACAGCCGACTTGGCAGCAAGGCGAAGTTGATCTTCGCTGATACCGATTGCATCCTTCAGTTTTCCACCATGCTCATTAATAATCTTTACCAGCTCCTGCGGAACGGAAGACGCACCATGCAGCACAATAGGGAATCCAGGGATACGCTGTTCGATTTCTGAAAGGATGTCAAGGCGGATTTTAGGATCTTCGCCCGGTTTGAATTTAAATGCACCGTGCGATGTACCAATGGAAATAGCAAGACTGTCAACGCCAGTTTTAGCAACGAAATCTTCAACTTCTTCTGGCCTTGTATAGGTATGGGCTGCAGCAGAAACATCATCTTCAATACCAGCAAGAACCCCAAGCTCACCCTCAACGGTCACATCAAATTGATGCGCATAAGCAACAACTTTTTTTGTCAATTCGATGTTCTCTTCATATGAAAGATGTGATCCATCAATCATAACTGAAGAAAATCCGGAATCTATACAGTCTTTGCAGAGTTCAAAGCTGTCACCATGGTCAAGATGAAGAACAATGGGTACAGGTGTACCAAGTTCCTCAGCATATGCTACAGCACCCTGAGCAAGAAAGCGAAGAAGAGTTTCATTCGCATAGCTTCTGGCTCCTTTGGAAACCTGCAGTATAACTGGAGAACTGGTTTCAGCACAAGCAAGAATAATAGCCTGCATCTGCTCGAGATTGTTGAAATTATATGCAGGAATTGCGTACCCGCCGGTTACAGCTTTTTTAAAAAGTTCTCTGCTGTTGCAGAGTCCAAGTTCTTTATAACTGATATTTTTCTTTTGCATTGAAAAGCTCTCCTTTTATTATTATTATGTGCCGTATTTTTACCTAGGATACCAGCCCGTAACGAAATACCATATGTTCTTTAATATAGATATAATTCTTTTCTCATTCAAGAATAGCTTGGATGCTGTTGCCGAACCTTTGATCATCATAAAATAAAATGTTTAGAAAAAGTCTGCTTCTCACGATTGTTCTCTTGGGAAGTGCTGAACCAGTGTTTGCCTTCAATTTTAATACCGGAAAATCAGCTTTGGCAGAAACCGTGATTACTCTCAAACCCACAGCAGCAGAGGACGAAGCTGGTAAGTATATCACTCAAAACCTTTTACAGAATCACTACAGAAAAGTATCTGTCAACGATTCTCTTTCTCAGCAAATATTCAACCGTTACTTGGAAAGTCTTGATGGCAGCAAAAGCTATTTTGTCGCAAGCGAAGTTGAAAGTCTCAGAAAGATTTATGGAACCCGGATAGACACTGAATTTCTTACCGGTAAAGCAAATGCAGGCTTTGGTGTCTATAACTTTTTTCTTAAACGAGCTAAAGAGAAAATGAGGTTTATGAAGGCCGCTGCCGATACCATAAACTTCAACTTTTCAACGCCTGAAACCCTTGATCTTGATCGAAAAAATGATCCATGGCCAGCCGACAGGCGGCAACTGACAGATCTTTGGAAAAAAGAGCTGAAATATCAGTGGCTCAACATGAAATATTCAGGAGAAAGCAACTCCACCATTCGGGGAGCTCTTGCTAAAAGTTTTATAAACAGACTGAACCTCCTTAACCATCAGAAAGCAGATGATGCATTTCAGGCCTACATGTCTGCGGTGACAACATCATTTGATCCCCATACAAGCTATTTTTCTCCAGACGAATACGAAAACTTCCAGATTGACATGAGTCGCTCTCTTGAGGGAATTGGGGCTAAACTGCAGACTGAAAGTGAGTATACCGTCATTAACGAAGTCATCCCGGGAGGTCCTGTTTTCAAAGCAAATCTTTTGAAAAAAGGAGATAAAATTATTGGCGTTGGCCAGGGAGCTACAGGGGAGATTGTTGATGTATTAGGTTGGAGAATCAATGATGTAGTAAAGCTCATCCGAGGCAGAAAAGGCACAATTGTCCGCCTTAAAATACTTCCAGCAAGTCAAGCAGGACGAGGGCCAGCAAAAATAGTTCAACTTCAGCGAGATAAAATTGACCTCGAGGAACAGGCTGCCAGGAAAAGCATCATTCATCAGAATGGTCAAAAAATTGGCGTTATTACCATACCATCATTTTACCTTGATTTCGAAGCACAACAAAAGAACAGCGGCAACTACAACAGCACAAGCCGTGATGTTGCACGCATTTTGAACGAACTCAACGCCGACCATGTCGAAGGAGTAGTTATTGATCTTCGCGATAATGGCGGTGGTTCGCTTGAAGAAGCTGTAAATGTTACCGGATTGTTTATTACAACCGGTCCCGTGGTGCAGATCAGTAATGCAAAAGGCGGCAAAATGGTGCTCAGGGACGAAGATCGCCGAATACTTTATAATGGACCACTTGCAGTACTGGTAAACCGCTACAGCGCATCAGCATCCGAAATTGTTGCTGCAGCAATTCAGGATTACGGACGCGGTGTTGTCATTGGCGAAAGAACTTTCGGAAAAGGAACGGTTCAAAGCCTTGTCAAACTGACAAGACCGTTTGCTTTTTTTGGAAAACGACCCGAACTCGGAGAGTTAAAACTCACTATTGCAAAATTTTATCGAATTTCCGGAGGCAGCACACAGCATAAAGGGGTTGTTCCTGATATTACCATGCCATCCATGATCGATACGGTCACCATTGGAGAAGATACCTACACCAGCAGTTTACCATGGAGTACTATCTCCAAAGCATTTTACCGACCGACCGCAGATGTCAAACAAGAAGAGCTGGGCATTCTCCGGAAAAGATTTCAGGAGCGCTCCTCCAAAAACCATCTCTATCAGACCTATATCCATGACGTGAATGTCCTTAACCAGATTCGCAAGAAAAAGATGACATCACTCCAGGACTCATTGTTTAAGTCGGAAATTGAAACGATTAAAAAGATCGAAAAGCAATGGGTTCAGTCACAGGATTCCACAAAAAGCCTCAACAAGGATGTACTGCTCAACCAGTCAGCCGCAGTTGTTTCCGATATGGCAGAGCTCAAAGCAATAGAACGGCACACTATCATACGATCATCGCCGATGTTAAACTAAAGAAGTTTTTTTGCCTCTTCAATCTGGAGTGCTACAGAGTCAAATGAACAGCTACCGTGTGTTTTTTTCGAATTCACGCTACTGTCAGGCTTGAGGCACTCATAGATATCAGGCCCGATAGCTTCCGAAAATTCCCTGAATTTCTCCACAGGAATGTTAGGCAAGGTAACATCCGAATCAATACTCCAGGTAACAATTTTCCCGGTGATACGATGAGCATCACGGAAAGGAATCTGTTTCCCAACAAGATATTCAGCAATTTCTGTAGCAAGGCTAAGATCTTCAGCCGTCAGTTTAGCCAGTCTTTCCTCCTTCAAGGTAGTATGTTCCAACAGTTTGGCAAATATTTTTACACTGGAAACCGTTGTTTCAGCACTATCGAAAAGAGGCGGCTTATCTTCCTGCATATCCCTGTTATATGAAAGAGGCAACCCTTTCATAATAGTAAGCATAGCCACAAGATTACCATATACCCTTCCAGTTTTCCCCCTTACCAACTCAGCAATATCGGCATTTTTTTTCTGCGGCATGATCGAAGAACCTGTCGCAAACGAATCACTAATGTTCAGATATCCGAATTCATAGGAACTCCAAAGAATCAAATCCTCAGCAAACCTCGAAAGGTGCATCATGATCACCGAACAGTCCGAAATGAACTCAATCACAATATCACGATCACTCACAGCATCGATACTATTTGAAAAAAGATCATCAAACCCAAGCAATACAGCACTCCTTTCAGGGTTAAGCGGCAAAGTACTGCCAGCAAAGGCAGCAGCACCGAGCGGAGAAATATTCACCCTTTTCATAAGGTCTTCAAGACGCTGCCTGTCACGGACGAACATATTGAAATAAGCGAGATAATAGTGCCCCGCCGAAATAGGCTGGGCTCTTTGCAGGTGCGTATACCCAAAAATAATCGTGTTGCGATACGTTTCCGCTTTATCCACAAGCACCTTTAAAAGTCCACTCAATGCCACCTGAAGTTCACCAATCTGACGGCGCATATAAAGACGAGTATCGGTTGCAACCTGGTCATTCCTGCTCCTGCCCGAATGGAGCTTTCCAGCGACTGCTCCAATTTTCTCCTTAAGTCTGTTTTCAATAACAGTATGGATATCCTCATCTTCCCAGTGCGGAACAAGCGTAGCACTCGTAAGCTCCTCCTCAATTTCCTGAAGTCCAGTAATAATCTGTTTAGCCTCAAATTCACTCACAATCTTCTCTTCAGCAAGCATGGTAACATGAGCAATTGAACCTTGTATATCCTCGCGATACAGCTTCTTGTCCACATGAACCGACGACGAATAAAAGAGGGCATCCTGGTCAAAGGGTTCCGAAAAGCGACTCTGCCAGAGTAATTCTTTTTTCTTAGTCATAAACGGTATTGTTTGTTGATGGAATGAAACTGCCGGAAAATAATAAAATCAACGAAAAAAGAGACCCTCCCCAGGCAGTGAAGGGGAGTGTTTTTTTTCGTTGAACCGGTTTATTGTAATAATCAAAACTCATTGTACCGGCAGATCTCTTACACAAAGACTTCTCGTTATCATCTACACCAGCATATCAATTTATCACCGTTTTGCAAAGTGCCACAGAAAAGCCGGCCAATATTTATTGCCGGTGATCGTTAATTTTAATATAATTCAATGTTAAATTATATAATATTGCTATAAGGTTGATCCATGAAAGTTATCGCGCCCCGATATACCGAAACCGAAACAAAGGCTTTAAATACCTACATCAAACTGATGCGTGCAGCTGAGACGGTAACAGCGCGCACCAGCCGCATTATGGCAAAATCTAACTTGACCATAAGCCAGTTCGGCGTTCTTGAGGCACTGTTTCACAAAGGCTCTCTCTGCCAGCGCGATATCGCCGAAAAAATGCTCAAAAGCACAGGCAACATCACGATGGTTATAGATAATCTCGAAAAACGAGGGCTAGTCCGTCGCCAGCGCGATACCGATGATCGACGTTACATAACCATTCATCTTACAGACGACGGAAACCTTTTGATAGCAAATGTCTTTCCATTGATTATGGAAACTATAGTGCAGGAAATGAATATTCTCAAAGACCCGGAGCAAGAGGAGCTTGGACGGCTTTGTCGTATGCTTGGCCTAAGCGAAAGGGATGCACCTTTAACCTGATTTTTTTCAAATAAAAGAGAGTTCAATATGAAATCACATCAACGCAAACAATCAAAAGAGAGGAGAATGCGACCCATGAAAAACATTGTGAAAATAATTGCAACAGCAGCTCTCCTTGCAATTCCGTCCATAGCCACCGCTTCACCCTGGAGTATCGATACCGATCATTCCAATGTAGGTTTCAAGGTTCGACACATGATGGTATCAAATGTCAAAGGTGATTTCAGCAAATTCAGCGGTAATGTTGACATCGACGACAAAGACCTGGCAAAAACCAAGGTTGATGCAATTATCGAAACAGCATCCATAAATACCGGTGTTTCCAAACGCGACGAACATCTCAAAAGCCCAGACTTTTTTGATGTAGCAAAGTATCCGACCATGACCTTTGTCTCCAAAAAGGTTAAAAAGGAAGGCCGCGACAAATTAAAAATTTACGGTCAACTCACCCTGCACGGAGTCACAAAAGATGTTGTACTGGATGTTCAGGGATTAGATAAGTCTTTCAAAGATCCATGGGGCAATATCAAGCGCGGTGCATCCGCTACAGCCACAATCAACCGCAAAGATTTCGGTCTAGCCTGGAATAAAACCCTTGAAGCAGGCGGAGTAATGGTTGGCGACGAGGTAAACATTTCCCTTGAAATTGAACTACTCAAAAAATAAGTAAATCTTCATCATACAGTAAACCAGTAATTTACTGGCGATATACCGCACCCGCATGATTTCGCCAGAAACGAAGAGAAGAGAGAAGGAGCATATTATGATAAGCGTACGAAAATCATCTGAACGAGGACACTTCGACCATGGCTGGCTCAATACCTACCATACGTTTTCTTTCGCCGGTTATTATGACGAAAAACACATGGGCCTTGGCGCACTGAGAGTCATCAATGAGGACCGGGTACAGCCAGCTCGGGGATTTCCTACCCATCCTCACCGCGACATGGAAATCATCACCTACGTCATCGAAGGGGCCCTTGAACACAAAGACAATATGGGGAACGGTTCAGTTATTCGCCCCGGCGATGTTCAGCGCATGACCGCCGGCACAGGAATAACCCATAGTGAATACAACAATTCAGCTACCGAGCTAGTCCACTTTTTCCAGATCTGGATCATTCCAGAAACAAATGGGCTGACACCCGGCTATGAACAGACTTCCTTTTCTTCAGAAGAAAAACAGGGAGTTTTTCGTTTGATCGCCTCCCGCGATGGACGAGACCGCTCAGTAACTATTCACCGGGATGTCAATTTCTACGCAGCTTTACTCGATGCTGATCAAGAGATTATCTATAATGTACCTCCAGAACGCAGGGTCTGGGTGCAGGTTGTTTGCGGCAAAGTATTGTTTAACGACTATCTCCTGGAAGCCGGTGACGGCGCAGCGGTAAGTGACGAAGAGCTGCTCAGCATCAGTGCCGAAGAGGCAGCTGAAATACTCCTTTTCGATCTTGACTGATGCAGACACCTATCTCTCAAAGTTCCGCAGCCAGCAAAACAGCGTAAACTAACAGGTTTTTCTGCGCGCCTTTTTGCTGGCTTTCCCCACGGACCATTATCCATGGCAATCAAAAAGCATTTTCCCTTGTGATTGCTGTAAAATTCATCCCACAACATCTTTTTTCATAAAACTTCACGCTTGTATTTGACAGAATAAACGTCAAACCCTACGTAATTCCATTTCTAATACAATAATGAATTCATAATCCAAGACCAAGCAACGATGGAATGGACTCTTGGTGTATCATGTTCCATCATCCTTAACGAAACCTCCAAGTGGTCTTCAAGAGCATCCAAGCTGTCAAAGACCAC
>JAPLFE010000150.1 GCA_026390855.1 Chlorobiales bacterium | reverse complement strand
GCCCAGTCGGGATGTTCTATGAGGCATCTGATAACCGGGACGCCGGGAGCAGGAGTATCACCGGCATTAAGTCCTGTGATCGCTATGTTATACATATTTTATTACCTCGATGCTGTTTAATTGGTTCATGAAATCATTCACGTCACGCTCCGCTGTCTGTTCATCAACATCATACTGTCCGACGATCAAGTTTCGGATTTCACCCGATTCTTTACCGTCTTTCAATGCGCCAAGTATCAACAGACCGACCACATTTGATGTGTAGATACTTCCTGTTACTGGATCAAAAATCAAACCGGACTCGCTGATGGCAAGCTCTTTGAGTGTACTGTTATCGAAGTTCATGGAATTCTCCTTTTTATTGTTCAATCAGGTATCCCCACAGATAGTAAACCATTTCAGTAAGCTTGTAGCCGAGTTTTTGAGAAGCAACATCGGAAGGAGCGATTTCTTTTTTTGACAGTTTCTTGCCCCATATTGCAGCTTCAAATGTACCGTTTCGGCAATATGCCGGAATCGCTATGTCTGTATAGTTGTATCCTTTTTTTAACGGAACAGCCTGGCTCACCCCATCCTTTACCGCATCCTTTTGTCTTGGAGGATAGAAAGTCACTCCAAGCCACATCCCCTCTTTGGCAGCAGTGCTGGTTATTTTGAGCAAGGTAGCTTTTGAATTCACTTCACCGCCAAACTGTGATCTGCTCCCTTTCGCTAATACTACCCCATCACCAATACCGATTAACAGAGGTAACAACAGCGCCAATATTATTTTTGATATTCTTGACATGATTATTTTTCTTTTAAAGATCATAATTAGATCTACTGTACCGTAAGCAACATCATAGTTATTGTTAATTTATTGCTTGCTGTACGCTTCATAAATGACTTCACCGTAAAGATGCAGGCCCAGATTGATTGAATAACCGATACTTACGCCACCATTCCCATGTTGGGTATCTGGCAGTGTATAAGCGATTCCACTATCAGAGTCTTAGCCATGAACCGTACAACCTATAAGTCCTGGAAAAGTCAGCGATATACGCCTTAACGGATGGAGTTACTAATGAAGAAAAGAAAGGAGAGATATTGTCGTTCAAAACATCCTTAAAGTGCGTCAAAGGATCCTGTTTAAAAAGTGTAAGTGACATGACAGCATCTCCTGTTTATATTTTAAGCATACTTATTGATAAATAAAAAATATATAATACATATACATTTTTTATTTATCAATAAGTTCCCTGAATAGGAAGCAAAAAACAGCAATGCCCGAAAAAAAAATACAAAAACGTAAAAAACTCTTGATATACTGTGATAACCGAGCATCTCCCACAACAGAGCTAAAGGGTATTAGAAGAGGCGCAAATGGTTTAAATAAAGCTTTTTATACTCCGCCTCGAGTCTGTGAGATAAAGTATGTAAATGGTCATAGTTTCCTATCATGTAATAAGGAGAACAACTATGGTCAGAAAGAAAAAGCAGATTCTCAACAGCCAGCGAAGGTTGTTCAAAAATAGTTGAAAAGTATATGAAAATGAATAAGCCGACAGAAATGATTATTTTTCTTTTAAAAATAATAATTTAGACCTACTGTACCGTAAGTAACACCATAGTTATTGCTGATTGATTGCTTGCTGTATGATTCATAATCGACTTCACCATAAAGATGCAGAGCTGGATTGATTGAATAGCCGATGGTTACACCCCCACTCCCATGCTGGGTATCTGGTAGTGTATAGACGATTCCACTATCAGGGTCATAGCCATGAACCCTGCGACCTATAAGTCCTGAAAACGTCAGCGAAAGCTTTTGTGGAATCGCATACCATGTCAACTTTTGCTCAATCGCTGTTGTGTTGTTCATTCCCTCAACCGGTTGATTCCCCAGATCAAGGTAGTAAAGACGTGTGCGCAACCAGAGCTGGGAATTAAACAAGCTGAAACCATAACTTGCTGTAATCTGATTGACTGTTGTATCGATATAGTTGCTGTAGGCATACCCAAGATCAACATACGCACTGCCGTCCCTGCTTTTACCCATTATGCTCATATATGGAACGATCATGCGATCTGCGTTTGAATCATCACTGGTGATAGGGGTCACCGCTACTCTTATACCCATAAGATCTTCAGGCGAAACCGATATCCATTTGGTCAATCCAATTTCCGGCGCTACGGTGTGAATGCTGCCCAACGAATGCTTCCAATACAAGGTTGAATTCATAATGTACAAGCTTGCGGAATAATTATCCGGTTTCTGGTATGTCAGAGCAAACATACTACTGGTATACTTTGACCGTTCGACGCTATTGCTATAGGCTCCATAGGTCGCTTGCCCATAAAGCGATATAGCACTTGGCTGTTCTGCTGCATGTACAACTGGCGCTGAAGCAAAATGCATTGTTACTATCGCCGCTATTATGCTCAATGCTGTTTTCATCTGTCTCTCATGGGAAGCTCTAAAGTGCATCTCGAAAAAGATTGTATGGTTATAAAAGCATGCATAAAAATGCGTTATGACATAAACGGCTATTGCAAAGTCAGTATTGTTAGGCAGTTTTCTATCACTTCGATTGTGCTGCCATGAAAAACATCAATCCTCTGGCTTGTTTGACGAGAATTTTTTGCTTGAACACTCAAAGATACACTTGTCACGCTTGAGGCGCACATCGACCGGCACATTCTTACTCCCCTTCTGGAAGCCGCCTTCTCCAGTCCAAGAACGGGAAAAAATGGACAGACCACCATTCGATCTGCCGCTGATGTGCAAGATTCTAGTACTTCAGAGTCTATACAACCTTTCCAACGATCAGATGAAATAACTTTTCGTATATAGAAATTATATACATATTTTTAAGAATTTCAAAAAAAAATTAATTAGAGCCACATGAAGGCACTGTTAGTGCAGCTCTTATCGAGGAATGTTTCGCAAATCTCGAGTGCAGAGTAACCGACACAAGAATGGTAAACCGCTATGGCTTTTTTGTCGTTGAAGTCATAAAAGCGTGGATTGATTGAGCAGTAAAAAAACCAAGAACGATGCATCTGTAGGCGGAAATTTGATTTCCGCAGATTTCGGCAATTAACGACCAGCAGTTTGACGTAGTTTAATCTACAAGCTTTAGTTCATACATTGAAGCCATTTAATCATAAAACGACCTCTTTTTTTAGGACGGTTCCTCCTT
>JAPLFE010000052.1 GCA_026390855.1 Chlorobiales bacterium | reverse complement strand
ATTGCCATGGTGATTGTCTGGAATGAACTTGCAAAAGGGGATACCGAGTATGCTGCAGGGTTAGTGGCTTTCAACTCAGTGTTTCAGGTGCTCTTTTTCCCTCTCTATGCTTGGATTTTTCTTACCGTCCTGCCAAAGTGGCTGGGTCTTACCACGTTTGCGGTTGACATCTCCATAGCTGATATTGCCGTTTCAGTCTTTATCTATCTTGGTATTCCTTTTATTGCCGGGTTTCTCACTCGTTTTATCATGCTTCGCCTGAAAGGACGGGAGTGGTATGAGGGTGAATTCATCCCCCGCATCAGCCCGCTTACCCTCGTGGCGCTGCTCTTTACCATTCTGGTGATGTTTTCACTTAAGGGAGGCTATATCGTTCAAATTCCTCTTGATGTTGTGCGTATCGCCATCCCGCTTCTACTCTACTTTGTTATCATGTTCTTCCTCTCGTTTTACATGGGTCGCAAGGTTGGTGCCGACTACTCCAAAACAGCAACCCTCTCATTTACGGCGGCAAGCAATAACTTTGAACTTGCTATTGCTGTAGCTATAGCAGTATTTGGAATCAATTCCGGCGAAGCCTTCGCAGCAGTTATTGGCCCATTGGTTGAGGTCCCTGCCCTGATTGCGCTCGTCAATGTCGCGTTATGGTTCAGGGGGAAATATTTCACTGACACTGGAGAGGCCCACTGATTGATACAGTAATAAAATTCCCAAACAAGGGATGGATTACTTTCAATATCTAATCAAGGTTCATTATGAAAAAAATTCAGGTTTTTGATCCTGCACTTTGTTGCAGCACAGGTGTTTGTGGGGTCGATGTCGATCAGGCATTGATCAACTTCTCTGCCGACTTGGATTGGGCAAAACAAAATGGTGCTTCGATTGAGCGCTTCAATCTTGCACAGCAACCGATGGCCTTCGCGGATAACCCAACCGTAAAAACATTTCTGGAACTCTCAGGTCAGGAAGCTCTTCCTCTGATTCTTCTTGATGGTGCAACTGTTTTGACTGGGCGTTACCCTAGTCGTGCAGAGCTTGCCCGTTGGGCAGATATTACTCTGGCTGAAGCTGAACCTAAAACCTCAAAGGGTTGCTGTTCAGGCAAAAGCTGCTGTTGAAACTCTTTAGTAACAAAACTACTTCTATGTTATTTCTCGAACAGCCACCGCGCTTCCTTTTCTTCACCGGAAAAGGCGGCGTCGGTAAAACTTCAATAGCCTGCGCAACAGCTATTACTCTTGCTCATTGCGGCAAAAGAGTGTTGCTCGTCAGCACCGATCCAGCATCAAACGTCGGTCAGGTTTTCGGCATAACTATCGGCAACCAGATCACCTCAATTACTGCTGTTGAACGTCTCTTTGCGCTGGAAATTGATCCGCAGGCAGCAGCTGAGGTATACCGTGAGCGTATCGTTGGGCCGGTACGCGGCAAGCTCCCCGAAAGCATAGTGAAGTCTATTGAGGAGCAACTCTCCGGAGCCTGTACAACCGAAATAGCAGCTTTCGATGAGTTTACCTCGTTATTGACGTATTCGACCTTGAATTCGGGCTATGACCACATCATTTTTGATACTGCACCGACCGGACATACCATCCGGCTGCTGCAGCTGCCCGGTGCATGGAGCAACTTTATTGAAGAGGGAAAAGGCGATGCATCATGCCTCGGTCCGTTATCCGGCCTGGTAAAGCAACGGGCACAGTATAAGGAAGCTGTCGAGGCTTTAGCCGATCCCTTGCGTACACGCTTGGTTTTAGTCTCCCGAGCTCAGGAGGCTACTTTACGGGAAGTCGCACGAACCTGTAAAGAACTCGCAGCCATTGGTATTTCGCAACAGTATCTAGTTATAAACGGGATCTTGCCTGGTAGCGAAGCAGAGCAGGATGTTCTTGGCAAGGCTATCGTTAACCGTGAACAGGCAGCTCTTGCAGCAATGCCTGACATCCTCAAGAGTTTGCCATGCGATTATGTAGCACTTAAGCCCTTCAATCTTGTCGGTCTTGATGCCTTGCATCTCTTGTTCGCCAAAAACATTCCGCAGTTGATGCCTGAAGTCGATCAGCCCATCTCCATTGATGCACCAAACCTTTCGGCTCTGGTTGATGAAATCGCCGCCAACAGTCACGGTCTCATTATGTTCATGGGTAAAGGTGGGGTCGGTAAAACCACGCTTGCTGCAGCAGTTGCCCTTGAGCTGGCCAATCGAGGTCTGCCCACACACCTCACAACCACTGATCCAGCTGCACATCTGACTGATACTTTGACAGGTGCGGTGAAAAACCTCGCTGTGAGCCGTATTGACCCCGATGGTGAAACCGAACGCTATAGGGAGCAGGTACTAAAAACCAAAGGGACTCAGCTCGATTCCGAAGGATTAGCCCTTTTGAAAGAGGATTTGCGTTCACCCTGTACAGAAGAAATTGCTGTGTTCCAGGCATTTTCACGAGTGATACGTGAGGCTGACAAACAATTTGTCGTCGTGGACACTGCACCTACCGGTCATACCTTGCTGTTGCTCGATGCCACAGGAGCATATCATCGCGAAGTCAGTCGTCAGGCGGGCGACAATGGCTTACTCGAACTCACTCCCATGATGCAGTTACAAGACCCGAAACAAACCAGAGTATTGCTTGTCACCTTGGCCGAAACAACACCAGTGCTTGAAGCGCTTAATCTTCAGGAGGATTTGCGCCGTGCAGGAATCGAGCCGTGGGCCTGGATCATAAATAACAGTGTAGCTGCTGCTGAGCCTCACTCACCGCTCTTAAAACAGCGAGCATATAATGAACTCAGCGAAATTGATGCGGTAGCCCATCACCATGCCACACGTTACGCTGTTGTTCCCTTATTGATGGAAGAGCCAGTCGGGAGGGAATGCCTGAGCGAGCTTATTCATGCCTGATGTTTGGAAGCACAATTTCATCATGCAACTCAAGGAGCTTTTCAAGTGAAAGTAATTAAATAGCGGAAGTCATGCTGATTATTTGTATGTATAGTTAAACGCAATGAAAAAGTGTAAAAATGAGACCGAAATGATTTTTCCTGGCAATGCCCTTAAGGTGAAATGAAAAATCGTGGTTATTTAATCGACTGAACAAAAGGCAGGAAAAAATGTTTAATGGAGTGTATGAAAAAATTAAGAGCTTGATATATAAAGTTTTAGGCCTCCAGACTATGGATGAAATAAAGCCTGCGCCGATCAAAAAAGAAATTGTTATATCGCCAAAATCAAATGGCGATAATATTAAGTGGCCGTTACCGACTAAAAAATAGAGTATCAAGCCGAAACAAGTTTTCCAATGTTCCGGCAGAGAGCGAGGGAGATTATTTGTATTTTCCTTTTCATCTGTCGGAATGTTAGAGGCTATACTATTTTTTTTAACCAGCCCTCTTTCCTCATCAACCTTCTCTATCAGATACTCATCAACCCTCATCGCTATTAACGATGAAGGGAGAATCCTGTGTTCCAGTCTAGGATTCGGCATGTGCTGATTTCTTTATGTCGACCGCAAGAATGAAAAATGATTGTCGTCATATTAAGTGGGGAGCCTGTATTGTTATGCAGGTGAAAAATCCTTAGACGCAACCATAAATAAAAAAAATAAATACAATGAATACCTCTATGAAATCATGGGCCACACCCCTTGCAGCATCGACCGTTATTATTCTTGCTGTCACTGGCACCCTGATGTTCTTCCATGTCGATGCAGGATACATTAAACCTGTTCATGAATGGTTGAGCTGGGCCATGACTGCCGGTGTTATCCTGCATGTCATCGCCAACTGGAAACCATTCAAGGGCTACTTCTCACGAAAACCTGCTCTTGCAATTATCGGACTCGGTGTAGTTGTCACGGCACTTTCCATTTTCGCCCCGGCAAGCCAACAACCCAATCCCAGAAAAAACATGTTGAATGCTCTTGAATCAGCAAAGCTTGAAACTGTTGCAACTGTTGCAGGTCAATCGAGCGAAACCATTATCGAAAAACTGGAAGACAAGGGAATTACCTCAGCGGATCCATCAATGACCATCCGGGATATCGCATCAAAAAGTGGAAAAAATGAGATGGCTGTTCTTGGTGTGATCTTCGATCAACCCATGTCAAAATGACGTGATCCCGAAAAACTCTATTTTTACAAGTGACCGGTTTTAGGGGAGGGGACAATTTTAGGGCATTCGGATATGAATGCCACTCAGATCTATGAAAAAGATAAATCCATGCATCACCGAGGTTTTGCTTTCTCCTTCTCTATTTTGTAATTCCACGTCAAATACTTATTATCAAAGATAATACAGTTTTATTCTTCTTATAACCCTCTGAAGCCCGTCAGGGCATGCGTTTTTGATCCAGTAAAACAAGCATCTAAAGTCTATCCCCTAAGGCTTTTTATGGTTTCGATTATTAACACCGTTAAGAAGAAGGATAGTTATTATGGGAGACCTTGAGTATTCCTTTAACAGATTTAATCTCTATGGGTAAATTCCCCGAAGCTTGCTTCGTGAATGAATCGATCTTCTTTGAATTAATACCTCGTAGCTCTGCTGCGAGGATTCTTTATTGAACTTGTTACAAGAAAAAAGAGCGATGTCTTGGGAGATGGTGATGGTGACGATGCAGATCTTACAGTTTATAAATTGTTTAGAGAGGTCATAGAGGGTGGGGACAATGTATGGTTGGTAGATGACGCTCTGATACGTGTTGCTAGCATTCGCATTAACCACCATGGCGAATGTATTGCCGAAAAGATTACTATTAAACCCGAATAGAAAGAGCTGCTGAGTAGATCCTATTTATCACATCAAAGCCTTGATGCACACCGGGTTTTTCGGCGTGATAATGAACAGCCCATTCCAGAATCCATATATTTTCCGGGAACGCCGAGCCCCAGCTCGGCATTATATTTCACTACCTAGTCACCAGTACATAATTTCTATAACGGCAGAGTGTTATGCCGAGTTGGGGCTCGGCGTTCCCGGATAAGTTTTTTTCAAGCATACCGTTGCACCACCTCTGGCCTCACCCGCCATTCACCGGAAAGCATCTTCTGCATTAACCCACGTTTTCTGGGATTTATATTTTTCAAATACTTGCTTGATAAAATCTGG
>JAPLFE010000144.1 GCA_026390855.1 Chlorobiales bacterium | reverse complement strand
AAGGGTTGTTCCTGAAGAAAAATTGCGACTGGTTAAGGCCTTTAAGGCCAACGGAGAGATTGTTGCCATGATGGGTGATGGCGTTAACGATGCTCCTGCTTTGAAAGCAGCCAATATTGGAATAGCTATGGGTGGCCGAGGGACTGATGTTGCAAGAGAGTCGGCTTCACTGGTGCTGCTTGATGATGATTTTTCTTCTCTTGTGCAGGCTATCCGATTGGGTCGCAGAATTTTTGACAATATAAGAAAAGCTATTGCCTATATTTTTGCGATCCATGTGCCAATTGCAGGGATGTTGCTTTTACCTGTGCTGTTTCATTGGCCGCTCGTTCTGTTGCCGGCACATATTGCTTTTTTGGAACTCATCATTGACCCTGCCTGTTCAATTGTTTTTGAAGCTGAACAGGAGGAAAAAGATGTTATGAACCGGCCACCTCGTCCTTCTAAAGAATCGTTATTCAGTCGCCAGACCGTTGTCATAAGCATGATACAGGGTGTCGTTGTTTTTTGTGTTGTGCTCTCTGTTTTTCTTGTTTCCCTTTCTCGCGGTGAAAGTGAGCAGAATGTGAGGACCTTGACTTTTACCACTCTGGTGATTTCGAATCTTGCACTGATACTGACGAACAGGTCATGGAAAAGTACGTTTATGGCGACATTACGGTTTCCTAATATGGCGCTGATTCCTGTGATAGCTGGTGCGATTCTTTTGTTGGGGGTGGTGCTTTATATTCCTTTTTTTGTCAATCTTTTCAAGTTTTCCAGCATACACACCATTGATCTTGTTGTTTGCCTTGGTGCTGGCCTGGGAAGTGTTCTCTGGTTTGAGGTTTTGAAATGGTTCGGTTTTTTTAGAGTGAAAAGGGGGAGAATAATGGCTTGAGCGGTTGATTTTCTATCAACGCGTATTATAAGAACCAAAATACTTTGGTGAACTAGTTAGCAATGCGTGCCTTCAAAAGGAGAGGCAGGTGGTCGGAGTAGCCGCCTTTATATTTTCTTTTTTCATAAGTGGCATAGGGGTGTTTGCCGGAATAGTCCAGCATTTTTGAAAATGAGAAGCAGTTGAATGCATCGTTTTGTATGGAAAGTCCTTTGTTGTCGAGCATGCCGGAGGAGAGGAGAATCTGGTCGATGTGTTGCCAGTGGTTTCGGTAAAAGAAACTGCCAATACCGTTATAGCTGCTCCAACAGTTATAAAGGAGCTTTTTGCTGTTTGCCTTGACCATTGCAGCATCTTGCGATGAGCCGAGTACCTCTTTGAGTGAGAGGTTGTCGGGTTCATCATTAAAGTCGCCCATAACGATGATATCAGCTTTAGGATTTCGCACAAGCAGGCTGTCGAGTATGTGACGGGTTACTTTTGCTGCGGAAAGTCGCTTGGGTTCGCTCCACTGGGTGTCGAAGGAGCGCGAAGGCCAGTGGTTCAGGATAACTTGAAACGGGTGTTTGCCTGCTGAAAAGCAAGCGACAATGATTTTGCGTGTTGACTTGCCTTCCAAAGGGACATTGTAAGCTTTTGATGCTTCCTTGTGGAGCGTTTGGGGGTTGTAGGCTAAAGCAACATCAATGCCTCTCGAATCGGAGGACTCGTAATAGATGGTTTTGTATCTGATACCTTGTAACGGGGAGAGAGTTTCTTGAAAGACTCGCTCATTTTCTACTTCAGCAAACGCAAGGATGTCGGGATATTTTCTGTAGTTGGGGTGCGCTTCAATTGCTGTGAGGACATGGCGGATGCGCATCTGTTTCAGGAGGAGCTTTTTTTCTGTCCAGTGCATGCTTCCTTCAGGGGTGAAATCGTCGTCGTCTGTGTTTGGATCGTTTCTGGCATCGAAGAGATTTTCGGTGTTCCACCACATGCAAAGCACTGTTTTTTCAGGCCGTGGATCGCCGGCAGCAGGGCGGGTGATCCATGGTGCCATACTGAAAAAGAGTAAAACAAAAGCGAGTATTTTTCGCATAACCTCTTTCTATGTAATTTTTTTTCTTTACCATAAGGATTATGTAACTTAACCGGGAATTTTCAGCTATCAATATTTATTTTCTCGAACGATTTCTCAAACGATCCGGAAAACATTATGACCCAGAAGAGTGATGTCAAAGAACTGGCGAAAGATATCCTCGAAGAGACCCTTGACAGGGAGGCGGTTATTGTGTTGGGAAGGATTTCTGAAGAGATGCAGCTTTTGTTTGCGGCTCATCCTGAACCTGGAAGGGATGATGTTGAAAGGATTGTGACGGGTTTTTTTCTTGAGAACGGAAAATCCGAACAGTTTATAGATGATTGGATCAAAACCTCTGAAGAGTACAGTCGTACAAGGGGACTGAGTGAACAGGATCAGCCGAAAGCCATGCTGTCTGATCTCGGAGTGTTCAGGTTTATGAGCTTTTTGAAAGATAAGGGGTTGACTGATGATCAAATTACCATTGTGCTTACCGGGGCTGTTGAGCAGGCGGCTTCAGATCATCAAGGACAGTAATAAGGTAGTAACTTTTCACCGTGAAGTGGGGTATCTTTCGCGATAGCCATTCACTATAAAAACGTTTATAATGAAAAAGACGACACAGCTTTACGAAGGCAAGGCTAAGAAGGTTTTTTTAACGGAAGATAGCGATCTAGTAATACAAGAGTTCAAGGATGATGCTACTGCCTTTAACAACAAGAAAAAAGGTACAATTGCGGACAAGGGTGTTGTGAACAACGCTATTTCCTGCAAGCTCTTTACTCTGCTTGAAGAACAGGGGATCCATACTCATTTGGTCGAAAAACTTTCTGATCGGGAGATGTTGTGCAGGCACCTTGATATTATCAAAGTTGAGGTTGTGGTACGGAACATTGCAGCAGGTTCGCTTGTGAAGCGGTACGGCTTTGTTGAAGGCACGGTGCTTGAAAAGCCTATAGTCGAGTTCTATCTGAAAAATGATGATCTCGATGATCCTTTGATGAATGAATCTCATGCTGTGGCACTTGGTGTTGCCTCTCTTGAGGAGCTTGCTGTGTTGAAAAGCCGTGCAGAGTCTATTAATGCGGTTCTCAAAAAGTTTTTTGCTGAAAGAAAACTGAAGCTTGTTGATTTCAAGCTGGAGTTCGGTCGCAATAAGGGTGAAATTCTTCTTGGTGATGAGATCAGTCCTGATACCTGCCGGTTTTGGGATCTTGAGACAAATGAAAAAATGGATAA
>JAPLFE010000004.1 GCA_026390855.1 Chlorobiales bacterium | reverse complement strand
CCTTTCGGTTAGTTTTGGTTTGCACCGTTAAACTACGAAGGACTATGGGTGTTATTTTACGCCAAACTGCCGGTTCTTATTTTCCGAAATATGCTGGTTCTTAATTTCCGTTTACACCTTATCAGATGTGAAACAAAAATGCACTAGTCTTCATTTTCAGCAACAATACTATTTCCCTCTTTTCGTAGTACCATAACATGATACACGATTCTCAGTTCATCTAGTCTTACTCCGCTCGAGATCGTGATTCGTAATAAGAAATCATTACTTTTCAGTTACCTCTCGTCAACAATGAAAAAAATAATCACTCCCTTAAGCAAGTTTACGATGTTGTGAACGCCCACTATTTTACAGACTTCATTTGCAACAAATTATTCGGCGTCATTCATAGTCGTAATCCGTTCTCGAAAGGCGATAACTCATAACTTTGCCTTGTGCCTTGCCGATTCCTCTTTTTATGTCCGTAGGTAAAACTCTTGGTTGCTCGGGAAGCTGTCGGCATGCCCGCAACCTGATGCCGTATTTTGGTTCATCTTGTTCCTCAAGGAATTCAACGAGTTGGGTATGATCTGGACAAGTAGTAACTGCCCGTTTGTATAGTTTGGATCTCCTTTCAGACGGAAGTTCTTGCAATGCTAAAAGAATTGCTCTTTGAATAACGTAAGAACGTTGAGGTAAAAAATACTGAACAAACAAAGCTTCTCGATCTTGATTATCGCCGTGTTTTCCAATAAAAATTATGGCCTGGTAAGCTTCCATATCAGATATTGGGTTGTTGATTGAGCTCTTGGCTCTGGCCAAAAGCTCAGGACTAATCGTATCGGCTGCGGTTAAGAGTTTCCATAAATAAAAGCGTTGCCAGTTATATACAGAGGGATCGGCCCTGAGTAACTTGTCAACATCCTCCAGCCATTCCTCTGGCGGCGCTTCCTGAAGAATTTTCGACCAATAATCGCTCTTGTGAGGAGCTTCAAACAGTTTGTCCTTAACGAACGGTACGATATGGGCGTTAATTGTTTCCTTGAAATCGGTATACTCCCCAATTTGCATAAGGCGATTGGCGAATGCTCGGAACTTGCGTTCGTCGCCGTTCTGGCCTGCATGAAACTCAAGACGTTTTTGAGCAAATGGAAGCTTTGTCTCAATTTCTTGACGACTTCCTCGGGCAACGAGATCTTCCAATTCCGAGATGTGGGCATCATCTTCAACATCTACGAGTGCCTCAAATTCGGGTGTTCCCTTTTCGATTATCTTGGTCTTGTCAGATGCAAGGAACATTCGATAACGTAGAAAAGCTGATTGTAAATCGTGAAGTGCTCGAATCGCCTGTTTCTTGCTCTTTGCACATATTCTGATGTCATCAACCCAGCGGAAATATCTATACCTCTTTTCGAGCATTTCTTTATCAGCACCGATCAGGAACAGTGAAGCAAAAAAACTACTCGCATCATAGTTTTGAGGAATGCCATATCCACTGGTACTCCATTGCTTAAGCAAACAACTCAGGAGAGCTATAACTTCAATATCTTCTTCTGATGCCGCAGTACCTAGAATGGATCGAAATCGATCGCAAAGTTCATCAATGACAATGTGGTCATAATAGCTGGCAATATCGGTGATAAGGACGACATTCGTGTCATCATCGAGACAAGCTTGCCTAAAATCATTATGAAAAATCTTCCACCGCCCCATTTTATTGGGAAACGGGTACTCACTTTTGTCTTCAGAATCGCGTCTGTAAGAATAAACTTCAGGAGGAAGATGATGATCAAGTTTAGGAAGCAAATGATTAAGTATAGCGAGGTACAATAACCTATGAGTTGGATGAATCCACTGCGCTTCTCTAATCATTCCGTTGGCCTTGGGAACTGAATCCGTCAGATGGGAGATAGTATCAATCTGAAGATAGCGATGTTCCCGTTGGGATAAATAATCATTCAGTTTCGCTTGTATATCAGCGAAATGCAATGCGTCAGGAAAAAAGTCATCTTCACTATCACGAACCAACCATTTTCCGGCGTGAGCTATGTCGAGCGTGTTCTTGAGTATTTGGTATTTCACTTTTTATCCCTTAACACTGTACATTTGATATGAGAGCTGTGCTTCAACGCGTCCTGCTTGATTCCAGCATCTAAAATGCCAAACGAAATAACATTAGTTTATTTCCTCTTTCGGCTTGTAGCTTTTTGTGAAAGTGCACTGCCTGCGGCAGATTTTGATGCGTTGCTCGTCCTGCCATCGCTAAGCACTTTTGAAGCTGCTGTTGCGGCTTTTGCACTTGTTTGTTTTTTTGGAGACTTGGTTTGCGATAATGCACTCGCTGCCGCAGCCTTAGAATTGGTACCAGTTGATTTGCTAGTTAGAGTATTTGATGCGCTAGTTGCTGCTTTTGATCCAGTCACTTTTTGACTCATAACAAACTCCTTTTTTCTTGATGATTGGACAAAAATTGAAATTAAAACCCCCACTCGAGGGAATCTGAGCTGGCGTAAGACTTTTAAACCGCTTAGGGCGTGAATAATATTACAGTAATGATACAAAAATCCGAAGTAATAATTGGAAAAAAACGCGATAAGAACCGGCAAAAAGCTTGACATTAAAACATCATGTTCAGTTGGAGCTAGTTTTTTGAGGGAGTAAAAAAAGCTATTAACTTCACGTACAATCGTACATAAATAAGTGAAGGATCGTAAAATATTGGGTTACGATTCTTCATCTTCATTAATGCGTGGTTTCTAAATAATCATAGACAGCATGGCCTTTTTACCGCCAAAGCTGATATATTGTGCTAATTTTCTGGTAACGTTTCAGTTTTTTTCGATAAAGCTAATTAATTTTATGCCGTATAAGGAGCTACCATGAATTACTGTGATATCCTTCATTCTGAATTTGAAAAAGAGACGGATCGGGCCTCAGTAATACTTACAGGATCAATTGCTGATGAGCTTCTAAGAACACTATTGTCCGCTCGTTTGATACCGGTTACATCTTCTTCCGATGAACTTTTTGATGGGGCGAATGCAGCTCTAGGAACTTTCAGCTCTAGAATAGAAATGTCTTATCGAATTGGTTTGATTTCCGTAAAATTTGCTCGTGATCTTCATCTGATTCGAAAGATTAGAAACGAATTTGCTCATAATATCCACGGCTGTTCATTTGAAGATGCAAGAGTCAAATCAAGAGTCACAGAGCTCAGCAATTCACATGGAATCATTAATAGATCACCTCATTTTTATCAAGACCAAATTACAACAAGAGAGCAATTTCTTGTTGCTGCATCTTGGATGATTTTCCACCTTAACCAAGTGATAACTGAAGTCCATTCGTTATCTCCGGTTCCAGAGGAATTTGGTTATCAATTCGTACATGATCCCCCATCAATAGAAGATTAGATGCACGTTATCCACAAAATCGGGATCATTCATGTTAATAAATTGATATATAAGCGCTCAACAAGAATTGATTCCGTAATAAACTGGTCAAACAAAAACTGCTACACTTTTTAATCCTGAAAGTAGTGTTGCCGCCTTGGAGAAGATCTCAGTCAAATATTGATCGCTTTAGGAAAGTGTTACGGAACGACTTTTTGCTGAGCGCTAAAAACGCAGTTCATAACCTCTTTATTGGAGATAAGAACATAAACAACCAATACGAAGAACACCACACCAATGACCCTTGAATAATTTTGAATCAAAGATTAAAATTATTGTTAATGCGGTATTTGTTAAAACTATTCTCTAAAAAAATAAATCTTTTGACACTGTTGAAGTCGAAGAATCCGTTGGCTTTTTCGTTTAATAAACATATTACTCATAATTTGCTATGTCTTCCTGTTGTAATTTATATGGCAAGTAATCCTTTTCATATAAACACGCAAAAAGAGGTGCTTACCTTCATCAGAAGAAACTTCTTAAATCCGATTTTTGTTTATTACATTCAATAGCACTATAATAAGTATTAATAAAAATACCGATACCATGTCATCGAACAAACTGTCAGAACTAAAAGCCCAAATTGCTCAACTTCAAAAAGAAGAATCGGAGATTATCAAGGCAGATCGAAATGCTGTCATTGAAGATATCCAAGAAAAACTTAATAATTACGACATCAAGATTGAAGAACTTCAAAAGAAACCAAGAACTGCTAAAACCAAAAGCCCTTCTGTTATCAAATACAGGAAAGATTCATACCTTGTTTGGGTAGGAAGAGGACCAAAACCTCAATGGGTTAAAACCGCGGAAGCAAACGGTGAGGATATTGAGCGTTATAGGGTTTGAGCTTGAATTTCCTCATCACAGGAATAAATCCTTCAATGAGACTTTTTATAAGGTCTCATTTTTTTTGGCCTACTGCCGGAATCGTTGGTGGTGTTCGCCTTTCTAGACTCTGTAACTGCTGTAGTCGATCAAGCAAGGCTTTTACCAACAGGGGCCTATCGGCATTATATTGAAAGTGCTGGTCAAACGAGATGAGTTGACGCAGTTTTCTTTAACTGAGCGGGAATTATGCTATTAACAAAGGAGTGGTTGTATTTGTTCAGGTTGATTATCTATCAGTGTACGTCTCATAGCGTCTCCGGATTAAGTTGACAAGGTTGTCAGATCCTCTTATAATTTATTTCCGGAGAAGATTTATTTATACCCCATTCTTAACTTTTTCTTTCTCGGTACTTATTTTTTTCTTCAACTTTCTTTCCTATCTTCCTCAGTACTTTTTTTAACTTCTTCTTTCTCAGTACCTAGTACCCAGTACGTCTTAACTTTCTTTCCCCGGTACTTTAGTCATTTTTTATCGGCTAAAAGCAGTAAAAAACGCATAACAAGTGTATAAAAACCCAAAAACTGCGAAAAACAGGCAAAAAGTCGGAAATTCGGAAATTTCAGTCCACGCCATAATCCTGTAACCTGCTTAAATAAAAGTTCTTAGCGGATATATGAAATATTGGCGCAAAAGCTGAAAACAGCCTGATTTGTGGTAAAAATGGCTGAAAAGGTCGTTATTTGACTCAAAAAGGTCATATTTCATCGATTTAGCGCCCAAAAGTTTGACAATAAATTTCCGGTCCAAAATTGCATTTCTGCAATTGCAGGGATAAAAAAAACCGTCCTTGCGAACGGGTTTTAGTGCTCTCTTGATCTCTTTTTCACAAATGGAAACTTGTCTTGTTGCTCCGTTCAAGAGAGCAACGAACCTGCCAGTTGAGACCAGTGGGAAAGGCTTAAAAGCAAAAAGCCTCCGATGAAGGAGGCTGTGATTGCGATACTTATGACTCTGAGCGGGAAACGAGACTCGAACTCGCGACCCCAACCTTGGCAAGGTTGTGCTCTACCAACTGAGCTATTCCCGCGTTATGAGGCATTAATATAAGGATATTTTATTTTTGTGCAACATCTGGATGCATTTTCTTTACAATCTTTTACAGTTGAAGCAGTTAACGTTTTTTTTGCTTTACCCCGGTTACAGTGAAAGTTCCTTCATGATGGTTTCCATGTCTTTATCGCCCCGACCTGAAAGATTAACCACAAGAATGGAATCTTGAGTCATTGTGGGGGCTCTTGTGATGGCGTAATGTATGGCATGGGCTGATTCGAGCGCACAGATAATGCCTTCGGTTTCTGCAAGTGTTTTAAGCGCTGAAAGTGCCTCGTTGTCGGTGGCTGATGTGTAGGTTACCAGTCCGAGTTGTTGCAGATATGAGTGCTCGGGTCCGACTCCGGGATAATCGAGACCTGCAGATATGGAGTGCGCTTCCTGTACTTGTCCGTCTTCATTTTGCAGAAGTTTTGTGAGCGAACCGTGCAGTACTCCGGGTTTTCCTAAAGTCAGGGACGCAGCATTCAGCCCCATAAGGCCTTCACCAGCGGCTTCCACTCCCACCAGTTCGATATTGGCAGCATCGTTTAAAAATTCATAAAACATGCCGATTGCATTG
>JAPLFE010000084.1 GCA_026390855.1 Chlorobiales bacterium | reverse complement strand
TTTGACAGGCAGTATCGAACCTTTATCGGAGGCTATGTCATGTGCACCAAAGTTGGTATCCGAGAACAGTAATGAAGATGGACGAGTTGTTCAGCGGTGCTTTGTATGTCATGCTCCAGAAAAATGACTTGTCTTATTTTAATTCTCATACATACTTCAGGATATTAACGTAAAAATGGCATTATTACGTATTTTAAGCTGGACTTATTAACTATAAATCCACACGCCATGAAGCTGAAATTTTTTCTCTTTGCAATATCACTATTATCTATAGTTCCCTTATCGCAAATAAATGCTGCTGCCACGCAGTACGGTATTGATATGGGCGAGATAATAAGAAATGGAGAGAATGCAAGATCTGAGAGGGCATATCAAAGGAGATCGGAAGCGGAAAGCCAAGAGTTAGAGGCTGAACGAGATGCTTTAAGAGAACAAACGAAGTTCTTGGAGGAACAGCGAGAAAATTCACAAAGAAAGAATGAATCCCATAGGGCGTTGAACTCTGACTTAACAGATTCTGATATGATTAGATTGATGGCGGGAAGTCATTATGGAGCTGATATTGCTTCCTATTATGAAAAACACCCATTAGAAGCTCAGACCGTATCACGAATGTCTCTTCTTGATGCAGCGCGGGCTATAATCCGCGTTGAAGCTGGGTTCATAAAGACAAAGCGACGCTCATGAAAATAGCTCTTATGCTGTCGCTTTTGGTCATGTTATTCATTTCAGGTTGTGGTGAGAGATATAAGTACCGGTCAGCAGGGCAAGGAAGATTATATAAAATAGACCGTCTTACTGGTGACGTTTGGGTGATCTATGGGACTAAACAGATTAAGGTTGAGAAAGTTGAGCCTATCGACCCAAAGAATATAATATGGGATCCAGTCGATTCTACAAAGAAGCAATAACACATGGGAACTAATGCTGAAAATTATAAGATTAGGCGAGAGTTTTATATCTCAGTTGCTGTAATCATATTAATAATAATAGGGGTGTACTTCCTGAATGACTATCGAAATGCGAGAGAGGCAAGGAGTAAGTTGCAATATATTTACTACAATGCCCCTGAAAACAAGGAATTATCTGTAGGGTTAAAATGGATTGAAGCACGGATAAAAGAAGAGGCTGATGATATCCCTGTTGAGGAAAAAGGGTTTCCTTATTAAACACCAGCCCCGGCACTCCACCGGGGTTTTTGCTTGCCTCCCTGCCATGCAACCAATGGACAGCCAGCCGGGAACAATCCTGTTTTCAAGGATTTCGTTACAACTGGCAGCAAACACCTTTTCCCTGACACCAAGAAAGCAAGCAACCTTTCTTAACTTTTCGGTGCTATGATGCTATGTAATGCTATGTTTTAGAAGAGATAAATAATTCACGTTTTTAAATAACTGTTCACTCTATTTCTTAACTTACCTTTACTTCCCAGAATATGCCTTATAAAATATAGAGGGTACAAAAACGGGGATTATTGAGGTATTTGTAAAGTTTTTGTAAAGTTAGGGCTTTTTTTGATGCTTTTTATTCTCTGTATATTGTTTTAAAGTAAAGAGATACTGAGTTTTTACAAAAAATTGAATATGGAAGGTCGTATTTTTAATCTGCCTAATTCGCTTAGTTTTCTGAGGATAATACTGATACCCTGGTTTCTTTATTATTTTCATACAGGCCATGTTAATACTGCTATTGTCATTATGATTGTAGCATTGTTGACTGACTGGTTTGATGGTCAGGCTGCCCGCTGGACTCATGATGTTTCTGAAATGGGGAAAATTCTTGATCCACTTGCCGATAAGCTTTGTCTGGCGAGTGTGGCTGTTTATTTTCTCTGGATTGGTCAGCTTCCTCTCTGGTTTGTTGCTTTTGCGGTTTTCAGGGATGCCTTGATTTTTGTTGGTGCTGCGTACGTCAGGTTTCGCTATTCAGTAGTTACAACTTCTCTCTGGCCCGGTAAATGGGCGGTTGGCTTTGTTTCGATGATGTTTATTGCCATGGTTTGGCCTCATCCTATCTTTCAGCGATATCCTGTGAAGGAGTTTTTTTTATACCTCTCTACCATCATGCTGCTGTATTCGTTTTTTCAGTATTGCGTGAGATTTTACAAAATTCATAAAGGGCTGGATTACAATAGCTGAGTTTGAGAAGAATGGAGATGTGGACTTCTTAAATGCGGTTGTTGCGGTTCTATGGCAGGAGCTTTGCCCTCCCTGTATTACGGTAGGGTATGAGATACCTTTGGGGTATTGATAACTCATTATAATAGAGAGTATCAGGAAAATGGGATTTTTTCTAAGTTATTTATATATAATTATATAGGTCGTATTGGCAGAAGTGTGGATGGTTGGTGGGAAAATGTTGATAACTTGTTGATGGAATGTGGGAATGTGTCAGAAACGCCCTGTTTTTGCGGGCAGGGCGTTCTATGACGGATCGTTGACTTTTATTTGTTTTTGGACACAACAGTAGCCATAAGGGATGCTTCGCAGACCAGTTCGCCCCGAACATAGGCTTTTGCATCAAACTGACAGACGCTGCGGCGCATATTGGTCATCGTTGCTTCGATAACAAGGGTGTCGCCTGGAAGTACGGGTTTTCGGAAGCGGGCCTTGTCAATACCCATGAAGTAGACGACACTCTCCTTGATTTTATCGTTGCCATTGAGCATCATGATGCCGCCGGTTTGTGCCATGGCTTCAAGAATCAGAACGCCGGGCATGATGGGGTTCCCTGGAAAGTGACCTTGGAAGAACGGTTCGTTCATGGTGACGTTTTTGATCGATACAATTTTTTCGTCGAGTTTGAACTCTACAATTTTGTCGATCAAAAGGAATGGGTAACGGTGTGGCAGGATGTTCAGGATGGCGTTGATGTCAAAGATAACCCCGGATTTTTTTTCGTGCTGGAATTGCCGGGCCAGTTTGTTGCGGTCGGAGTATTTTTTGAGCTGCTTGACAAATTCAACATTTGAAGCGTGACCGGGTCGGGCAGCGAGTACCTGTGCCTTAATGGGCATGCCGAGGAGGGCGATGTCGCCAAGAAGGTCGAGGAGTTTATGGCGCGCCGGTTCGTTTTTAAAGCGCAGTTCACGGTTGTTGAGAATGCCGTTTTCACCAGGAACAAGATGGTCGCTCTCTATGCCGAGTTTTTTTCCAAGGGCGGCGAGCTCCTCTTTTTGCATGGTTTTATCGATGATGACAATAGCATTGTCTATGTCGCCGCCTTTGATGATGCCTTGGTTTGCAAGCGATTCAACTTCGCTGAGGAAGCAGAACGTTCGGGAAGGGGAAAACTCTTTGACAAATTCAGTTTCCAGATTGAAAAGTCCTGAGTGCTGAGATCCGAGTGCAGGGTTTTTGTAGTCGACCATGACGGTTATCCGGAAGTCGTCCAGAGGGAGTGCTACTATATCGACGCTGTTTTCGGCATCATGGTATTCAATGGTTTCATCGATTACCAGATAATTTTTTGGTTCTTCCTGCTCCTGAAAACCGGCTTTCAGCAATGCTTCGGCAAAAGGATGTGAACTTCCGTCCATGACGGGAGGTTCGGGGCCGCTCATTTCTATGCGGCAGTTATCGATCTGAAGGCCGTAAAGGGTACCAAGAACGTGTTCGGTGGTATGTACCTTTACATCGTTGACTGCGATGGTGGTGCCTCGCAGGACATCAACTACATTATCGATCAGTGCTGGTATTTCAGGACTGTTTTCAATATCTGTCCGGACAAAACGGTATCCGTAGTTGACCGGGGCTGGCTTGAAAGTGATCATGCATTCTTTGCCGGTATGCAGTCCTGTACCCCAGAGGGAAACTTCTTTTTGAAGTGTGCGCTGATGAATGAGCATAGTGTAATCGTTAGGTCCTGCTGGAAAAAGCCGTGCAGGAAATGAACTTGAATTGTGATGATGGGAAACTGTAAACTTTTAAGATAATAAAGATCGATATCCTGTTCAAATCAGGCTTTTTTTGTGCCCGTGGGGCCATAAATTTTTCAGACAATGGTCTGTGGGGAAAAATATTTCAGGGCTTTTTCGAGAAGAAGAGGATGGGTTATGTCGCTTCCGGCAATAACGCTTTGGCTTTGAAAAACATCGTTCTCTCCTGTAAAGTTGGTGACTGTTCCTCCTGCTTCGCGGACAAGCAGTACACCGGCTGCAAAATCCCATGGGAAAAGTTTGTATTCCCAGAACCCGTCAAAGCGGCCACAGGCGGTATAGGCGAGATCAATTGCGGCTGAGCCGGCTCGTCTGATACCTGCGGAGTCGTGAATGACCTCTTTCAGCATACCGATATATGACTCTAGATAGTGGTAATCCTTGAAAGGAATACCGGTTGCCATAAGAAAGCTCTCTTTATCGGTGCGGCTTGAAATGGTGATTTTTTTTCCGTTGAGGTATGCGCCTTGACCTCGTTCGGCAGTGAAGAGTTCCTGGAGAACTGGTTGAAAGACAACAGCGGTAAGCAGTTCATTATTTTGGTCTTTCAGGGCGATGCTTATTGAAAAAACTGGAAAGGAGTGAATGAAGTTAAGGGTGCCGTCGAGGGGGTCGACAATCCAGGTTCTGCCTGAAGTTCCGTTGATGACTGTTCCTTCCTCGCAGAGCATGCTGTCGTCAGGAAAGCTTTTTGTGATAATCGAGCTGATTGCTGCTTCGCATGCTTTGTCGACATCGGTAACAAAATCCTTAAAATCTTTGGCCTTGATTTCTCGATGAGAGAGTTCTCCGAATTTATCGAGGGTAATTGTTCCTGCTGCATGGGCAGCGTTGATGGCAGCCTGGAGTTCTTTGCTTGTTTCCATGTGTAAGTGCGTGTGTCGGTCCCTATGGGGGTTTTATAATCGCGATCAATATAACATTTCAACCCATTCTTTTATTCTCCTGGGTGTTCTTGTCTGGAGTGGAGGCTTATTTTGGTATTTCTGGGGCAGGAAGGGGAATTATCCGTATAATCTATCTGTTTCTTATTTATAATGATAGGGTGGTTTTACAATCTTAATGATAATCGTAATGAAACTCAATTTTCCAAAGCTGGCAATCTGCATTGGGGTGTGCTTTTTGTTTGCATTTGCGGGTAGCACCTTTACGCCCCTTCCGGGTTCCGAGTGGTACTATACGGTGCTCCACAAACCTTCATGGAACCCGCCTGACTGGCTTTTTCCTCCTGCGTGGACTCTTTTGTTCCTGCTTATGGGTATTGCTCTCTACCTGGTTGATCAGCAAAGGTCTGAGAAAACAAAGATCAAGGGTGCTCTTATTGTTTTTGGGGTTCAGCTGCTTTTGAATTTGAGCTGGTCGGCGGCATTTTTTGGCCTGCATTCTCCTCTTCTTGCGCTTTTTGTGATTGTTCTGCTTTGGTTGGCTATTGTGCTGACTCTTGTGAAGTTCAGGGCGATTTCACGGTTGGCGGGATATCTGCTTCTTCCGTATCTGTTTTGGGTGAGCTTTGCTTCGTATCTCAACTTTACGATATGGAGGCTTAATTGAGTGCCTGAGGTTATAGAAGATGGGTTTTTACCGTTCATTGCCCCGGCTTTTTATCCGGGGCAACGTTCATGTTGTCATCATTGAGTGGGTTTATTTGGCCTTTTCAAGGTTTTCCAGTGCTTTTTTGCCTGCGGATATGAGCATGGGGTCTTGGGTGTCCTTGTGGACAAGGCTTGTGGATATGACGATGTAGTAACCGTTTTTGTAGATGTTGAGGCCATTTGTTGCGATGAAGGCTTCGTTTCCGAGTTCTTTAACATCGGTTTTTGAGTCGCCGGTCATTTTTTTTGTTTCACGGTAAATTGTTTCTGATCCGACACCTGCGGGAGGCATAAATGCGTCTTGTGTAAGTGCTATTTGAAGAAAGTGGTTGGATGAGTCGTTTGCTGGTTTGTAAAAGCAGATTTTTTGGCCAATTTCTTTTGTTTCCCTTTTTTCTCCTTCCGCTACGGGTGCTCCCAGCAACTCTGCTGCTTCACTTTTGGTGATCAACTTTTCCGGTTCAAGGATTTTTGATGACTTTGTACTTGTTGTTGCTGAGCTTGTGGCGTTATTCGATTGATCATTGTTCTGGCAGGCGCCGAGGCTAAGGGCAAGGGAGAGGATGATAAGGGATGTTTTTTTGTTTCTCATGTTACAAGGGGGTTAGGGTGTGTCATTCTAGAATTTACAGTACTGTTTGTTTCGATTTTTTTTGACTTTTCATTTTTTCATTTGGGCTATCGATCGATGAGACGTTCCCGATAAAACACGAAAAGCGCAGTTGAGACTGCGCTTTTCGGTGTTAATGGCCGTTTCAAGATTGAAGGGGGATATTAATCCTCTTCCTTGTCACGGAGGTTTTCGAGAACGCCGAAATCTTCAAGGGTGGTGACATCTCCCTTGATTTCGTTGCTTGTGGCAAGTTCGCGAAGGAGACGACGCATGATTTTTCCGCTGCGGGTTTTCGGAAGGCCTTTTGCCCATCTGATTTCATCAGGTTTTGCAATTGGTCCGATCTCCTTTGCAACGTGGTTACGCAGCTCTTCACGGAGCTTCATGTCGCCTACATATTCGTCTTTCAGGGTTACGAAGGCTACAAGAGCATTGCCTTTGAGCTCATCGGGACGACTGACAACAGCAGCTTCTGCAACGGCTTCGAAGGATACGAGTGCGCTTTCGACTTCGCTGGTGCCAAGGCGGTGACCAGATACGTTTACTACGTCATCAACACGTCCCATGATCCAGATATAGCCGTCGTCGTCTTTACGTGCACCGTCGCCGGTGAAGTACATGCCGGGGAATTCAGACCAGTAGGTGGATTCGTATCGTTTGTTGTCGCCATAGATAGTGCGAAGCATTGAGGGCCATGGCTGTTTGATAACCAAGTATCCGCCTTCATTTGCTGCGCATGGGGTTCCGTCTTTATGCACTACATCAACCGCTATGCCTGGCAGTGGTCGTGTGGCCGTGCCTGGTTTTGTAGGGGTTGCGCCTGGAAGTGGGGAGACCATGATGCCGCCGGTTTCAGTCTGCCACCAGGTATCGACGATAGGACATCTTTCTTGTCCTACAACTTTGTGATACCACATCCATGCTTCAGGGTTGATTGGTTCTCCTACTGTTCCGAGCAGGCGGAGTGAGCTGAGGTTGTGTTTTGTTACCCATTCGTTTCCTGCGCGGATGAAGGCGCGGATGGCGGTTGGGGCGGTATAGAGGATGGTGACCTTGTGGCGGTTGATGATATCCCAGAATCTATCCCACTGAGGGTAGTTTGGTGCGCCTTCGTACATGAGCAGTGTTGCGCCGTTGAGCAGTGGTCCGTAAACCATGTAGCTGTGTCCGGTGATCCAGCCTACATCGGCCGTACACCAGTAAATGTCCTCATCCTTGATGTCGAAGACGTATTTGAATGAGCTTGCTGCATGTACCATGTAGCCGGCGGTGGTGTGCAGGATACCTTTTGGTTTTCCGGTTGATCCGCTGGTGTAGAGGACGAAGAGTGGATGTTCTGACTCAACCTCGACTGGTTCGCATTCATCAACGGCCAGTCCCATGAGATCGTGCCACCAATGGTCCATGCCGTTATGCATGTGAACTTCATCGTTGGTGACTTTCAGGACGATGACGCTGCGAATTGAGGGGGTATTGACGATTGCTTCATCAACAATGTTCTTGAGGTTGATGGAGCCACCGCGGCGCCTTGTGCCGTCGGCACAGATAACCATTTTGGCGCGTGAATCATTAACCCTTTCGGTAATGGCGTGAGCTGAAAATCCGGCAAAAATAACATTGTGGACGGCGCCTACTCGTGCACAGGCAAGGACGGCGATGACCAGTTCGGGAACCATGCCCATATAGAGCGCAACTCTGTCGCCTGGTTTTATGCCGGCGATTTTAAGGACGTTTGCAAATTTGCTGACTTGACGGTGCAGTTCACCGTAGGTAAGAACCCGTTCGTTACCTTCTTCGCCTTCCCAGATGATGGCAGCTTTGTTTTTTCTCCAGCTTTTTACATGGACATCAAGGGCGTTGTAGCAGATATTTGTTTTGCCGCCGTTAAACCATTTGGCGTATGGGGAATTCCATTCGAGCACGGTATCCCACTTTTTAAACCAATGGAACTGTTCGGCAATTCCTCCCCAATAGGCATCAGGATCTGCAGCTGCTGCTGCATAGAGTTTTTCATATTCCTCCATGGAGGAGATATGGGCGCTTTTCGAAAACTCTTCCGGAGGCGGAAATTTCCGTCGTTCGGAGAGGACAGAGCTTATCGATTGTTCAGCAGAAGACGATGGTTCGGTGTGCTGTGTTGTGGTTGTTGTTTCGTCTATAGCCATTGATACCGGATTTATTGTTTTTGAAAAAAAGGAGACTAACCCCCCATCACAGGTATTTGCGAATAATTGAAAATCAGCGGTCGAAGCGGAGAAAAAATATATCGGGTAGCAAGTCTAATATTTTACAAAAGAATTCCACATAAAAAAAATCTTCCTGCAAATATTTGAAAACTAAACCACCCTCTATACAATTATTTTACAGCAAAGCTTACTAATTTGTCGGCAACAACGATTTCACGGACTATTGTTTGCCCTTCAAGAAATTTAATAACTGATTCAACCTTCTTTGCCTCGGTGAGAAGGTATTCCTTCGGGCTTTTTGCCGGTGCAAGGAACGTGCCTCTCAGCTTTCCATTGATCTGTACTGCAATAGTCAGAACAGAGTCTTCGACAAGTGCTGGGTTGTAGGTGGGAAAGGGGGTCGAGCTGATCGATGTGGCGTGCCCGATCGATTCCCAGAGTTCTTCGGTAATGTGTGGCGCGTAGGGTGAAAGCATGATGAGCAGGCTTTCTACGGCGGTCCGATTTTTACATCCGGCTTTTTGCAGCTCGTTGACAAAAACCATCATTTCGGAAATTGCAGTATTGAATTTGAGGTTTTCGGTGTCGTCAATGACTTTTTTAATGGTTTTGTGCATGCGTCTCAGCAGCTCTTCCTGCATCGGTTCTTCAGTAAGTGGTGCTGGCTGAAGGGAGTGTTCGGGATACACCAGTCGCCATACTTTGGACAGAAAACGGCTTATGCCTTCGATGCCGTTGGTGTTCCATGGTTTGACCTGTTCGAGTGGACCAAGAAACATTTCGTAGAGGCGTACAGCATCGGCTCCGTAGCGTTCTAAAACGTGGTCGGCGGGGATGACATTGCCTCGGGATTTTGACATTTTTTCATTGTCTTCGCCCAGTATCATTCCCTGGTTGAAGAGCTTTTTGAAGGGTTCCTTTGTACTGACGACGCCGAGATCGAAAAGAACTTTATGCCAGAATCGTGCGTAGAGCAGGTGCAGGACTGCATGTTCGGCTCCTCCGATATAGAGGTCTACATTCATCCAATAGCGTTCTTTTTCGGGATCGATCAGTTGAAGGCTGTTTTTGGGATCGATGAAACGAAGGTAGTACCAGCAGCTGCCTGCCCATTGGGGCATGGTGTTGGTTTCTCTTCTGAATGCTCCATGTTCGTCGGTTCCGAAGAGCCAGTGTGGAATGTTGGCTAAGGGTGATTCGCCGGTTGATGAGGGGTGATATGCCTCAACTTCGGGCAGAACCAGGGGAAGGCTGGTTTCGGTGCGAAGTGTGCCGTCTTCGTAATGCTTGATAGGGATTGGTTCACCCCAGTATCGCTGGCGGCTGAATATCCAGTCGCGGAGTTTGTAGTTGACCTTGCGTTCGCCGAGTTTTTTTGTTTCAAGCCATGTGGCCATTTTTTCAAATGATTCACTGAACTTGAGTCCGTCGAGGTTTATTTCGCTGTTGGAGGAGTTGACGCAGGTGCTGTCTTTGTCTTCAAAAACTTTTTCCTGGACATCGTGTGGGCTTTTTATGACCTCGATGATGGGGAGATTGTATTGTTTGGCAAACTCCCAGTCGCGGCTGTCGTGCGCTGGTACGGACATGATGGCTCCGGTTCCATAGCTTGTAAGGACAAAGTCGGAGATCCAGACGGGAAGTGGTTGGCCTGTTGCCGGATTTATGGCATAGGTTCCTGTGAATACGCCTGTTTTTTCTTTTTGCAGGCCGGTACGTTCGAGTTCTGTTTTGAGCTTTGCGCCTTTAATATAATTTTTTACTTCAACAAGCTGTTGTGCGGTGGCAAGCTTTTCGGCTAGAGGATGTTCTGGCGAAATGACCAGGTAGGTGGCGCCAAAGAGGGTGTCGGGTCTGGTTGTATAGACTCTCAGCTTTTTGTTGTGGCAGCGGAGTTCAAAATCGATGTTGACTCCTTCTGAACGTCCGATCCAGTTGCGCTGCATTTGTTTGACATTGTCGGGCCATTCGAGGTCTTCGAGGTCTGCAATGAGGCGGTCGGCGTATGCAGTGATTTTCAGTACCCATTGCCGGAGTGGGCGGCGGATAACGGTGTAGCCGTCAGCTATTTTTTCTTCAACTTCTTCATTTGCCAAGACGGTTTTGAGTTCTTCACACCAGTTGACGTCTACTTCCGACATGTAGGCCAGCCCCATTTCATAGAGCTTGAGGAATATCCACTGTGTCCATTTGAAGTATGCGGGATCGGTGGTGTTGATTTCTCGTTGCCAGTCGTAGGAAAATCCCATTGCTTGAAGGGTTTCCTTGAAGCTTCTGATGTTATTTTCGGTGGTTGTTTTGGGGTGGGTGCCGGTTTTTATGGCAAACTGTTCGGCTGGGAGTCCGAAGGCATCCCAACCCATCGGGTGCAGTACATTATATCCACGGCTTCTTTTGTAGCGTGCTGTGATATCGGATGCTGTGTATCCTTCGAGATGTCCGACATGGAGGCCTGTGCCGCTTGGGTAGGGAAACATGTCGAGTACATAGTACTTTGGTTTGCTCACTTCCTTGCCTGATTGAAAGGTATTATGCGCCTCCCAGTAGGCCTGCCATTTTTTTTCTATTTTTGAAAATTCGTACTTCATGATTTTTTAATGAATTACGTCGTTGCCCTGAAAGATCTGTACAGGGAATTTCAACGAGCCTTATGGAACGGAATGGGTGGTTGTAATAAAAAAGGCAGTGCAGATAATCCTGCACTGCCTTTTGACCGAATGTTGAGTTTACTTGGTTTCGGTACCGGGTTCTTTTGGTGTTGCAGATTCCGGTGCCTGGTCAACGGCTTTAATTGAGAGAGCGAAACGGGTTTTACCTGTTCTAGGATCTTTGCGGACATCAACCAGTTTAACTTTGACTTTATCGCCGACTTTAAGGTGGTCACTGACTTTTGTGACCCTTTCATTTGCAATTTCAGAGATGTGTACAAGGCCGTCGGTTTTGGGGAGAAACTCCACAAAGGCTCCGAGTTCATCTCGAACGTCGCGAACTTTTCCAACATAGATGGTGCCTACTTCGGGTTTTGCAGTAAGGCTTTTTATGGTGGCCAGTGCAGCGTTTGTTCCTTCGCTTGTTGAGCAGGCGATGGTGACTGTTCCGTCGTCGTCAATGTTGATTTCTGCACCGGTTTCTTCGGTAATACTGCGGATAGTTTCGCCGCCTTTTCCAATAATCATGCCGATACAGTCGACTGGCACTTTTATGGTTGTGAGTTTTGGTGCGAAGTTTGCAAGATCCTGACGGGATGCGGGGATGGCTTCTTCCATTTTGTTGAGGATGTGAAGTCGTCCTTTACGAGCTTGTTCGAGTGCTGATTCGAGGATATGGTAATCGAGGCCATCGATTTTTATGTCCATCTGGCAGGAAGTAATGCCGTCTCTGGTGCCGGCGACTTTGAAGTCCATATCGCCGAGATGGTCTTCGTTGCCGAGAATATCGGAAAGGACTGCGTATGATGATCCTTCTTTGATCAGGCCCATGGCGATGCCGGATACTGGCTTTCTGATTGGAACTCCGCCATCCATCAGGGCTAGCGTTCCGCCGCATACTGAGGCCATTGATGATGAGCCGTTTGATTCAAGGATGTCGGAAACGATTCGGATGGTATAGGGGAATTCCTGCTCGGTTGGGGCAACCATTTTAATGGATCGTTCTGCCAGGTTGCCGTGACCGATTTCTCTGCGGCCAATGCTTCCAAGGCGTCCTACTTCTCCGACGCAAAATGGTGGGAAGTTGTAGTGGAGCATGAATTTTTTGTCGGCGTTGTTGGTCAGGTTGTCCACTGACTGTGCATCTTTATTGGTGCCGAGGGTGATGGTTACAAGTGCCTGGGTTTCTCCTCTGGTGAAGAGTGCCGAGCCATGTGCTCTTGGGATGATTCCGAGTTCTATGCTGATTGGGCGGACCTGGTCGAGGGCTCTGCCGTCAAGGCGTTTTGCGTCATCAAGAATCATGTGACGCATTACTTTCTTTTCGATTGAATGTATCTGCTCTTCAATGATATGGGCGTTCAGTAAGAGCGCTTTTGAGGGGTTGGCGGCGATATCGTCGCTGCTGATTATTGATTTGAAGTGCTCTACGGTTGAGTCGATTGTGTCTTTGTAGATGCGTGCGGTTTGTTCTGCGCGTTCTTCTTTTTTAAGAGGTGTATAGGCGAGCTCTTTAAGGCGGGCTTCACAACATCCTCGAAGGTATTCGGTTAGTTCTGCAGGAATTACTGTTGGTGCAAAGGGGCGGCTTGGTTTTGCCACTTCTGCTGCGATTTCGTTCTGGAGTGCGCAGAGTTTGCGGATTGCATCGTGGCCAAACTTGATGGCTTCGAGCATTTCGGCTTCTGAAATTTCTTTCATTTCACCTTCGAGCATACAGATGGTATCGTTGGTGCCGCCGATACAGATATCGATGTCGCTTTCCAGCAACTGGTTTACATCGGGGTTGATGACATAGATTCCGTTAATTCTTCCTACACGGACTTCTGACATTGCGTTGTGGAAGGGGATGTCGGAAACCATGATGGCTGTTGATGCGGCAAGACCACCGAGTACGTCGGCATCGTTGATCTGGTCGGAGGAAATAACCGTTATGATGATCTGGGTTTCGTAGAGATAGCCGTCGGGAAACAGAGGTCTGAGGGCGCGGTCGATGAGCCTTGCTGAAAGAATTTCTTTTTCGGATGGTCGGCTTTCCCGTTTGAAAAATCCACCGGGAAATTTGCCTGCTGCGGAATATTTTTCTCTGTATTCAACCTGGAGGGGAAAGTAGTCTTGATTTGGTGGGGGTGTTTTTTTGCTTGACACAACAGTTGCGAGTACCATAGTGTCGCCTAAACGAACTACTACAGCGCCATCGGCCTGTTTTGCCATTTTACCGGTTTCGATAGAGATAATCTTCCCGTGGCCAAGATCAATTTCTTTGTTAATAATCATGAATATCTTGTGATAGTAGTGATAAAAATGTTGTCCGTTGTCTTTTTCATGTATACGCTGACTCGCCTTGACCTTACTTTAGTGCGGGCTTCAGTGTTTTGAATTCCATGCTTTGAAACAATGAACGCGTTTCAAAATATAACACAAAAAAGTGTCTTCCGGTAAACATGATCTTTCCCTGGGTTTTATGCACGGATCTTCATGTTGTCGATAAGCCTGACGGTGCCTGAATACATGGCAAGCAGCAGGCGGTACTCTTTTTCTGATTCTGCAGTTTCGACTGGTTCGAACGTTTTGTCGTCTACAAAACAAATGTAATCGGTGCGGCACCCGGGTGTTGACTGGATCATCTGTTCGATTTCGGTGGCGATTGCTGCCAGGTCGGTTTCATGGTCGGCAATTCTTCTGGTGGCATGGCAGATGCCTTTGTAGAGTATTGTTGCTGCGTTGCGTTCCTGGCTTGAGAGGTAGATGTTTCGGGAGCTTACTGCGAGTCCGTTGTCTTCCCGGACTATGGGTGCGCCGATAATTTTGATATCCATATTGAGGTCTATGACAAGTCGGCGGATGACTGCGAGCTGCTGGGCATCCTTTTCGCCGAAGACGGATATATGGGGTTTGGTAATATGGAACAGTTTGGTCACTATGGTGGCCACTCCTTTGAAATGGCCGGGTCTCAGCTCTCCTTCAAACCGTTTGGTTACAGTGCTGCATTCGACTGTTGTCTGATAGTTTTCTGGGTAGATGCTGCTGGCTTCCGGGGCGAACAGGTAATCGACTCCTGCTGCTTTTGCCAGGGCGGCATCCTGCTCGAAGGGTCGGGGGTATTTGTGGAGGTCTTCGTTTGCTCCGAATTGACTGGGGTTTACGAAAATTGTGAGGATGACAATGCCTGCGGTTTGCTGCGCAAGCTTTACAAGGCTCAGGTGCCCTTCGTGCAGTGCGCCCATAGTCATGACGACGCCGATACATTGCCGGTTGAGGCGCAGTTTTTCGGCAATGGCTTGCATCTGTCCGGGTTCAGTGATGATCTGCATAGTCTTCTTCTGATTTTATTATTTTTTTCCCGGAGGGGTGGACAACAACAACAAACTCTCCTCTTGTTTTTCCGTCGGTTAGCCGTTGGCGGATTTCGTCGATGGTTCCGGTAATATACTCTTCGTGTATTTTTGTCATCTCTCGGCCGATGAAAATCTGTGCTTCCGGCAGGATTTTGCTGAGTTCGTCGAGGAGCTTTATAATTCTGAATGGTGATTCATACAGGACAAATGTGGCTTGCAATGCTGCGAGGTATTCGAGTCGGCTTTTTCGCCCTTTTTTATGGGGAAGAAATCCTGCGAAGAAAAAATTGTTGACTGGAAGCGGGCAGGCTGATAGTGCTGCTGTCAGTGCGCAGGGGCCGGGAATAGGGATGGCCTGAAGATTGTGTTCGTGCAGGGCGTGAAGCAGCGCATATCCTGGATCGCTTATGACGGGGGTTCCTGCATCGGTGATGAGTGATACGTCTGTTCCGTCTTCGAGGATTGAGATAATATGGGCAATAGCTTTTGGTTCGTTGTAGTTGTGGTAACTGATGAGCTTTTTGCCGGTGATTTCGAGATGTTTGAGCAGAATTGATGCTCGGCGTGTATCTTCACAGGCTATTGCGCCGGACTCGGCAAGAACTTTTATGGCGCGGAGTGTGATGTCTTCGAGGTTACCGAGTGGAGTGGCAACTACGTAAAGTGTTCCGGTATGTGAATGTGGGATTTGCAAGGGTAAAAGATCGGACTTGAACGAAGGGTTTGTTATGGTAATTTCACAATGCTATTTAGTATAATAATAAAAATATGATAAACAGCGTTTAGTCAATGATGAAGGATCAAAGGCGATTATTGTCGGTCAGGGACTTACAGGTACATTTTTCTGAGAGAAAAAACGGTGGCTTTGGAAAACCCGTTATGATCAATGTGGTCAATGGGGTTTCGTTTGACGTTTTTCAGGGGGAGACTCTTGGTTTGGTGGGTGAGTCGGGGTGTGGTAAAACCACTCTTGGCCGGGCTCTGATTCGTCTTGGCCATTCTGTTGTGAAGGGTAAGATTGAGTTCGATGGTCGTGAGGTTTCCAGCATCAGTAATCGCGATTTCCGCTCGCTTCGCAAGGAGATTCAGATGATTTTTCAGGATCCTTTTGGGTCGCTGAATCCTCGGTTGACGGTGGGGCAGATGCTTGAGGAGGTTTTACTTGTCCATGGTATTGCTCAAGGGGAGGGAGCTCGCAAGCGGATTGAGGAACTGCTCAATGTTGTTGGGTTGAACCGTGAGTATTATAATCGTTATCCGCATGAGTTTTCAGGTGGGCAGCGGCAGAGGATTGGGATTGCAAGGGCTCTGGCTGTTAATCCGAAATTTATTATCTGTGATGAGCCTGTTTCGGCTCTGGATGTTTCAATTCAGTCGCAGATCATTAATCTGCTTAAAGATCTTCAAAGGGATCTGGGGTTGACTTATCTGTTTATCGCCCATGATCTTTCGGTTGTTGAATATATTTCGGACAGGGTTGCGGTAATGTATCTTGGCAAGATTGTTGAGATTGCTGATTCAGCGGAACTGTATGCTAATCCGAAACATCCTTATACGAGAGCTCTTCTGTCGGCTATTCCTAATCCTGAACCGGGTGCAAAAAAAGAACGGATTCTTTTGCACGGTGATATGCCTGGGCCTTTGCAGATTCCTTCGGGTTGTGCTTTTCATACGAGATGTCCTGTGGCTATGGCGGAGTGCAAGCACAGGGAACCACAACTTAAAGAACAGGGTAATGATGATACTACTCATAACACTAATGAACATTTGGTAAGCTGTCTGCTTTATGAATAATACGAACAATCCAAAAAAGGGGTGGGGATGTTTCCGCTATGGTTGCCTTGGTGCAATCGTCATTCTGGTTTTACTTATTGGTTGTGTGTTCTGGGCGCTTCGTACTCCTTATTCGTTGCCTGATCGGTTTGTTTTAACGGTGCCGCTCAGTGGCAGCATCAGTGAGGTTCGTCGGGAAAGTTCCGGGCTTCCGTTTTTTTCGTCAAGCGCGTCTCTTTCTCTCCAGGAACTGTTATTTATTCTGGATAATGCTGCGACGGATGGTCGGGTTAAGGAGGTGCTTCTTGATATTGGGGGGGTACAGGCTTCTCCTGCCAAGATAGCTGAAATTCGACAGGCTGTTGAGAAGGTGCGTCGGGGGGGTAAAAAAGTGACGGCTTTACTTCACTCAGCTGAGGATAACGATTATCTCCTTGCTGCGGCTTGTGATTCTATTATGCTTGAGCGCGGTGGGTTTCTGTTGTTGGATGGACTGAAGGCTGAAACGCTGTTTTATACTACTCCGTTGGGGAAATTGGGCGTTGAGTTTCAGGCTGCTCAATGGAAGAAGTATAAGAGCGGTATTGAGCCGTTTTTGCTAACTGGGTCGAGCAAGGAGTCGCTTGAAGAGATGAATGCGATGCTTGACGAGGTGTTTGATGATTATGTTGGTTATGTGTCGAAGCGGCGGGGGGTCAGTCGTGATTTTTTGATGGGTGTTATTAATAATGAGCCTCTGATGTCGGGGAAGAGAGCTCAGGCTCTCAAACTGGTTGATGGCGTTGCTTCATCATGGGAATTACAGCGTACTTTGACCCGGAAAATCACTGGGAAGGAGCTGACTAGTGATAATGATGCTTTTGTTCGTGCTAGTCAGTATCGTTCTGCTGTTGCATGGCCTGGTAAGGGGGACAGTGATGAGGGTATTGCGGTCGTTACGCTTTCTGGCATGATTGTTCGTTCTGCCGGGGGGTCTGCCGGGCAAATGGCTGATGGAATTGATGTTGAGACTGTGAGAAAATCGCTTGAAGCGGCTTTGGAAAATAAAAAGGTCAAGGCCATTGTTCTGCGTATTGACAGCCCCGGGGGCGATGCTCTTGCCTCGGCTGATATGCTGCAGATGCTTGAATGGGCTGCGGTTAAAAAACCTCTTGTGGTTTCCATGTCGGGTGTGGCGGCTTCTGGCGGGTATATGGCAGCGCTTGCTGGGAAAACGATTTTTGCCCAGCCGTTGACGATAACAGGCTCAATCGGGGTTTATGCGTTGAAGCCTAATGTTAAAGTGCTTGCTGAAAAAGTTGGGCTGGGTCGTAATGTTGTGACTCGGGGCAGGTATGCTGATGCAAACACGCTGTTTAAGCCGCTTGAAAGTGATGCGTACACTATGTTTGTTGCGGCGTCGGGGGAGGTTTATTATGATTTTATTGGAAAGGTGGCTGCGTCAAGAAAGATGAGTGTCGCGCAGGTTGACTCTGTTGCCGGGGGCAGGGTATGGACTGGAGCCAGCGCCTTGAAGGTTGGTCTTGTTGATCGTATGGGGGGGCTTTTTGATGCTATTCGTGCAGCACAGGTGCTTGCAAAGATCGATTTGACGAAGCATCCTAAGCTGTTGTTTTATCCTGCTCAGAAAACATGGTGGGAATTTCTTTTGCAGGGTAGTGATACCGGGTTGGCTGAAAGGATTTCGGTCGCGGTTAAAAAACAGGTATTACATGAGATTATTCCTGAAAAGCAGTTCAGCTCTATGGAAGCTTATTATGAAATGCTGATGGTGTCGGGGGAGCTTCATATGCTTGCTGTGATGCCTTGTGAGATCAATATCCGCTGAATCGTGTTTGTTCCCCGCTACACGTTATGTTTGCGGCGGGGAAAAAACATCACTCTCCTTATACCATTAAAACTTGTAGGTCATCGAGGTCTGGGCTCTGAATGCATTGCTTTCAGGGGCATTGGTGTAGTCGGTTTTCCATTGCGAAAGCTGTAATCCGAGAATACAGTTTGACGTTATTTTGTTGGTAAAAGTGGCGAAAATAGTTTGATTTAATGTTCGTCCGCCTAGAGGGAGGTCGTTGTCGTTCGGGTTATCTATGCCTGCTCCAAGGCTTATAGTTGTTACTGGGTTCAGGTTGTATTTCAGCGCAGTCCATCCTCCATGAGAGCGGATTTCTTTGAGCGTGACGGTATTAACTCCCTGGCCTATTCCCCCCCAGTAGTCGTCGAGGTTTGAGCCGGTGAAATATTCGCCGGCAAAGAGAAGCTTTTCACTCAGTGGCAGGGATAGTTCCATATCGCATGACCATGAGTCGAGTGTTTTATGAGTGCCTGTTTTATCGGTGTCCCACTCTTCCTGACCATAATGTCCTGATAAGGCTATTGTTGCTGGCTGGTTTGGTACCAGAAGCGGTTCGGAGAAGGCAATTTTTCCCTGGATTGTTGGCATGCCGGCATCTTTGCCGGGATCGGTGTTCCAGGTTTCTGCCAGGCTGTTTGGTTCGCCGATTGTTCTGGATGCTGCGGCGGTCAGTTCAATGCGGCTTTGTTCGCTGGTTTTAAATCCTTTGGTGAGTCGGAGCTGGGGGTGACGGGAGCCTATATTCCCTGCATCCCACATAATGGCGGGGTCTTCTACAAAAGGTATGAGCGAGGAGATTACATCCCAGGTTTGACCTGCAATGATGCTGAAATCGGATGATGGCCAGTATGCTTTGAGATATGCATGTCGCATTCTTGGGTTCATGTTGTTTTCTGAGACGCCACTGAGGAAGTCCATCTCGATGTTGCCGGAAAGTTTTATGGCGTCGGTATCTGGACCGCTGAGGTTTAAACCGAGCCTTGTGGCTGCTGCGGTAAGGTCCCATTCGTTATCATGGTTATTAAGGCCTTGGGGGCGCACAAACAGGGCTATGTTGCCTGGATATATTTTTCCGGTATCGTATGATGCGTCAAGGCGTGCGAAGCCGTAGAGTTGGACTTTTACGCCGGAAGCGGGTGACACTGTTATGGGAAGGGGTTCGATATTCTTTGCGGGTGCTGGTTTTATCGGATTGTCTAGAGCTGCCGGGGCGGATGCGTTTGTTTTTACCAGGGTTTTCAGTTCGGCGAGTTCCTGTTCGAGACGGGTGATGCGTGCATCAACGGTTTCTTCAGTTTGGGCTGCATAACAGGGTGCAGTGGTGCATAGTGTGCCGGCAAGCAGCAGGGCATAACGGAATTTTCCCCTTGCGTTCATTAAGATTCTCCGTGGGATGTTTTGTTTAGTAAAAAGAGTGAAACGTCAGCAAAAGTAATGGCTTGTTGAGCGGCTTATTGCCAGCTCTTTGATTATTGGCTTCTTAAAGAGTTGAAAATCTAAGCACTATTTGTCAAATGATCAATTTTTTTAAGGGTTAAGGATTATCAATTCCTCATAAAGCTTAAAATTCTCTGGCTGAAGGTCACAGTCATAAGCTTTATGCTGTATGAATGTTGCGGGATGAAATATGGATATATTTTATTCTGTTTTTAGAAATTATGGCGGAAAAGGTATTTGAGTGCTCTTGGTCTGTGGTTGGGGTTGGTAGATAATAATGAGTGCTCACAAAAAAAAAATTATGAGGAAGGGAGCAGCAATTGGGATGGTCATTATTTTTTTAGCAGGCATTGTGTTTCATTTGCTGGTTCTATCGGGTATCGTTTCTTATCAGATGGTTTGGGGTGGGCGATTACGAAGTTCTTCGGAGATGTTGTGGTTTGAGGTTGTTTCGGTGGGATTGAATTTTGGGTTTCTGGTTGTAGCATTGGCGGAATCTGGGGTATTGATGATTCGAGGGTCAGGTAAAGTTTTGAAGATTATTGTGTGGGTGATGGTTGGTGTTTTTTGCGTAAAAATAATTGGAAATATTGCATCGATTAATAGTGCGGAGAAAATGATTTTTACACCTGTGACCGGTTTACTTGCTGTGTTGAGTTTTGTTTTGGCAGTGAGTAAGAAATGACAGCTATGGTATAAGTGCGTGCTGAGGGGAGAGGTTTTCGCTTTGGGTCGGGGTGAAATTGGGAAGAGAGTCGTGCCTCTATGGGGAGGTCAATAAAAAATATGCCCCGGCCAATAAAACCGGGGCGTTTTAAATTATGAGCGGTACTTTTTTTCTTTGTCTCTCTTTCTCTCTGGAGAAGAGAGGATAGTGTGTTACCCGTTGCTCTTATTTATCCATTCCGTGCTGGAGTTATCGCCGAGGGATGCCGCCATTTTGAAGTCTGATTTTGCTCCGTCACTATCTCCGAGAGCGGATTTTGCAAGCCCTCTGTTTTTGAAAGCTTTTGCGTCGGCAGGTGTTGGATCTAACTCTATGGCTTTTTTAAAGTCCAGGTTTGCGGCTTCGGTTTTCCCTATTGCACGTTCTGCGATCCCGCGATTGATGTGAGCCGTTGCAAGTTTGGCAGGTGAGAGTTTTGGAGTCTGGTCGATGGCTTTGGTGAAGTCTGCTATAGCTTCCTGGTTGTGCCCTGCTTTAAGCTGAGCTTCGCCGTGGGATAAAGAGCTGTTGTTCCGTGCATAAGCGGCATTGCTGGAAAGCATCACAGTCATTGCTGCTATAGAGAGAAGTTGTAGAGATTTTTTCATGGGATACCTCGCTTTGTTTGATGATTTATAATTTAACAGGGCACTTGAAACACAACAGCAAAAAAACGAATTCAAGAACCACTCGAATTAGTTTAATCAATGGCCCCTTAAAGCATCATTAATGAGTGCTTAAATTTCCCGTAAAAATATTTTTTTGCATCGCTTTTGCTCAATGCTGATAGTGGCGTTATCAACTGGAGGTGATGGATACCTGGCAGGGTTTTAGCCGAGTATTGACTACAAAAGGTGGGTCGACAGCTCTCTGGTAGTTGGGAGATGTTTTCTCCACTTTGTGGTTGCGATGACCGTGAGGGTTGGTGTGGGATGATACTTTTGGGGTTATGGGTTTATATTTTGTTATATTTTAATGTAACGGTGGAGTAATAATGTTATTGGTTTGCCTTAAACAAATAACCAGGGGGAGCAATGAAAAACATAATTGTATTGATGGCGTTATTCTTTGCGGGTTTTTGGACCGTTCCTGCATCGGCGAAGAATTACGTCAGTGGAGATGTGGGTATTGTATGGTTGAATAACATAACAGATAATTATTCAACGTCTAACTATGCTTATCCTATGTTTTTCCAAACCACCTATAATAATCGGTTGGCGTTTGTCAACTCGGGTTTTTCCATGCTTGGTGCTCTTGGTTCAGAGTGTGGAAACGTTCGTATTGAGGGTGAAGTTGGCTATCAGCGCAGCAACATAAATAACTTTACAAGCAGTATTTCATCTGCAGGCTCATTTCTTCCGTCAACGACTGTGAAAGATTTAGAGGGGAATGCTTCTGTGATATCCTTTCTTGCCAATGCTTACTATGATATTCATTCGGGTGGTGTTGAGCCATATATTACTGCTGGTATAGGTGTTGCATCTATCAATTTTAATGATATCAATGCGCCTGCAAGTTCTTTGCAGTATAGTGGTTCGTCTTCAAATGGCCAGGCAACGGCTATAGCATATCAGATTGGAGCTGGTGCGGTGATTCCTCTCAGCAATACAGTTAAGCTTGATGCTCGTTACCGCTACTTTTCTACAGGAAAAATTGGCAGTATCACAACAAGCGCACTTACTGTCAGCGATTTTAACGTTATCAGCAATAGTATTCTGCTTGGGGTGAGAGTTGATATCTGATAGTTGTTGCTGTGACCTTGCAACGGGGGGCCTTTGGCCTCCTTTTTTTATTCTGCGTTATGCTTCGGGTCGGCCATGGCAGAGGTCAGGGAGTGCCGCAGATTGGGCAGTGGGGGTCCTTGGTTACCGGGACTTTTCGTATTTCTGTGGATAGGGATTCGTAGGTCAGGAGGGTATTGGTCAATTGGGTTCCAATGTTGAGGATGTATTTTATGGCTTCGATGGCTTGGAGTGAGCCGATGACTCCGGGGAGTGCTCCGATTGGCCCTGAGGGTATCCCTGTTGCTGGTATTCCTGTTTCGTGGAAGACGCAGTTGTAACAGGCGGTTTTTCCGGGATGGACAGTCATGGTTTGGCCGTAGAATTGCTTGATGCCGGCGTGGGAGTATGCTTTCGCTGCTTGGTGGCAGGCTTTTGCTATGAGGAATTTTGACTCGAAGTTGTCGGTGGCATCAATGACGAAGTCATACTGGGCAAGGATCTCTGGTGCGTTGTCGGAGGTTAACCGGAACGGATAGAGGTTGAGGTTGATGGCTGGATCGAGAGCAAAGAGCCTTTTATTTGCTGAGGTTACTTTTTCATGTCCGATTGAATCGGTGGTATGCAGTATCTGGCGCTGGAGGTTGCTGAGATCTACGGTGTCGCCATCCATAAGCCCGATTGTTCCGATACCGGCGGCTGCGAGATAAAAGGATGCAGGGGAGCCGAGGCCTCCGGCGCCTATAATAATTACTTTTGAGTGCAGCAGTTTTTCCTGACCTGTTTCGCCGATTTCTTTCAGTGTCAGGTGGCGCGCATAACGTTCTTGCTGTTTGTCGTTCAATGGCATGGCTTTGTGTTTCAGGGGTGAAGTATAGTGCTGATGTTTCCGTCAGCAGGGCCGTTATAGGCTGGTTCCCAGTTTTTAAAGACTGGTTCTAAGTTTTTTGCACGCAGGGCTGTGCAGAATTCAGATATGGATCGGTTGTCAGAGACATCAAACTGTCCTTTTTCGTTGGTTTCTGTGTCGTGGTAACCGCCAACAGTGGTGCGGCTTTCGATGCTCATTCGGGTGATGCCGAGTCCTGCCATGCCGTCGCGGTAGGCTGCACTTTCGCGTGTTGAGAGGACAAGTTCTACATCGGGTAGTGCAATGCGGAATGCAAAAATCATGCGGGCAAGAAAGTGATCGTCAACAGGGAAGGGTGGTTCGTAGCCACCGGTTTGCGGTCTCATACGGGGAAATGATACTGATAAACCGGCTCGCCAGTAGGTTCGTGCGAGGTGGCGTATGTGCCGGTAGAGGCTCAGCGCGTCTTCTACCGGGTCTGAGAGTCCGAGCAGTACACCGAGTCCTACGGATTTTATGCCGCCTTCGAGTGCTCTTGCGGGCGTTTCAAGCCGGTCGATAAAATTCTTTTTTGGACCCCAGCGGTGCAGAGCTTCGTAGCGTTCGCGGTTGTAGGTTTCCTGATAGATAGTTATGGCTGTGCAGCCGCTGTCGGCAAGGGCGCGGTATTCATTGACGCTCATGGGGAAAGCTTCCACTGATACACGCTGCATTTCCCGGGCAGCGATTTCGACACTGTGTTGAAGATAATCAAAGCCAGCTGCGCTGGTGCGTTCTCCTGTGAGCAGGAGGATATCGGTGATTCCAAGCTTTTTCATGGCGCTTAGTTCACTGCGTATTTCAGGAGGCTCAAGGCGGCGCCGGGGTGTTTTTCTATCGGAGGCAAAGCCGCAGTAAGCACAGCCGCTGGAACAGTGGTTTGAGAGGTAGAGCGGGGCGTAGAGTGTCATGGTGTGTCCGAAACGGCGCAGGGTGAGTGCCTTGGATTCGGCAGCAAGTGATTCAAGGGAGCTTGATGATGTGGAATCAAGCATTGCTTGAAGGGTTGCCAAGTCCCGGTTGTCGGTGAGCCAATCCGGTACCATGGTCATACTTTTGCTCCTAGAAAAGCGGTGAGAGGACTTGTTGCTTTTGCTGAGCTGCTTTTTGGCATCAGTCCGGCTTTGAATGCTTTTCTTCCTGCTGCAACTGCTTCGGCAAAGGCTTCGGCCATTTCGGGTGGGTTGTCGGACACCGCTACAGCACTGTTGATGAGGACGGCTTCGCATCCCATTTCCATGGCTAGTGATGCTTCGGAAGGGGAGCGCAGGCCTGCGTCGACAATGACCGGGATGTTGCTTTCACGGATGATGATGTTGAGCATTTCTGCAGTGGCAAGACCTTGACCGCTGCCGATTGCTGATCCGAGCGGCATGACTGAAATGCATCCAACTTCTTCGAGGCGTTTAGCCAGAACGGGGTCGGCTGCTATGTATGGCATGACTAGAAATCCTTCTTTTGCAAGAATCCTGCATGCCTCATAGGTTTCTATTGGGTCGGGCATTAAATGCTGGGGATTGGGGTGGATTTCCACCTTGATGAAGGGACTTCCGGAAAGTTCACGGGATATCTGGGCGGCACGGACAGCTTCAGCCGCAGTTGATGCACCGGATGTGTTTGGCATTAATGTTATTCCGGGAAGTTGCTTTAATGGGCCGAAGAGATCGTCGGAAAGTTGTTCGCGGTTGAATCTGCGAAGGGCAACCGTAACAAGCTGGGCTCCAGAAGCCCTGACCGCTTCGAGCATGAGCGCTGTGTTGCTGAATTTTCCGGTTCCAAGAATCAGACGGGAAGAGAAGGTGTAAGAGCCTAATTGTAAAAAGTCCATTGGGATTGAGTCTATCTATGCGGGTTAACCTCCGCCTGCAAAAACCAGAATTTCAACGCGATCACCTTCCTGTAAGTTGTGAGTTGATCGTTTGTCGGGGCGGATGATACGGTCGTTGATCACTACTGCCACGGTATTTCCTTCTGATCCGATGATTGAAAGCAAATCGGTTACGGCAGAACCGGGAGGGATTGTCTGTTGTTTTCCGTTCAGTTCAATAGTAATCATTTGTGCTATTTCTTCATGGTTTTTTTTGGCTTTACAAATCGGAAAGAGCGTTCTGAAGGTCGGCTTCCAGGTCGCCGGCATTTTCAAGTCCAATAGAGAGACGTACAAGGTTATCGGTACACTTTCTACGGAGTCGCTCTTCCTGAGAAAGTGGTCCGAGAGTCATTTTTGCGGGGGATGCAATCAGCGATTCTACGCCACCGAGACTGTCGGCAAGTACAAAAAGTTTTATTCGCGAAACCAGTTTTTCAACAGCAGGAAGTCCACCTTTTAAGGCAAAGGTGAGCATTCCACCGAAACCGCTCATCTGCTGTTTTGCCAGCTCATGCTGGGGGTGAGAGGCGAGGCCTGGATAAAAGACCTGTTCCACTGCGGGGTGCTGTTCAAGAAAGTTTGCAAGGTGCAGGGCATTGGCCTCATGTTCCTTCATGCGGATTTTCAGCGTTTTCAAACCACGAAGGATAAGCCAGCAGTCCCAGGGCGCAGGTATGGCTCCTGCGGCACCTTGATAGTTTTTAATTTTCGTATGCAGTCCAGGGTCGGAGGTGATTACTGCGCCACCGATGATATCACTGTGACCACCGAGATATTTGGTGGTACTGTGTACAACAATATCTGCGCCGAGGTCGAGGGGCCTTTGGAAGTATGGACTGGAAAAGGTGTTGTCGACAGCAACGAGAATGCCGTGCTTTTTAGCCAGGAGGGCAATAGCGCGGATATCGGATAGCTGAAGCAGGGGGTTACTAGGAGTTTCAAGCCAGATCAGTTTTGTCTGGGGTGTGATGCATGCCTCATAACTCTCGGTGGTTTCACTTGCAGCATAGGTGGTGTTGACACCCCAAGGACGCATGAGCTGCTCAAACGTGCGGTAGCTGCCGCCATAGATATCGAGTCCGGAGACTATATGGTCGCCGGGTTTCAATACCTGAAGAGCGGCCAGGGATGCAGCTACTCCGGAAGCGAAGGCTAGGCCATATCGCCCGTTTTCAAGCAGTGCGAGGGTTGATTCCAGTGCCTTTCTTGTTGGATTGCCAATTCGTGAGTAGAAGAATTCACTCCGATGTTCCAGATCTTCACGTTCGAAGGTGGAGGTCTGGTAAACAGGAACGGTTACCGATCCTGTATGGGGATCAGGAGCTTGGCCGTCATGAATGGCAAGTGTTTCAAATTGCATGAGCTGTTCTTTACGGATGTTGTTCGTTATCGGTGACAAAGATAAGCGTTATTTTCCTTTTTTGTTGCCATCGAGGGGGCATTTAGCGGCATTATCCGCATTATCGTCGCTGGATGTGATTGACCACTTCAGCGAGCCGATCAATTTCATTCTTGGTATTGTAGAAAGCCAGAGATGGGCGTATGGTTCCTTCCACCCCGAATCTTCGTAACGATGGCTGTGAGCAGTGATGACCTGTACGGACAGCAATGCCTTCACGGTCAAGCAGTTTGCCGACCTCTTCATTAGGGAGTTTGTTGAGTACAAACGAGACTACGCCCACCTTGTTGCGAGCAGTGCCGATGATACGCAGTCCCGGAATCCTAATGAGTTTCTCAGTAGCGTACTCCGTCAACTCATGCTCGTAACGGCCGATGTTTTCAATCCCGATTTTACGGACATAGTCGAGTGCTGCTCCAAGGCCGATAGCATCACCGATTGAAGGGGTGCCGGCTTCAAACTTTGCCGGTGGTTCATTGTAGATGGTTTCCTCAAAGCGGACATCCTGAATCATGTTGCCACCACCTTGCCATGGAGGCATGAGTTCAAGCAGTTCCCGCTTACCATAGAGCGCGCCGATGCCGGTTGGAGCAAAGATTTTATGGCCTGAAAAGACAAAGAAATCGGCATTGAGATCCTGCACATTGACCGGTATATGGGCAACAGATTGTGCGCCATCGACGAGGACTTTTGCGTCAAAGCGTTTGGCGAGCTGAATCATTTCCCTGACTGGGAGAATGGTGCCAAGACCGTTTGAAGCCTGGGTCAGGGAGACAAATTTTGTGCGTGGTCCGAGCAGCTTGGTGTACTCTTCCATGATGATCTCGCCGCGGTCATTGACTGGGACAACCTTTATGCGTGCTCCTTTTTCCTGTGCGAGCATCTGCCAAGGAACGATATTGGCATGGTGCTCAAGGATGGAGAGAACAATTTCATCACCGGGCTGGATAAACTTTCGGCCCCAGGTTTGTGCAACAAGGTTAATACCTTCGGTTGTACCCCGGACATAGATGATTTCCGAAGAAGAAGCTGCTCCGATGAATTGCCTTATTTTCTCACGGGCACCTTCGTAGGCATCGGTTGCCCGAGCAGCAAGAGTGTGTGCCCCGCGATGGATGTTGGAGTTGTCGGTGGCGTAAAACTGAGCTACTGCGTTGATGACGCTGAGTGGCTTTTGTGTTGTTGCAGCGTTGTCGAACCAGACGAGCTGTTTGCCATGAATTTTCTGGTGAAGGACGGGAAAATCCTTTCGTATGGTGAGGACGTTAAAGCCTTCAGGCTGATGTATTGGAACTTTTGGCTCACGTAAAAAGTAATAGGGTTCGTGGGGAGCGTCAGGCAAACTGAACGGTAAGGGGCTGCTGCCGAGCGGTTCCGGGCTGACGTTTGGCCAAACTGGAGCCGGAGCTTTGCCGGGAAGTTCAGGGATTCCTGCAGGTGAGGATGCATTGCCACGCAGCGATTGAAAGACTGCTTCGAGCACAGAACCGCCTTGTTCCTGCTCAAAGGTTTTATAGAGTTTTGCGGCATAGCATTGTCCTTCAACAGGGCCGCCTGTTGAGGAGGGTTGCTCTGGGAACTGCTCATGCGGCTGATTGGCAGAAAAACCTTCAGGACTATGGATCTGAGAGTTTAATCGTGGATGATCATTTGTTGTCGTCGCAGCCTGCTTTTGAGCTGCAGCAAGCAGCAACCTGAAAGAGAAGTCGTCTTCAGCCGGCAGTCCACCGTTTAATATGGTAAAAAATGGTGCGATGCTGTCTGGATTGTTTGCTGCAAAACTTTCGACGTTATCCGGGGTTGGAGGCAGGCTGCGCCGGATGAACTGGTTGAGTCTGTTTGAACCTTCTATGCCTTGTCCGTCAGTATTTTCTGAATAGTTCTGCTGCTCAGTCAGTTTATTTGCATGATGTTCGAGTGGCTCCGGCTCTTTTTCCGGGGTGCTGGAGAGAAAATAGAAATCGTGCTCAGGTGCTTCCAGAACTTCTCTAGAAACATAAGGCAGGTTTTCGTGTTGAGGTAATTTGTTTTGCGAGAGGGGATGAGTAGTATTCCACCCACTCTGTTCAGCAGGAAAAGCCGTTTTATCAGTTAAGGACTCTGCAAGTGATGAAGGAGCTCCTGCGACATCGGTTTCATATTTCGGGACTGATCCTACTTCGGGCAGTTCATTGAACAGTCGGCTTGCAATTTGTGCAATGATCAGAGGGTTCAACGCTTCGCTTTCGATTCCCGGCATGTTCTGCTGCTCATATTCTCTTGGCATAAGTACAATAGTAATCCATAGACCGCAACAACCTTCATTTCAATGCCTGAGAAGGTTGTTACGGTCTATAGCGGTTTATCGGTAAGGTTCTATTTTATTTTAGTACCTAACTTTCGATGTTCGTAGTCGTGATAGTATCCTACCTCTACGTTTTCAAGGACAGCCAGAGCATCATCGGTCAGAACGGCAAGCGATGAGTAGAGTGTCAGCAGATAGGATGCCACACCGAGTTTATCGAGTCCCATCAGTCGTGCTGAAAGGCTTGGG